>CAZCMD010000260.1:0-4893 GCA_964499695.1 uncultured Desulfatiglans sp.
GCAGAAGATATACAGGCATGCCTTGAATATGCAGCATCTCTCGCAGAAGAACAACTCACACCGATTGAGATGATAGGCTAATCGATAAAGCCATGAAGATATTTGTGGATGAGAATATCCCATTTATTACAGTGAAAGAACTGCGTTCAAAGGGATTTGATGTTAAAGACCTTCGTGGGACAACTGATCAAGGAATAACCGATGAAGAGTTGTGGAAGATAGTCCAACAAGAAAAACGACTATTGATTACAACCGATAAAGGATTTTCAGCTCAACGTAATGAAAGACATTATGGAATATTGATAATCCGCCTTAAGAAACCATCCCGGATGAAAATCCACCAACGAGTAATGCAGGCAATAAATAATTTTAAAGAAGATGAATGGAAGGGTCTGATGGTAGTGATTCGGGATGTAGTTCAGAGTAGCTGGAAATACTCCCTGAAGGAATAAGATGATGAGCGTTTTTTCCATACCCCTTGTGCGTTGAGCCCTTTGCCAAATATTTTTCCTTTACTTGGAATGTAAAACTGTTATGTATATGATACTGATATTACCGGAAACGAGGGGTGTTTTATTATGAATATTGAAGGTGATCTTGTCCTTGTATACTTCAAGGATGAGCCAGGGATATACGCCAGGATAGAGAGGATAGAACCTGATATCAAAAAGGGGTGGTATCGGGTGACACTTATCCTTTTAAGCATCCCCCATCAGGTTATCACATGGATACTGCGTGAAGAGTATATAAACGGTGAAAATTTTACAATGGGCGGTAACAGCATGCGACTGGAGAAGATAGAACGTCTTCCATTAGAAGCAAATGATGCTGGCGGCAGTGATACTGGAAATGGTAAGACTGATAAAAAACAGGGAAAGATCATCACCTTTAAGAAAAAAGACTGAATAAACAAAAAAGGTAACAGCTTTATCCCCCTATCTTTCCAAGGGAATGTAGTTTTTTAATAAACCCTGAAAGGGTGTTATCCTCTGAAACCATCCCATCTGCCTTATTCTTTTCAGCAGGCAGTATGTTTTTGTGTATATAGGAAATGGCATTCTGAAAATTAACACGGGAAACCGATCCGATATGGTCTATTACGCCGGAATTGTAGTATTTTTTGCCAGTGGATATAATCTCCTTAAGGAGGTTATCGCCAGAGATCTTTACATCCCTTTCCTTCATCATTACATTCGCCGTTACCCAGTATGATTCAATAAAGGTCTTTGCAAGGGCCGAGATAGATGGCAGCCTGTCAAACCCTGCCCTGGTTACCCTGACCCTGCCTGTTTCAGGGATATCTGTAATAAACCCCTTTTCAATGAAAGAAGCTGTTATTGAGTTAAACCTCTCGACAGATTTCACGGCAGAATCAAAAAGAAACTCATTCGCAAAGGTGTTTGACAGAAAATTGAATACAGAGAGGGCTGTTTCAGGGTTTGCATCCTCATCAGACTGGCTGAGGATGGATATTGCTGCAAGGGAATAGTCTATAAAGAAATGCATAATGGAATTTTTGTAATATTCCAGATCAAGTTTTTTATCATCCTGTATAAAGTAAAATGGATTTTCACCTCCCTGGGGGTCATTCACCTGTTCAATAACCTCCCATTCTGTTAAGAGGGAAATTGATTCATTTATGGATTTATCAATATCTGTGAGCCCCTCAAATACCGGCGCATTTACCATTTTTGCAAGGTCAATGAATAACTCACAGGTTTTTCTTAAGTCAGGCATGTAAAAGCCTTTTCTGTGTGATGTAAGTATTGCTGTGCTTATAATGGAAAGAGGTGTAATGAGTGTGATACTGTTAATAGAATGGGCAATATCAGCAGCAAGCATGTCCCTGCGTGAATCTCCTGGTGTGCTCTTTTTTTGCTCTTGCATCCACTCCTTTATGGAAAATGGTTTATCAAAGCGGATATAAATCCTGCCATAGCTGCTTTTCAGAAAACGCCTTGCTCTCACTACCTGTCTGAAATTTTCACTCTCCTTCTGTGCCCCGCCCAGTTCTTTAAGATATGATCCCTCCTCAACCACCCTGTCATAGAGCACTGATGTGGGTACAAATATAAGGTCATTACAGTAGCCCTGTTCATATGCCTCCATTATGATGGATAAAAAACCTGTCTTGGGTTGCACAAGTTTACCGTTTCTGCTTCTTCCTCCCTCTATATAGAACTGGATAGGATGGCCTTCCTGAAGCAGGGCCTTTATGTAGCGTGTAAAGACCTCGGAATAGAGTTTTGCCCCCTGGAATGAACGCCTTATAAAGAATGCACCGCACTTCCTGAATATGTGGCCCATTGGCCAGAATGAGAGGTTCTGGCCTGCGGCGATCCTGGGGATATGCATATTGAAGTCATAGAGCACATCATTAAGTACAAGATAATCAACATGGCTTTTATGTGATGGGACATATATGAGCGGCCCCTTTCTCGCCCATTCCCTGATAACAGCAAGTTCGGACGGGACAGTATCAATGCCGTTAAATATCTTTTTCCAGAGCCATTTTAAGATGATACGGAAAAGGCGCACATAAGAGCTGTTGTAATCAGCAGCTATTTCGTCATAATACTCCCCGGCCTTTTTCCTCTTTGCCCTTACCTTTTTAGGGTCATTGTCAGAGGTCTTGTCTATAAGGGCCGTTATCTCTTTATCCTTAAGGACTATCTCCTTTAACTGCTGGCGCGATTTCATGATAGGTCCAAGGATGATCCTTTTCTGGCCGTCTATCCTCCTTATTAGCTCATCCTTAAGTTCAAGGGTTATCTGGTCAGTGGATTTTCCCTCAGGCTGATTCTCAAGATACACCTTGAGATTAACCGGTTCTGCAAAATCTATAACGGTCGACCCGGGGTGCCTGAAAAAGAGGATCATCTTTCTTATTGTACCCAGATTATCCTTGTAACCGAAAAATATGTCCCTCAGCCTGAAACCCTCTTTTTCTACGGAACGTTTAAAAAGGGTAAGTTGCGGTATAATAAAAATGGGAAAGGCCAATTTTCTCTGCTGCTCAATCAGGAACGGGAGGCTTTCTGTCTCGGAATAGATAAATGATTTAACAAAGCCTGCCGGGTCAAGGAGGGATACAAGAGAGGGTATTTTCCTCTTGAGTATACTTTCATAAAAACCTGAATCATAGGGGTTTTGTGTCCTCCGGAAACAGATGAAGGCAGAGATGCGCGACCATGTGACCTTTACAAAGGTTACTATGGGCAGTACAAGGGAGAGATCCATACCTAAAGCTAACCTGGGGTAAGGGAGTCTCCGCATCCTCATTGCAAAGTGATAAAGCAGAAAGTCAAGGAGCCCCTTGTATTTGATCACATAAACAATGGCTCCATCCCTCTGCATCACCCTTATGGGGTCTTTAATATTTTCATCCAGTTTGACCCTTCTGAATAAACGGTAGAAAAACCACCCGAGAAAAAAAACCGGTTTATAGTCAAAGAAACAGGGGAAGTTTACGTTATTGATTTTTTTATTCATTGCCCGGTATTGTCTCTCCCGCAATCATGATTATGATAAATTGCCTGAAATAAAGTTATATTGACAAACATATGACTATGTACAAGAATATAAGTAACCTGAAAATAAAAAAAATTCAAGGGAGGAGAGAATGTTTAAACCAATGACCATATCTAAATTAACAATGGACCCCATAACTAACAGTCCCATTGTTATCCTTAAAGAGGTCGATGGTGAAAAAACGCTACCCATCTGGATTGGTCTTATGGAGGCAACTGCCATAGCGAGCAAGATGGAAAAGATAGATTTTGACAGGCCCATGACACATGACCTTTTAAAGAATATCCTTGATATGGTTGATGTTAAGGTAGAAAAGATAGAGATATGCGACCTTAAAAACAATGTCTATTATGCCCTCATTCATATTGCTCATAATGGAAATCTGATACAGGTGGATGCAAGGCCGAGCGATGCCCTTGCCCTTTCGCTCAGGGTAAATGCCCCGGTTTTCGTATCTGAAGAGGTAATTGATAAATCAAGGCACATCGATCTCATGAGCGCTGAACCCGAAGTAAAGACCGAAGAGGGGAAAAGGTGGCAGGAGATCCTTGAAAATCTCAACCCTGAAGACTTCGGCAAATACAAGATGTAACATGATGATTGATCTTCACACACATTCCATATTCAGTGATGGCGTCCTGATCCCGGCAGAACTCACAAGAAGATATGAGGCGGCTAACTACAGGGCTATTGCCATAACCGATCATGTTGACCAGTCTAACGTGGATTTCATTATCCCGAGGATAATAAAGGTTTCTGATGAACTGAACAGGGCACAGTCTGTTACTGTTATACCCGGTATAGAGATTACCCATGTGCCCCCATCCCTTATTGCAGGATTAGTAAGGCAGGCAAGGGATCTTGGTGCCCGTATAATTGTCCTGCACGGTGAAACCATAGCAGAACCCGTTGCACCGGGTACAAACCGGGCAGGCATAGAGGCAGGTATTGATATACTGGCACATCCCGGTTTAATAACACCTGACGAGGTAAGGCTTGCAGCAGAGAAGGGTGTTTTCCTGGAGATAACGGCAAGGTCAGGGCACAGCCTTACAAATGGACATGTGGCAAGACTTGCGATAGAAAAAGGCGCCAGAATGGTCCTTGATTCAGACTGTCATGAACCTGAAAATATTGTAACAGAGGCATTTGCCGGGAAGATTATACAGGGCGCAGGGCTGCCCGATGGTTTTTTATCAAAACTGCTGGCAAATTCGCGCAGTTTGGTTGAAAAAGCGGGATATGCCATATAGTTTTTTACATTCAGGCCATGATTAAGCGGTAAAAGAATACCTCCTTGACTCACATCTTTATACGCATATGTTTGCTTAAATATGATAATATATTTTTAAACCACGGAGA
>CAZCMD010000261.1:0-4771 GCA_964499695.1 uncultured Desulfatiglans sp.
CAGAAATTTTGAACTTTTTCTTTACAACAGGATCTGGAAAAAGGTCTCTGACAGTGGTATGGGTCCATCCTGACATCACCCCAAAAGAAGCGGCAGCAATAAACATATTTCCCATAGCCAATGCACAGTCTATGCGAACGAGTTCATCTGAAGCGGGACCTGAAACAAGGATCATTACCGGTGCACCTCTGAACTCGGGTTCAGGTTTTACGATTATATTTGGCGGAACAGGTGGCGGCGCTCCTTTATGGCCTCCACCGTTTTTTATCATATCTTCAAGCGCCTCTTTATACATCTTTTTACCGTGTTCAGACTTAACAACTGTAAAATGCCAGGCCTGCCTGTTCCTGCCAGTCGGCGCGTATTTACCTGCCTCAATAATCGTTTCAAGGATATCCTCTTTAACAGGCCTGCTATCGAAGGCCTTATAACTCCGGCGGGCAAGTATCGATTTTATTGTGTCGTTATCCAGCATAATCATCTCTCCTTTTATTTTCTAATTCATGTCTAAAGGGAGCCCTCTAAACATTTATATCTCTCCAAATCCCCAAAACGGATATTCCAATACATAGGTAGCAACCTTACCCGGATTGTTTTCCCGGCTGGCCACCAGATATAAAGAACTCTCCCGCCCTTTTTTTGAGATGGGATCCATAGGGTCCCAGTCGGGCATCAGGATCATGGCATTATCGGCGCTGTACTCAATATCGCCGGACTCCTTAAAAGACCCGAGATCCGGTTTTTTACTATAACGCCCCTCTTCGCCCCTTGATAATTCAGAAATCACCAAAAAGGCTACATTTTGTTCATCCCGAATGGTTTCTAAATGACGGAGCCATTCGTCAATACCGGTCCGTCGTTCTGAGAGATCTTTAAACGGCAGTTTATGAAGACTATCCAGGACCACCAATGTTTCGGATCTATGTGTTTCGTTCTGTAAAAAATCAATGTGCCGTCGCATGATATCCGGGCTAAGCTTCCGATCCGTGACCACCCTAAAGAATGAGAGTATATTCTCGAATTCCGCATGAGCGGTATTAAGCCTGCCGAACTCTTCCGAATCCATATCCTGCAGCCTGATTTTTTCCTGTGATAATCTGCTCAACCGACAAAGAGTTCGAGTGTATATCTTCTGACGACCGTTTTCAAAATCATAATAAATAACAGGTATTTTCCGCCTGGCCATCTCGGTGGACAGTTGCATAAAGAAGCATGATTTTCCGGCCTTTGGCGGTCCGCCCATAATATTAATGCCTCGAATACCATTCAGCGCCTGGTCCATCTTCTCAAAACCGCAACTCAATCCAAGCAAGGTTCGTCCTTTGTCTCTCTCTAAATATTCTTCAAAAAGTCTCTGCTCTTTTTCCACGGATGAGAACGGAGAAAAAGATTTAGATCGTTTGATCATTGATGATACAGCAATCCTGAAATCTTTCCCCTTATCTCTAGAGAGTTGGCAAAGGCTATAGCCCCGCTTCAGATGAGACGGCCACTGAATGATCCGTGCCTTAAAGCCCAATTGTCCTGCCAGAAGACGGGCTAAAACATTGGCCTCAGGAGAAAGATTGGTCACCAAAAAAATATGATTTAAAAAGGTCAAACGATTCAGATCAATGGTTTCCAGATCCGCAAAGGAAGGAACGGCAATGCCTGGATAGCCAAGCTCCTTTATGGTCAGAAGATTATTTTCTCCCTCCGTGATAAACAAGGCTCCATCTTCACATCGTTCAATCTCGGGGGCATTAAAGATTCGGAATTCATGGGAAAAGAATGTCTCATTACCGTGCCAAAAATGATCCTCCTCCTTATTGGGCAAGATACACCGTGCCGCATAGCACTTTCCGTCCTCCTGAAAATAGGGGTAAACCAAATATCTCCCATTGTAGCCGATGCTCATCTCTTTGATGACAGGCTTTGAGACCCCGAATTCTTTAAAATAGGCATACTCCTGCTCCCGCATGAGTCCCGTAAATTTCCTGATATCTGCAGTCAGGTTGTTTGGTGGAAAAACAATATCCCGAACATAGGGTTCGCGATCCGGATTAAAGCCTGGTACCTTCTCCGGTTCAATGCCCATAGTCCGGGCAAAATAAGGCGCAAACCCACCGGGTGTGCAACGATTGGAACAACGAAAATACCCCTTAAAAAAACTCTCAGGGTCCATATAAACAACTATGGTCCCGGGCTTGTGATCGACTTCCGAACGGCAAAGAGGGCAAGGGGCCTTGATCAGGGTCCCTTCATCCGTGGCCTCTGGGATGTGTTCCAGGTAAAATTGTTTGATCTCGTCATTTGATGTCATAGGCATGGTTTGATAATTTTATAAGAACTCCCTTTTTAAGGAATGAAGTATATGAAGTTGGGCGTTGTATGTCAATGCGAAATCACCCCACCATATTGTAGACCCATTCAGCATTCCCAAAATGAAATATAAGTAAGGTAGAGATGGCGTACTCAATTACTATCTTAAGACTCAAAACGCGATTCCAATTTTCCACACATCTGTCATTCCACGGCGTGACCGTGGAATCCAGTTTCATTTGATTTGTAATTATTGGGAACTTTCCAATGTCAAGGGCAGACTCAGTTTTGTCCTCCTATTGGATGTTGAACGTTGGATCCGCCGTCGTTAAAACTATGGCGGGACAGGTGTTCGATGTTCGATGTTGAATGTTCAATGTTCAATGTTCGACGTTCATTTGTTTTCTATTTTCTATTTTCTATTTTCTATTTCCTGTTTCCTATTTTCTATTTAGATAGCTTTCCAGTGACGCCTCCGGCATGCCGCCCTCACTGAGGATAATACGGCTTTTGAAGAGCCAGCGCCCATCCTGCCTGACCAGCTCAGCCCATTCGGTCCCGTACTCCGTAATTTTAGGCGGCGATGTCAGCAGCTCCGAACCGACGGTCAGCCAGATCATATTTACAACTGCTTTATCACCCTTAAGATCAATATCCATGTTCGTGTATAATGTCTCGCCCACTCCCTTTGGAACGGCGCCTTCAGCCTTAGGGGCTTTTTCATCGTCACCGATGAACCCGGCCTGGGAATACATGCCCTTGATCCCGTCACGACCACTGACAACCCAGCCGTTGACGTCAAGCTTAGCGTCATCGGTGAAGAAAGATGAAAAATCCTGCACACCGTCCCTCCGGAATTGCCCATAGTAATCGTTGATATGGTCAATGATAGCGGCACGGTCCACCAGCGCGGCCACTTCAGGCGATACCGGCACTTCAGTGGGTGCATTGGAGCAGGCAGCCATTAATCCCAGAATGGCCAGGACAGCAAATAGTCTCAGGTTTACTTTCATGATGTGGCGATGATTGATTTCAGTCATGGTTAATCCTCCTTGTCGGTTTATCCTTAATTAATAATTAGTTTCCATCTATCTTTCCGTTTTTATGAGTTAATGAATTACTAAGCATGGTCCCGCTCTATATCGAATTATAAATATCATAAAATCGATGAGTGTGATCTATTGATTTCGGAGGTTTAATATTATCCGGGTAAAGCATTACTATTGAGACAGAAGCTTTAAGATATTTTTTAAGTATCGCAAGGCCTTCAAGTTGTCCTTCATGGATTTTATCGGTGCCTTTTTTCACTTCAAAGAAATGATGCCTGTTTACCTTGTCGATAAACCAGAGGTCAGGCGCCTGGGGTTTAATCTTTTTCATTTCGAAATATAAGCCTGCCTGATATTTTAATATTTTTAACATGTCAACACCAATATGTTTCATGAGTGCCTGAAAGAATTGATTTTCAAAGTTATTGCTTAAATTGCTGCCTTTCACCCATTTATCAGCGATGAGCCATTTGTATGAACTGTACCAGCCATTTTTCATCTGCTTGCTCATCTTACTAGCTATAAAAGCCTCACCGAAAAATCTTGTACCTTTTCGCACTTTTGCCTTTGCCACTAAAACGTTTTTTATAAAATCTGGTGCATTCGATGATTTGAGCAAGGTGAAATTGCCATTTTCCCATTCATTTAATATATGCGGGGGATAGGAAATTAATTGTTCTTTTAGGGTTATATGTTTCATGTTTTTTCAGTTAACAAGTTAAGAGCGGCTAACAGTGTAAAAAGTCAAGGTAACCCCCGTTCTTTCACGGTATTTGTTTTCATACTTTAATGTACGTTATACCACACCAAACACATTTCAAAAATAATTAATTTATTTTAGCTTGAACCTATAAAGATGTTAAATTAATATCATAGAAATTTTGAAGATTACAACAAAAGGTATTGTCGAGGCAGCAAGGGAATAGGTTACATAATTAATAGGCGCTTATCCTTCAGAAATAATTTTTACTTCCTGTGGAACAGAGAGTAATAACACTGCAATCCATTCAGCACTCAAAACTAACCCTGATAATTGGAAGGCAGGGACGTTGATAAATTGATAAATTTACCTTTTTACCTACTTCCACATTGGATGTTGAACGTTGGATGTTCGGTGTTCGATGTTCATTTTATCTCTTTTGCTTGAGTCTTCAGCCTGTCAACCTGCTTCAATTGTTCATTGAATAGTATTTAATTATTGAAGGAGGTCCCCCTATACTTCACATACCTCCTGAATTAGAAATAGCTTGTTACAGTAACGTTTTTCAGAAGTGACTATTCACCCACACCAATAGGTGAAGTCTTATGAAGAACTATTTTTATGTGCCTTGAAAAATTCTTAAAATCATTGTCTGTGGTATATATTGGATATTTAAGTATGTTTGCCACAGCACAAATAATAAAGTCGGTATTTGAACCCT
>CAZCMD010000262.1:0-4738 GCA_964499695.1 uncultured Desulfatiglans sp.
ATGCGGATTGTTTTGCAGCAGCCCTTGGTATAAGGAAAAAGGCTAAAATAATTACCGGTGACCCGGAGTTTAAACTTTTTGGTGATAAAGTAAAAGTGGAATGGCTCTAGATTAAGACCAGCCTACATTATCCTCTTAAACATCTTTTCCAGTTCTGTGTAACTGATCTTCCTATAGACTGGTCTGCCGTGGGGGCAGTTTGTTGCGAGGTCAAGCTGCTGCAACTGCGTTAGTAAAAGGCTTATCTCCTTTTCTGTCATCCTCTGCCCTGCCCTTATTGCCCCATGGCATGCCATAACAGTAAGGAGTTTATCCATTGCCCCTGTAGTTGTGAGGTCTTCCTCTTCATGAAGCACCGGTATAAGGTCTTTAAGGAAGCCCTCCCAGTCGGAGTTAACAAGAATGGCCGGTACTGCCCTTATCAGAAAACTGTTTCCGCCAAAGTGTTCTATCTCAAAGCCGAGGCTATTGATTTGTTCAAGTTTTCCTTCAAGTATCCTTGCATCCTTATTGGATAGCTCTATATCAACTGGCAGCAGGAAATTCTGGCTCTCCATCTTTTTGGCTGCATATTTTACCCTGAGGGTTTCATAGACTATCCTTTCATGGGCCGCATGCTGGTCTATCATCAAAAGCCCGTCCCTCTCTTCAAACAGGAGATATGTGCCCTTGAGCTGGCCAATAACCACAGGGTTTTCATCAATATGGTCATGGCTGTAATATGGCTTAACCTGTGGCTGAACCTGCTGAACAGGTTTTTCTTCCCTTACAGGTATTATCACCTCTTCTATGTCCGGCGGCAGATATGTGGCCTTTTTCTGGCTGAAGAGCACCTGCTGTGGAGCAGGTATTGCCTCCTTTACCTCAAGCCTTTGCGGCTTTATAGTTTCTTCCTGATGATAAACCGGTACAGGCGCATCTGTTTCCTGAACCTTCTCAGCCACAATTGGAGATTTGAAAACAGGTTTTTCCTGGTAAGCATCACCGGATGATTTAAAGGGGTTAATCTGGTCACCCAGTGCCCTTGCAATGGCTGATGAAATGGCCTGATAGATAAGTCTTCCATCCTCAAAACGCACCTCCTGCTTTGCCGGGTGCACGTTGATATCCACAAATGCAGGGTCTATATCAATAAAAAGGGCCACCTGCGGGTAACGCCCCTTCATGAGCCGCTGACCATATCCACCGGTTATGGCGCTCAGGACAAGTTTATCCCTTATATTACGGTTATTTACATAGAGATACATCCGGTCGCCACGGGTTCTTGAAAGCTCAGGTGGAGCCAGATATGCCCTCACAGAAAACCTGTCATGGGCAAAACGGGCATCCATAAAACTCTGTGCCGCCTCTTTACCAAACAGAGCAGTCAACCTGTTAAGTTCGTTATCAGATGAAGGGAGGTTCAAAATGGCTTTACCTGTAGAATTATCCAGTAATTTTATGTAGATACCTGTAAATGGCAAAGCTATTCTTGAAACCACATCAGCAATCAGGCCGGACTCAGTCTTTTCTGTTTTAAGGAATTTTTTTCTGGCAGGGGTATTAAAATAAAGGTCCCTTACATCAACAGTTGTGCCCGCAGGCGCCCCTGTCTCCTCAATGGATTCTATAACCCCGCCATTAGCCCTGAGCCTGAAGGCGGATATCTGGTCACCGGGCCTGCTGGTTATCTCCACCCTGGAAACAGAGCATATGCTCGGAAGCGCCTCGCCCCTGAATCCTAATGTTTTTATGGTAAATATATCGCTGATTGTTGATATCTTGCTTGTGGCGTGTCTTTCTATGGCAAGGAGCAGGTCACCTTTATCCATGCCTGCCCCGTTGTCGCTTACCCGTATGAGACCGCTCCCACCATCTTCTATGCGTATTGTAATCCTGTCTGCGCCGGAGTCTATGCTGTTATCAAGAAGCTCCCTTACAACGGATGCAGGTCTATCTATGACCTCACCGGCAGCAATCTGGTTTGCGACATTCTGTGAAAGTTTTTGGATTTTGCCCATGCATGTTTATGCAAGTTCAAGGAGCTCCTTGTCAACAGGAAATTTGCTTTCATGCTGTCTTGTGTTGCGAATCCTTGACATAAAACCGTTCTGGCTTGCCTCCCTGAGATTATCCTCACCTATGGGGTCATGTGACAGGCATTTTGAAGAACCTGTATTTGAGAGCAGGTCTTTTACAAGCCTGTATGAGAGGTTCATCATCCTGTCTATATATGCAGCCGGTATCTGGTATGGCGAATGATTACATACGAAGGTGAACTGGGGAGAACCATACAGAAAATCCGACATCTTTACAGACTGTTTGAATATATGTTTTTTTGCCCTGAGCCCGCCGCAGTTAGCCAGCACAGCCGCCTTGAGCATCTTGTCGCACTCGAGTTCCCTGCTTGAAAGCACATCCGCTGCCATCTTGAGATAAAAGGTTCCTGTAAATTTGTCAGCCACCGCCTCGGAATAAAAATGGCCAAGCTTTTTCATCATGATAAACCGGTAGATAAGGTCAGGCACAAAATAGTTATGGGCAACAACATCGGCTGCAAGGTGTGACAGGAAGCCGTATGCATATGATGCCTCTCTCTCAGTTTCCGCCTCACCGAGTATGCTGAAGCCTGTCTCCCAGTTGTGGGAATGGCCCTCTTTTCGCTTACTGCCCTTACCGATAAAAAAATCAGCAGCAAGGTTGCCATAAATATATTCAAGCGGGTGCTGTTTTAAGATATTTGCAATCTCAGGCAGTATAAATTTTAAACCGTCCAGGATAGAACAGGAGATAACAGTATGCACCGCAGGGCCCCAGGCATATACGTTATCTGCAAAAATTATTTGATATATAAAAACAATCAGTAGCGAAACAGAGATATTTATTAAAATCATTATAAGACTATGACCTTCCTTCTGCTATTTACTCACAGGATGAGAGCCGCTTGAGCTATCCACAAAAAAAATCGGTAAGAAAATAATGATTTTTTTATGGATGTAAAGTAAATATTTCATTACCATGCTGATCATCTTGTAAAAGCCGGCGAAATATAGCAGAACATTAGAATTAATACCAGTTATTATTTTATATGTGTCCATTTTAATAATAATTATAATTTATACTTAATTTAATTAATTATAATATATTTACAATCAATATTGTTTTCCCTAAAATTCAAACGCTCTCCACACATCGGATAGCATAAGGTTTTTCTTTAGTCTTTTTTTAAGAAAATGACTCTAAAAATGAGGGAGATTTATATGTCAGAAATAGAAAATCAGGTTCGGGGTGAAGGTCACAGGGAACGACTCAGGGAACGGTTCGTAGAGGGGGGGATAGAAAGGTTTACAGATGAGGAGGTTATTGAGTTTCTTCTTACACTAGGCACCCCCCGAAAGGATGTAAAATTGCAGGCAAGAGAGGCGCTCAGGCAGCATGGTACCCTTTCGGGCGTTTTGTCTGCCCCGCTGGATGAACTCAAAAAAATAAATGGGATTGGTGAGAAAAATGTCCTTTACCTGAAACTGGTTCATGAGGTAGCAGGCCGGTATCTAAGGGACAGGGTTGTAAATTCTGCCTTTTTCAACTCTTCAAAGGCGGTATATGAATACCTGTTTCACTCCATGCGTGATCTTAAAAGGGAGGTGTTCAAGGTACTTTTTCTGAGCAGAAAAAATGAGCTCGTCTCTGACCAGGATGTGTTTCAGGGAGGCCTTACAGGGAGTGCGGTCTACCCTGCTGAGATCATGAAGCTGGCGCTTAACAGCAATGCGGCAGCGCTCGTATTTGTACACAACCACCCATCAGGAGACCCGCAGCCTTCTGCTGAAGACAGAAACCTTACAAAAAACTTAGTGTGGGCATCACAGCTTTTATCCCTGCAGGTGCTGGACCATATTATTATCGGCCATAACAGGTACTATAGCTTTGCGGATGAAGGGGTAATAAAGATGTTCTCTGAGGAGTACAGGGCCAAACTAAATCTATAAAAACCTTGACTCTTTTTTATTTATGATGAAAATAGACACTCCATGCGAGAGTGGCGGAACTGGCAGACGCGCTGGACTTAGGATCCAGTGCCGGAAGGTGTAGGGGTTCAAATCCCCTCTCTCGCACCATGAAAGCTTTTTAATATAAAAAGTATCAGGCATCACTGGAGATCAATCATGAAAACCAATAAAAAAATAATTATCCTGCTTGCCCTGATTTTCCTGCTTACCACCTTCACAACCTACGTATCATCAGATGAAGCAGGTGATCATGAAAATGATATCAAAAACATGAAACAGCAGATCACCGAGCTTGAAAACAGGATAAAAGATCTTGAACAGATCATCAAAATCTATAATGGCCCCAAGGACCTGGAAAAAGAGATCGCCTACGGCTGGCTCAACAAGAAAAACTGGCGTAACCTCAAAAAGGGGATGACCCAGGAAGAGGTAAAAAAGATACTCGGTGAACCGGTGAAGTCTATAGATGGCTCAAGGTTGATCTGGTATTACCCCAACTTTTACCAGAGCTATGTATCATTCGATGAAAAGGGAAACCTCACAGGGTGGAATGAACCTTAGATGGTATCCATCCAGAAAAAGCAAATTCCGGATGGAGCTTTAAGCTCGCTTCGGGCACATTAGCGTAAACAAAATATATTTTTTCACCACGGACACAGAGGGCACAGAGATAAGGATTTGTGAATATTATTACCGATCGGGTCGAGTTACGGGGATTGCGCCCCGTAACCCTCCCACACCACCAAGAC
>CAZCMD010000263.1:0-4692 GCA_964499695.1 uncultured Desulfatiglans sp.
CCAAGGAAGTCAAACTTGATAAGGCCGACCTTTTCAAGCTGATCCATTGTGAACTGGGTCATTATTTCATCATTCTGCCCTTTAATTACCGGGAGGTACTCCACAAGGGGCTTATCAGAGATAACTATACCTGATGCATGGGTGGATGAATGTCTTGCAATCCCTTCAAGGGCCTTTGCGATCCTTAAGAGTTTGCGCTCTGTCTCCTGTCCGTTTTCAAGTTTTTTTAGGTCAGGCTCCTCTTCCATTGCGGAAGCCAGTGTAACCTTTGGCCCTTCAGGCACCATCTTAGCAATTTTATCAACATCATTATATGGTATATTGAGCACGCGGCCCACGTCCCTTATTACACCACGCGCCTTCATGGTACCAAAGGTAACAATGTACCCTACATTTTCATAACCGTATTTCTGTGTTACATACCTGATAACATCATCCCTCCCGTTCATGCAGAAGTCTATATCAATATCAGGCATGCTTATTCTTTCGGGGTTAAGGAACCTTTCAAAGAGCAGGTTATACTTTATGGGGTCAAGGTTGGTTATGCCCAAACAGTAGACAGCAAGTGATCCGGCAGCAGAACCCCTGCCAGGGCCGACCGGGATACCGGATTTACGGGCGTATTCTATAAAGTCACCGACAATAAGGAAGTAGCCTGAAAAACCCATCTTTGTTATAACATTAAGTTCATATTCAAGCCTTTCCCTGTACTCCTTAATAAGCGCCTCATCAAGCGGCCCGTCTTCCTTTTCCCTCTGCTTGAGCCTCTTTTCAAGCCCCTTTCTTGCCTCTTCTTTAAGCAGGTCATTAAGACTTTTATCACCTTCAATATGATATACAGGGTATTTGTATTCCCCAAATTTCATCTTATATGTGCAGCGTTCTGCTATCTTAACCGTATTATCAAGCGCCTCTGTGTAACCCTCTCCCAGGGTTTTTTCTATCTCAGCCCTTGACTTGAAATAGAATTCATTTGTGGAAAACCTCATCCTGTCAACATCATCAACGAGCTTACCTGTCTGTATGCAAAGAAGCGCATCATGGGCCTCTGCATGTTCACGGTTCAGGTAATGGCAGTCATTGGTGGCAACAAGGGGTATGGAGAGTTTCTTTGAAAGCTCCCTGAGTTTTTTATTCACATCATCCTGTTCAGGCATACCGTTTGCCTGCACCTCAAGATAAAACCTGCCATCATCAAATATGGATTCAAGTTCACTGGCCTTTTGGGCTGCAACTTCCATGCGACCCTTCATGATATTATAGGGTACAATGCCCTTCATGCAGGCAGACATGGCTATAAGCCCTTCATTATACTGCCTTAATATCTCCATATCGATCCTGGGTTTGTAATAGAACCCCTCAAGATGTCCCATGGTCACGAGCCTGCTCAAATTTTTGTAACCTGTTTCATTCATCACAAGCAGCACAAGGTGATAATTGTTTGGCTGGCCATCCTTTGCGGGTGCATGGTCACGCCTGTCTCCGGGCGCGACATATACCTCGCAGCCTATAATGGGTTTAACATTAGAGTCTTTACATTGGAGAAAGAGCTGGACCGCCCCGAACATATTGCCGTGGTCTGTCACGGCTACATAAGGCATGTTAAAGCCTTCTGCCTTTTTAATTAGGTCTTTTATGGTGATCGCCCCATCAAGGAGACTGAACTCAGTATGCACGTGCAGGTTTACGAATGATGAACTGTCAGACAATTTTATACCCCGGATTATTTTAAAACATTACATATTGTAGGTAATGAGGCGAGTATGATACGGTAAAAACAAACCATCAGCAAGAGCATTTTGGGGGTTTTATACAGTAAATTAAATTGCTGTGGAATCTCATGTAATTACCTTTATCGGGAACCGTGTTTATATGAATAAAGTTGAAGAACTGGAAAAGAAGAATAAAGGGCTTAAAGAAAAAAATCAGAGGCTTATGGAAGCTGCTTCGGGTTTGAAAAAAGAAAACTCCCGGATCACAAAGGAGCTGTATGAAAAAAACCTCCTTATTGATGATCTGCCGGCTGGTATAGTACTTTTATGGCACGGCAGGATAGTTGAGGTGAATGATACCTTTCTTGATTACATGGGCTACAGGGCAGATGAGTTGATAAACCGGAATCTCTTGAATTTTGTCAGGCATGACCACCTCTCCGAAATCAGGTTTATACACAACAAGTGGAACGCCGGCAAGATAAGCCGGGGCCATTATGACACATGGTTTGTCCGTGAAAACGGCGAATCCATCTTCTGCAGCATAGAGGCAAAAAGGATACGGTTCAGGGGACGGGCATCATACCTCCTCAATATTACAAGGCTTGAAGATAGGGAGGAAAACCAGAAGAAACAGCATAATGAGATAAGAAAAGAGGCAGAACTTAAGATGACTGGGGTGCTTCATAACCTGCTGAACAAAAAGTCGGATGCCTTGCTTGACATACTCAGGATTCTCCGGGATTCAAAGGATGTAAACAGCACCGGTATTAAGGAGGTTTCTGCACTGCTCAGGGCAGAGCAGGAAAACGTCCGTAAAGAGATCTGGATGCTGGATGTAATAAATAGGGAAAAAGAGGAGGTTCAGAATAAAAAGGTAATAGAAATCAACAGGGTAATAAAAGAGGTATTAATTAGATCTGAAGAGCTGGCTAAAAAGGGTGATGTGAGTATAAAAAGTTATTTAAGGGCATCTGCATCGGTTAACGGGAACGCCCGTGAACTGACAGAGGCCCTTTTTCAGTTGATTACCCATTCCCTTACAAAAAAGTCAGGGCCAATAGAAATCCTCATTACAACAGAAGAGGATCAGGAGAGGGTTTTTATATATGTCCAGGACAGTGGCCTCCCTGTTAAAAAGGATGAAGCGCGGCCTGTATCAGACTCTTTTACCACCTACAAAGGCGCTCCGTCCCATGAAATGGGGATGAGTTTTGTAAAGGCGGTAACAATAAGGCATCATGGGGAAATAGAGTATTCCCCCGGCACAAGAGAGGGAAATTTTTACCAGATCACTTTACCTGCCATTAAAGAGGAGAAAAAGAGGAAAAAGATAGACCTTAACAGGATAAGGCATGCAAGGATACTCATGATAAAAAACTCCGATATTGCGAGGGAGTTGCTTACCCAGATGCTGATAGAAAAGGGATGCACTGTTGAAAAAGTAGAAAACAGCTTGGCAGGGATTCCCGCCATAAAAAAAAGAAAGATAAATATGGTTGTTGCAGACATGGATGATCCCGGTATAAACAACAACCTATTCTGGAAAAAATGCCGGGAGATTAACCCGAAACTCATGACTGTCGGATTTATGGAGATGAAAAATGCAGGTGGGTACAGCCAGATGATAGAAAACAGCCCTGATCTATTAATCCCGAAACCATATGATATTAAGGAAACGGTAAGGAACATCCTTGAACTATTTATGGGGATGTACGAATGACAGAAAAAACTATTATACCTGAAACACCCCTTGCAGAAAGAATCAGGCCTGACAGTATTGATCTAATAGTGGGACAGGAGCACCTCTTAGGTAAGGGCAGCGCCTTAAGGAGGGCGCTTGATTCAGGCAGGATATTTTCTGTGATATTCTGGGGGCCTCCGGGCACAGGAAAGACCACCCTTGCAAGGCTTATGGCCGAATATACCCATAAACCCTTCAGGGCCTTTTCCGCTGTTACATCGGGCGTAAAAGAACTCAGGGAGATACTTGCCGAGGCAGAAGGGGAGAGGGTAAAGAGCGGCCAGTCAACCATACTTTTTGTTGATGAGATACACAGGTTCAACAAGGCACAGCAGGATGCGTTTCTTCCCCATATTGAAAGCGGGCTTATCATACTTGTTGGTGCAACCACCCAGAACCCCTCTTTTGAGGTGATACCGCCGCTCCTTTCACGTGCAAGGGTGATGGTGCTCAAGCCCCTTGATAATAATGGCCTGAAGAGGATACTTGAAAGGGCTCTTAGCGATAAGGATAAAGGGCTCGGGAGCCTTGAACTTAAGGTAGATGCAGATGCACTTAACCATATCATTGATATCTCTGGCGGTGATGCAAGGCTTGCACTCAATAACCTTGAGATAGCCGCATATTATACAGCAGAAGAGAAGGCAAATATCAATCAGATCACCATAGCGCTTGTGGAAAAGGCCCTGGACAGAAAGGCCCTTCCCTATGACAAGGACGGCGAAGAGCATTACAATATAATCTCCGCATTTCATAAGAGCCTGAGAGGAAGTGATGTACATGCCTCCATCTACTGGCTCTATAGGATGCTTGAGGCAGGTGAAGATCCCCTTTTTATAGCACGAAGGATGATAAGGTTTGCATCCGAGGATATCGGCATTGCAGACCCCCTTGCCTTACAGGTGGCACTCAACGCATTTGAGGCATGGGAAAAGGTAGGGCCACCCGAGGCGCAGCTCGCCCTTGTGGAGGCTGTGGTATATCTTGCGACAGCCCCAAAGAGCAATGCCCTTTATGTGGCAGAGATGGCTGTTAAAAAGGAGATAGCAAAATCCGGGGCACTGCCTGTGCCTATGCATATAAGAAACGCCCCCACAAAACTCATGAAGAACCTTGGCTACAGCAGGGGTTACCTCTACCCCCATAATTACCCTGATGCAAAGGTTGACCAGGAATACCTGCCTGAAAGCATAAAGGATGTTGTCTTCTATCACCCCACAGAAAGAGGTATGGAAA
>CAZCMD010000264.1:0-4540 GCA_964499695.1 uncultured Desulfatiglans sp.
AATTACCATAAGGCACAAAAAACTTAAAACATTTCGAATGATCTTGTGTTTTTTCTTAGTACCCATAGTTAAGCGAAGCAGCCCGACATTATTCCAATCAAATTTTATAATTTCTCATCAAAGTTAATTTCCATTTATAGACATCAATTAAAAAAATGTCGGGTTATTAACCCGACCTGAATGCTGGAAATACGCCTAAATATTAAAACGCTACTCAAAACCACACAGTATTTGCCAAAAACAAAGCCATAAAGCATGAAATGAATCTTTTGAAGAAAACAAATGGATTATGGATATAAATCATTTTGAAGTCAACAGGTTTCAGGTTGGTATGGTATACATTGTTGCAGAATCAGCCCTTTAGCTGAAATGCCCACCCATTATCTTCCGCGCAAGAAGAAGTAGGGGGGCACTTCAAAATATCAATTGACGATGGTCAATGTGTGCTTTAACCCAGATTATGCATTAGAAAACAAATGCACACTAACCCCTGTCTCTACAGAGAATATAAATAACGTGGATAATGTTACAGGGGTTTTACAGGAATATAGATATCAATAACAAACTTTCCTTCCGGGTGCTCCCTGGGGTTGTTCAGGTAACACTCATAACAGAGGCCATCACCCGGTTGATACCCGCTTTCCGGGAACCATGCCCCGCACATGGCATCCCAGGCTGCCTGAAACTGACCCATGGTAATTGTGAATCTGCCCCTTGCATATAACCGTACTCCGTAGACCTTAAACCTTTTTTATCAGTCAAAAATATAGGGAAGGGTCTTCGGGTACACCTCCCTCTTTTTTCCCCTGGTAAGGGTCTCAGGCATTACCCTTGCGAGTTCCTCGGGTGTCCACCTGCCATCCTTCCACAGCACCTGCTCAAGCGGCTGTGGCTCTGTAAAGATGCCCACCCTGTTTTTAAATACCTCAAATATGCAGCCGTTAATGTTACCTGCCTGTTCACTTGCAAGGTATGTCACAAGGGTGGCGACATCCTCAGGTTTGTTTTCCTCCATAATACCAACCTTGTCTACCACGCCGCGCCATGCTGCGAGAGGGCGGATCACATTGCATGTTGTCGCGAACTTGCCCATGTCCCTGGCTACTGTTCTTGCAAAGCCCACTATCCCCTCCTTTACGCACGAGTATGCGGCCTGCCCGAAAAAGCCAAAACCTATATGGGATGATGTGCACACAATCCTGCCATACCCCTTCTCCTTCATGATCATGGAGGCAGACCTGGTGCAGTAGAATGTGCCATAGAGATGGGTCTTGACCATTGCATCCCAGTCCTCAGTCTTTATATCCCATACAACATCTGTGCGAATGATCCCCGCATTATTGATAAGGATATCCAGCCTGCCATAATTATTTATCGCTGCCTGTATGATATTCTTTGCGCCCTCTTCGTTTGCCACACTGTCATAATTTGCAACAGCCTCTCCCCCTGCATTTTTTATCTGTTCCACCACTCTGTCAGCCGCCTCTGATGATGCTCCCTTCCCATCGTGGCTTGTACCAAGGTCATTTACCACAACTTTCGCCCCCTGTGCCGCCATTGCAATGGCCTCTGCCCGGCCCAGACCGTTACCTGCCCCGGTTACAACCGCTACCCTGTTCTTAAGCATCTCTCCCATTTTTTCTCCGTGATAAAATATTTATGTCGAATATTTCAAATCATACAATTAATTAAATGCTTTTCCCTTGCGCCTCCTGTCCTGCCATAGCTTTAGCGACGGCGGATGAGCCCGAAGCCTTGGGCCTTTTGTCATTGATACTCCCAATTCTTTCTGCATAATAAAAGGAGGTCAGACTTAATCCCCTTTTCAGGGATGGTGATCCTAACAGGTGATATCCCCTTTGAAAAGGGTTGTTTTTTCATCATCTCAAAACCTAAAGGCCTGTTGATAATAATCTCATCAGGGCAATTATCCCTGTAGCGTGTAGAGATAAATTCTTTTTCATTTTGAAGGCTGAAAAACCCTGCCTTAAGGAGCACCCCCTTTTTAACCTCCATTGCCATGACATAAGTATCACCAAACCAGAGGATGTCCTGATCAACTTTCACATCCCTCTCCACGATCTGTTTTTCAAGAAAATTCTCTATTGTCTGTATCCTGTCCCTGAGCCTTGCCGCAGATTCAAAATCCAGCACAAGTGCGCAGGTCTCCATCTGATTTTTCAGCATGGAAATAATGTCGGCATATCTGTACTCAAGCAGTTCAATTGCCTGCCTGACATTATCCATGTATGAATCAGGAGATATATGGCCTTCGCATATACCGCTGCATTTTTTGAGCCTGTATCTGAAGCAACTCTTTTTGGGTAGATGCCTGCATATTCGCAGCCCGAAGGTCTCTATTGCAAGATCCATAACCGCATCCCGGTACTCCTTGTTAAGGTATGGGCCGAACCTCCTTCCCTCTTCCTTTCCCTCTGTGTCAGACCACTGCCTGTTTGACCAGTTTTTCCTGTAAGGTAGAAGCCGCGGATAGGCTTCACCTGTTAGGACGATAAAGGGGTAACCAACATCATCCTGCTTAAGCATGCTGTTATAACTGGGTTTATAGTACTTTATTAGATTATTTTCCAGTATAAGGCTCTCTGTTTCGTTGTTTACGATTATTATCTCAATATCAAAAATTTTTGGGACGAGCCGCCTTGTCTTCACATACTGCCTGGTGCTGCGGAAATAATAGGAGAGCCTCCTGCGCAGATCCTTTGCCTTTCCCACATATATTACCATGCCCTTTTTATCCTTCATAAGATAACACCCTGGCAGAGCAGGATAGATCTCCGGTATGAAGTTAAAATTTGCAGAGGCCTTTTTTATTTTCTCTTTTTTCACTGGGATATGCCCGTATACAGAGACTAAGTATGGTAAAACGCTTTATTGTATTTGCGCCAATGTATACCCGTGAAGATATTAAGTCAGCCTCTTTTTAACATGATTTTATCCCTGCATTTTGTTATGTATACCCTGATTTAAAAAAAATACCGGGACATAGATGACTATCCTAAAAAAAAAGAAAGACCCGATACATGACATTAAAACCCTTAACAGGATACTAAGGCCCGTATCTGTTGCGGTGATAGGCGCCTCAAACAGGAAGGATACACTTGGCAACCTGATTTTCCGCTCCATAATCATGAACGGGTATAAAGGGAAGGTCTATCCTGTCTCTGCCTCTTCCGGTACAGTCATATCTGTAAGGGCGGTAAAGAGCATACTTGATATAGATGGAACTGTTGATCTTGCCATAATCGCTGTGCCCGCATCAGGTGTGCTAAAGGTGGCCCGTGAGTGTGGCAAAAAGGGTGTAAAGGGACTGGTTGTTATATCAGACGGATTTAGGGAGCTTGGCCCTGAAGGCGCAGAAATGGAAATTGCCCTGCGTGAAACCGTCATTAGCTATGGCATGCGGATACTCGGGCCAAACTGTATGGGGTTCATAAATACTGACCCTGATATCTCCCTGAATGCCTCCTTTTGTATGGCACTGCCGGACAGGGGGCGCATGGCCTTTTTTTCCCAGAGCGGGGCACTCTGCGTTGGCCTCCTCAAGTATTCTAAAAATTTTAACGGCGGGTTTTCATCTATTTTAAGTGCAGGTAACAGGTCGGATATCGGGCCATCTGATATTTTAAGATACTGGGAAAATGATGCATCTACAAAGGTGATCCTTTTGTACCTTGAGTCCTTTGATAACTCGGAGGAATTATGCACGGTTGCAAAAAGGGTTTCTCTTAAAAAGCCGATATTTGCCCTGAAGGGAGGTATCACAGATGCAGGTGCAAAGGCGGCCTTTTCCCATACAGGGGCAATGGCAACAGCGAGCGCCATAACTGATGCCCTGTTCCACAGGGCCGGAATAATCAGGGTTGAAACTGTGCAGGAGTTATTCCTCTCTGCAATGCTCCTTTCAGGACAGCCAGTGCCAAAGGGAAAGAGGGTTGCCATAATTACAAACGGTGGAGGGCCTGGCACCCTTGCGGCAGATGCGGCTGAGGCGCACGGGCTTATAATAGCGCCCTTCTCTAAAGGGCTTGTTAAAAAGCTGAATAAAAAGGCGCTCAGGCGAATTAACATCAATAATCCCCTTGATCTTACTGCGGGCACACCTGATACGGAATTTGAGGCATGCACACGCATATTGATAGATAGCGCTGAGAATGATGCAATCATTATGATATATGTACCACCGGCTGGCGAAGGGGTTAGCCATATAGATGCGGTCATAGAAAGGATCACACCTGAAGCAAAAAAGAGGGGTAAGACCATCATTGCATGCTTTGTTGGAGAGACCGGCCTTACGGGTAAAAGAATTGATAATGATACCTTTGTACCCTATTTTCCTTTTCCTGAGGATGCTGTAAAGGCACTTGCAAATACTGTGAGATACCGCGATATGATCAGCGCTGAAAAGGGTGTTATCCCTGAATTCAAGGATATAGATACTAAGGCAGGTAAGAGGCTCATAAACCATTTTACAGTTGATACTTCAAACAAACCCCAATGGTTACCCGGTGATGTAATAAAC
>CAZCMD010000265.1:0-3148 GCA_964499695.1 uncultured Desulfatiglans sp.
GTAATTTCAATTAGTTAGCTGAATTAAAACCCTCTAACTGCGGAAGTTGGGTTAAGTCAACAGTATTGGAGATAAACCCCGACCCTACAAAAATATTAACACTGCGGAATCAGTGAAAATGTAGAGACGGGTTTAAAACCCGTCTCTATGGTTTTTGTAGGATGTTGTCTCCAGAAGGTGTTTTACCTTCTCAATCTTGCATCAATATATACTGCAAGGGCTTTTAATGCCCTGTCCACTGACCTGAAGATTGCCATACCCATATTTGCGAGCTCTTTTGCCATCGGGTCATACAGCTCCCCTGCATCAATCACACCTATAACGGGTTTATCTGTATTTTTTATTATTTCACCAAGTTCCATAACCATACTGCCCGGCCTCATAAACCCGTATTTATCCTTCCCTGAAAGAGTCGTGGTCGTAGGGGATAAAGGATCAAGACCCACTATAATGGCATCCACATTTTCATCCTCAATGAGTTGTTTTATCATCAGTATATGGGTCTCATCATCTCCAGCCGGGTTTATGTCAAAGGGGTTATTCACCTTTGTCAGCCTGGAAATCCCTTTTGCTTCAAGTAAACCATTAAACCTGTTTACTGTCGTTTCATTGAACCTGGACATCTTAAGATAACACCCATCGGTTTCAAGATTGTCAGCCATGCCCACCGCCTCAAAACCTGCCCCGCTTAATGCAGCAATCCTGTTACCCCTGATATTCTTTTTATTGAGTTTTTCAGCCAGTAAAAGCAGGTCATTAAACTCTGAAAAGCTGGATGCAATATTTCCCCCGGCAAGTTTTACACAGGATTCAAAGAGCTGATAATCACCTGCTATTGTGGCCGTATGGCTTGTTGTTGCATTCTTTCCCTCTTTTGTCTTGCCTGCCTTGTAGACAATTACAGTCTTTCCAGTCTCTTTTGCCCGTTTTATTGCCCTTAAAAAAGAGAGCCCGTCCAGCTCCCTGAACCCCTCAGTATAGAGTGCGATCACATCTATATCATCCCTTTCTGCCATGTATGATGTTATATCTCCAAGGGTAAGATCATTCTGGTTACCCACTGATATCATATAGGCCGGATCAAACCCGTCGAGCTTGCTCGCCCTTGTTATCATGAATGCACCGCTCTGGCTTATCAATGCAATATTTCTACTGCGGACATCTCTTTTTCTGGGCAGTTTCTCTTCAGGGATAAAGAGGGTGTCATACTTACCGGGGTGGGATACAACACCAAGGGAGTTTGCCCCTAAAAATACTGGTGTGTCATGATCATCTAACCTTGCCCTGTTGATCTTTTCTGCTATTTCGCCCGCAAGCCCGATGCTTTCATCAGTCTCTCCAATGCCACCCGGTATGAGGATTACTGATTTACATATATCCTTTGTTAATACCATATCGACTATATCTGGCACCTGTTCTGCCCCAACTGCGACCACGAGGAGATCAAGCACAATATCAAGGTTTGCGAGGCTATCCACACAGGGCACACCGTTAAAATTGTCTGTACCCGGCTTTATGATACGGAGGTTTTTTTTCTCATATCCCATTGCAATAATATTATTCAGGATAATCTGCCCGAAATTCACCCTTGTGGTTGAGACACCTAAGATCCCTATTGACCGGGGATGCAATAAGGAATCAATCATGTCCAGGGGTCGTTTACATGGCATCTTTTCAGGGCGGCTGAACCTGCATAAACCGTCAAGGGATACCGGACAATTCGCTGAGAACACAAAAGGGTTTATCTCAAGCTCTTCTATCACATAAGGGCTTTCGGAGCAGGAGGCTGAAAAACTGTTTGCAAGGGATATGAATGATGAAAAGAGGCTAAATAATACGCCGTCAATATCGGTTTGCTTCTGTCCGCGGGTAAGCCCGGCGAGCTTTCTGTAGCATATGGTTTTCCTGAACAGGGCCAAAAATTCATTGGCTGAGGTCATCATGGTTGAGGCTGAAACAAATGCCATCCCCTTTTTAAAGGTCTCCGCGTAAAGCTCTGTATCTGTTCCGCCAGGACCAGCAGTAATAATCATGCCAAAATCGCGGGTGTTCCTGATACCGATAATGAGCTCTGATCCAAATGCGGTTGATTCAAAGGGTATGTGCTGAACCATAAGCACACCCCTGATATCATGTTCAACAGCCTCTTTGAGTCTGCTCCCTGAAAGCCCTTTATATATTTGAGGTGAATGGGTATCACCATTTTCAATGAGGCGTGCATATTGCTCAGGCACATCGTTAAGCATCTGCCTGATAGCCCCCCTGATTATGTCAGCCCTCTTTTCAACCACCTTTACACCATGAACATCTGTTTTGTGGCTTATGTGTGGAGAAACAACCTTGAGCACCACCCTGTCACTCGGCAGGGCTGTAAGCGCTTCATCTGAGTATTCCCTGTTTTTATCCAGAAGGATGTTGGCTGGCGCATTAATCCCGTTGAGTCCAGAAAGGAGTGAATAGACCTCATGCTCATAGAGGCTGTGTCTTCCGGTATTTTCCGCTGATGCCAGTATGTTTATAATGGCTTTAAGATTATTATGATGTTCATCCATTTTCAATAGCACATAAAATAGGTTTCCAGCCATGTAGGGGCAGGCCTGTGTGCCTGCCCGGTGATGCAGGTTTAAATCCCCGAATACCGGACGGACACGCAGGTCCGCCCCTACCACAATGAATCAAATTGATAAAATATTAAGCATTAATTATGAAAATAATTTTATTATGTTCGTCAATTATACTACCCGTAATTCTTTCGGGGAATAGTGGCAAAGTGAAACACCGGTTTTGTGATCTTGAGTATATTCAAAGGACAATGCTTAACACCTGCCGGGATAAACGCCAGAAAACTTTCCCTCATCAGGTTCCTCTCCCCATCTATATAAAACTCTATCTCTGCACCCAGGTCATTAAGGTCCTTTGGGTCTGTGCCAAAAAATCCTATTACCTCATCGACATCATGTGAGTGAGGGTCAGGGCTGCTGTCATCCTTCTGATCCGTAGGCCAGAACCAGACCACCTCCACATAAAAGGCCCCGGGGATAACGTTACTGTCCAGGTAGAACATGCGGGTGCTTCTCTCTTCGGAAAGGTTTCCTGCCCAATCAGGTATAGCAACCTCTTTCCTGGGTTTTGTTATTATGTATTTCCC
>CAZCMD010000265.1:3248-4415 GCA_964499695.1 uncultured Desulfatiglans sp.
ATCCTTTTTAATCTGCTTCTGGAGCTTTGTGATCGCCTTCCATCGATTTTTTTCAGCCTGTTTGACACCCACGTTTGCCCTCTCCTCAATGAATCTGGCCTCACGTTTCATCCGGGTGTAGTTTTTATACCTCCCCGGGTCAATCGCTCCGGTTCTTATGGCCTCCTGTACTGCACAGCCCGGCTCAGATTCATGGGTGCAGTCTCTGAACCTGCAATTACGGCTAAACTCCTCAATATCACTGAATGCACCCTCTATCTCATCTTCACCCATCCAGGGTTGAAATTCTCTCATGCCGGGTGTGTCTATAAGAATTCCACCAGTCGGCAGGACAATAAGCTCCCTTGAGGTGGTTGTGTGTCTTCCCTTTTGATCCCCCTCACGGACACTGTTTACCCGCTGCCTATCTGTACCGAACAGCCTGTTAATGATGGTTGATTTACCTACACCGGATGAACCGAGAAAGACTACTGTCTTACCGGGTTTAATATGCGCTGAGAGCTTTTCAATACCTGAACTTGTGAGACCGCATACAGGTATAACAGGCACACCAAAGGCGACCTTACTCATCTGATCAAGATATTCATCAGTTGCAGTTACAAGATCGGTCTTGTTAAGCACCACCACGGGATTCATCCCACTGTTATAAACCGTTGTAAGATATCGTTCTACGCGGCGGGGGCTGAAATCATTATCAAGGGCGGTTATAAGAAAGCAGGTATCAATGTTTGCTGCGAGTAACTGCTCAGTAACCTTACCCTGGATTTCAGACTTTCTACCGGATACCCCTTTTCTGGATAGAGTGTTTTTTCTTTCAAGGAGTACATGGATTATTGCCCTGTTTTTCTCTTTATAGGTTTTTATTGCCACCCAGTCGCCAACCGCAGGGAACCCGCCTCCTTCTTTCGCCGCATGCTGCATTCTACCTGATATCTCAGCGAGAAATTCCCCCTCTTCACAAAGCACACTGTAGAAGCCCCCCCTGTGCCCCTGTGATATCCTTGCCGGTATTATCCCTTCATCTTTTATCTGATTCGCAAATTGTGTGTTGAAATATTCGTCCCATCCCAAATCCGCTAAATTCATTTTATTCCCCTTCTAATCATGTCCATGAATTGATAAATAATTGCCATCGATTTAAGGGCACAGTGCGCTGTGCCCCTACGG
>CAZCMD010000266.1:0-4406 GCA_964499695.1 uncultured Desulfatiglans sp.
ATGTTTATTGCGAGCGCAGCAGGTTTTATACTTGAATTTACCGGCAGTTATTTTATACTCTTTGCTATTGCAGGTTCTTTATATTTACTGGCCTTTCTGGTAATAAATATCCTGATCCCTGTAATCAAGGAAGTGGAAATAAATTGACAGAGGTTGCTGATGGAAAACGAACCAGTTCAGAAGATATTTCTCTCGGATAAAAACACCGCACTTTTCGAGTGCCCGAAATGTCATGTCTCAAAGGAGGCTGATGTCTCAAAGTATAAAAAGCTTGAGGTCTCTATAAAACTGAAGATCAAATGCAAATGCGGTCATGCTTATGAAATTCTTCTCGAGAGAAGAAAATATTTTAGAAAAGATACAATGCTGCCGGGGAAATTTACCTACAGTTCCCTGTTTGGGGAGGATCAGGCAGGGATATTAACCGTCCTCGATATCTCCAAAGGCGGGCTCAAATTCAAGATGCTTACTGAACCGGTGTTCCAAAAAGGGGAAATAATAGAGGTGGAATTCACCCTGGATAACCAGAACAAAACCCTGATTAAAAAACAGGTTTTTGTAAGGAACATAAAAGATAATTTTGTAAATGTGGAATTCTGTTCCTTTGACCCGAAGAATCCCGGGGATAACGCCATAAACCAGTATGTCTGATTAAATGTCTTAAACTATCCGCTTTTTTTCAATCATAGACATAATTGGTACCCACCACGAAAGAGACGAAATCCGGATGGAGCTTTCAGCAGTCAGCGATCAGCCATCAGCTAACTCTTTGTTTGGAATGCCTTTTGCTGAAAGCTGAACGCTAAAGGCTGACCGCTTAACCGTCATTGTCCAATGCCACAGGATTACCATCCAGGGTATTACATTAAAATCTCACTTAATTGTCCACTTCAAATTTATTTCTTTTCTGATGAACCGTCCATATCTATAAAGATATACTTATTCCTCATATCCTCTGGTACCAGGTCTCTCCTCGCTTTCTCGGTCAGTTTTGGGCCGTAGTGTGCCTGCATAAACAAAAACGGCCTCGTCACCTTAAGTATATTAAAGGGGCAGTGTACTGTGTTCGGCGGGATAAAAAACATCGTTGATTTGGTGATAATATGCTTTTCCATTTCCTCACCCATGAACATCTCAAATTCCGCCCCCAGGTCCTCAGGATGTTTCGGATCAGAACCGATTGCTATCAGCATTTCCGGAACAGGATGGGTGTGTGGCCCATGTCCGAATAGTTTGGTTGAACGTTCCCCCATCCACATAACCGAAAAGTATTGGCTGCCTTCTATGATGTCATTATCCGCAAAGGCGACAAACATGGGGCTCGCACCAAACCCTATATCCCTTTCTTCTTTAGTCAGTTCAGTGAGAAAACACTTGCGGAACTTTGCCCCCTCCGGAGCATTGGGGTCGACAGGACCGGCTGTAGCTGCAAAGCTCTCCGCAGCAGGCATGAACGCAGCAGCAAACATACTCGCCATGGCAATCCCTGCTGTGCCCGCACCTAATTCCTTCATAAATACCCTGCGTGTTGTACCTTTTTCATTGTTCAGGTCAGAACTCATATGTGTACCTCCTTTTAATTAATGGTTGATATTTCTATGCCTTAAACGGCGTAAAATCCATAGGCCCGGAAATCCGCACATTCATTCCGGTCAGGGCATCCTCGATAGCACTGGTGTAATTACCGAGCACAAGAACCTGGTGAAGCCCCGGGATGTTTTGAATAAACCTGCCGGTATCCCTGATTTTTATATCCATCGTGTTGGCACAGGCAGTATTTATTGGGCCACTTTTTGTTTTTGCTTTTTCAGTGTCCTTTACCTGGCTCGCAATCTGTCCGGGCCACAGTGTAAAGTTTTTCAGATCCTTGCTGAATCCGCCAATCAGCACCTGCCCGTTCAGAGGGAATTCCACTTCAGGCACCGCACCTTTACCGAACCCGTGGTACGAGTGAAGCCTGTATTTCATCTGCGGGACGTCAGTGCCAGAGAGCTTCAATGGCGCAACACAATGACTTACTGATATTTTTGATCCCGGAGTATTCACTGACATCAGGTTGCACATAAAAGATGGCTTCCGACTTATTTCCTCCAGGAACATGGAGGAGAGCATGGCGACTACATCCGCTTCGCATGCGGCTGTTATCCCCTCATCCCGCAACCTTGAAAAGGCGAGGCACGGGTAGGGTAATACAGGATCAGGACTCAGGGTGAAACCAAGACAATCGATAGATACGGCGCTTAATCCCTCTTTATCAACTATTGAACGCAGCAGAACGTAGAGCCTGCAAGCATCAATAATTGCCTTATCAGGGACACCTTCGACTTCTGTAGCCTCACGCTTCCATCGTTCCATCTCTTTTATGGCATCTTTGTCATCTATCTTTTTATAGAGCGCTGCCAGTTCATCAATCGGCCTGAACATAATCTCCACACCGGTGCGTCTGTATATTTTCTCTTCGCTCAGGTTGTGGGATGTAACGGTAGTAGAGTCAAATGGCCTTCCATAAAGTACTGCCTTTTGTCCTTCAAGCAGCATGGGCAGTGCCGCGATCCTTATACGTTCAAGGGCCTGTTCCTCTGATATGGCGAATGTGACATCAGCACCGTTACCACGTAAAGAAGATGCAAGATTTGCATCGATGGGGATTAACTCCGGGTTTATGGTAAGGACAATTACGGGGATATCCAGGTCTCCCATGGTGTCACACAGCTTTCCAAAGCTGAAGGTCATTTTTGGAAGGATCATAAGGATGATATCCATGTTGTTATCATGAATAACCCGCACTATCTCTTCCGCATTCTGATAATTAACCTTTACCGGCGAGACAGTCAGACCGGCACCTGGGATTGACCGGATTGACTCGATGAACTTATTATGTGCCTGCGGATTATCGCTGAGACAGAGGAGATTTTTGTTTCCTCCTCTCGGGCGCTGACGGATACCTCCTTCAGTACTGCTGTCTGCAAAAGCCCCGGCAGGCAGGGTTGCCGCCACACCTGCCAGTGTCATGGTTTTAATAAAATCACGCCTTCCAGCATTGAATCTCTTTTTTTCCACACCACTCATTTCAATCTCCTTACAGTATTAATGTTGTGACTTCTTTTTATTTAGACGATTCAAACTTGTATTTATTTGTGATGGAGACTGCCATGCAAAGAAAAGGTTGATCGCATTTCAGGGTCTCCATTGGGCAATGCCACACTCCTTTTGGGATTACAACGGCAGTGGGTACTGAAAATATATGATCTTCCTCCTCCCCCTTTGGCCCTATCTTAAAATTCACCTCTGCACCGAGCTCAGCGCTTTTCGGGTCTGACCCTATAAAGTAGATCACCTCATCATGGTCATGCACATGGGGTTTCTTTGATAACCCTAATGGGCCAGGCTTGAGACCGAATGCATAAATAATATTACATGGGAAGCCATTTAATATATCTGCCCCGGCAGAAAACATCACTGTCTCTCCTAATTTACGGATCGGGAGCGAAACAATGCACTTGCCATACCGGCTTTTTCCATCAGAGGTATCCTTAGAAACTCCCTGAAGAACCTCTTCAGCCTCCGAAGCAAGGCCAGGCACAGCGCCCGCAACCGCAATTGTCGAGCCGCCAATGGCCAGTTCTTTTATAAATTTCCTTCTTGTAGACCCTGCCTTAACCTTTTTATCTGTACTCATACCCTAATCCTCCGATCATTATTAATAATGGATACTCATATAAACGCTCTCAATATACTTGATGTGCCGGTCATAAACGGGAATAGAAATACTTTTTAGAAAAACAGCAGAAACGATTCGCATTGAATTCAATAATCCTCCCGGTGAGGACAAGAAGTTGCTATTAATTTTGCCTGAAATGATACAAGGACTTATTCTTAAGACTTTTTTATGGAAATATCAAGGATGTTGTAAAAGATATATTTCTCGTTCCTACTCTCCGCGTGGGAATGCCATTCACGACGCTCTGCGTCGATTCTTCTATTACTCAGTACATATATCAATCAACCCTTTCTCTCCGGCATAGTTTCTCGCGTTTGAACAACGCGAGTACTCCGATTCATTTTATGGGTACTGATTATTTAATATTTCATATCTTCATTTTGTTTATATGCATGTCTTTGTAATAATTGACGCAGAGCGTTTAAAGAAAAGGTTCCCACGGAGACAGCGGGAACCAATATAATAGTGCCGACCTTATAACCTAAGGCGAAAGATGGGGTAAGCCCTTGACAATAGATATTTTGGTACTCACAAGTAATCACTCCGCCTTAACCCTTCCCTCTATATTTTAAGGTCAGCATCATATCAATAAAAACCATGACCGAGTTCAGGATATAGAGGAAGATTACTTCATCCATCCGACCATATATCTTAAACATGATCCCGGAAGCATAACCCACTAATA
>CAZCMD010000267.1:0-4379 GCA_964499695.1 uncultured Desulfatiglans sp.
AGAGAATAGGGCGCCTGATCGAAGTTATATCCCTGGTAGGGCGTACCAGCGCTGTGCAGACCCTGTTTAACAACTGGGATTCTCATAACTCGGGAGAACATCTCATCATAAACCCTCTTTATGATCGCAGCTGTGTTTGGGCTTGCTTCTCTGTGGATAGTCACCTGCTGAAGCGGCAGGGCCTGATTGAAACAGGTTGTAGTAAGGGTGTCACCTTTTATGGCGTCGGTTTTGTTAGCGGCCTTGTATTTGGCCTCGACAGCTTCTGTAGCGTTCACGAGATAAGCCGGTAGCACGCCGGCCACCTGGCGGATATCATCCATACTGCTGTTAAAAAGCAGCACACCTGCGATACGTGTGGCGTAGTCAAGGGTGCTTGCGATGTTGTTATTAAAGAAGGTCGCGCCGCCGTCAATACCTATTACATAAATAAAGCCGAAACCGCCGAAGTAATCACCATCAGAATATGTTGTTGTGAGGTTTTCGGATCTTACAGAGGTCCCGAGAGAAAGCATCGCGGTCTGAAGTGCATAATAGTGCTTCTGGTCGATGGAGGTAAAACCGGCTTTGGGATCGGATGGCGTGATGAGCACCACACTTCCGATCGCTGAATCGATGATGTTTATAAGGCCCAGATCCTTAAGATAGTTAAACGTGGCGTCCTTGTCCTGGAAGGACTTATCTGAAAAGACAAGGATGTTGGTGTTGGAGCGGTTGGCGCGTCCGCTCCACAGGTTCGCCGACCTATACACATATGTAGTTCCTTTTGGGTAGCCGTCAAGCACAGGATGGGACTTAAAGACCACCTTACCTGGACCCTGTGAGGTGATGGATGCTGGGCTGCTCACACGGGCCTCTTCCAGTGTTTCGAAAGTGGCCTTATTCCCCTGCCTGCTGGTGTAGTTCAGAGCGAAAACGCTGGAGGTGAACGATAGGATCACCACCAGCGCAAGCGTAAGAGTTAATTGCAATTGGTTTTTCGTCATAGGTCAATCTCCTTTTCCTGCCGGTGTATTTGGCGGCAGCGTTTCAGTTACTATTTTCGATGTGGCCCTCTGGCATTACTGCAATGCCGGCCAATTTCAATAATTAGAAAAATTCAAGGCATACATCAGATGCCTCATTAACAGATAAAAACAGGTAAACCTGTCCCGACAAAGTCGCCTCATCTGTAACAACTTCCCTATTTCGTGTCTCAACATGGTGATCACGGTGAACATTTCAGCTTTTATATCCCCTTTACCGTGCCGGAAAATTCTTCCGTTCAATGGTCCACTTTTCATCCGTACACAGGCCGCACTGTTCACCCACGAAGCGGGCAGCAGCTTTGGCATCACCGCGCAATTGCCAGTTAAGCCAGTCCACCGCCACCTGCGCTGCGGCACCGCCATTGGGCTCGTGGTAGGTGCCCCCATGACCTACAGGCAGGTTGGCTACTGCGACAGGAACATGGTCGATCAGCTGGAAGTCTTCCATACCATTCTTGTAGGCAACATCCGTCGGCCCACCCAGTATGTAGAGGACAGGAGTGTGATAGCTCTTTACAGTTGACTTGGGTACCTTGAAGCCGGGCATAGAGGTTCGCTCACCCTCATAGGTGCCGGTGTTCTGCATGATCAGGGTCTTCACACGCGGGTCACTGGCGACCAGGGCAGCCTGCAACCCTCCACAGCTGAATCCTGATACGGCCACCTGCTGCGGATCAATGCGTCCGAAATACGGGCTGCCCTGACGGGTGTTCTCAGCCAGCGCCCAGTCGATAGCTTTGGTGAGGTCCGATGTTTCAGTGCGCGGGAAAGGCTTTTGCTCCGTGGCAGGTGCATGTGCGCCGGGGCCGCTCAGTATGCGACCGGATGCAATCACCAGATAACCGTGGGAGGCGAGCTCAAGCAGATGAAAGCGGGTGCTGGCTGCATCATCCGAACAGCCGCCATTTCCCCACGCTACCACGCCGAGTTTTTGCGAACCCATCGCCCCCAGGTCTGCCGGTCTATATACCACATTCCGGGGGAGATCCGGAATCTCCTCCTTCATCGCCGGGTAGGCGCCGGTTCCAGGGGTATCCGGAAGGTTGTTCTGTCCTGCCCAGGGTGGTGCCATCGCTTTCCGATTGGGCCCATTTGCGCCGGGTGAAGCAGGTGGCTGCTGCGCAGAGACTGTCTGCGTGCCGAGCAGAACGCCGGCCAGGGTTATGATGGTTATCAAACGGTTTGTTGTGTGAATGATCATTTATAGCCTCCTTAAGTATATTGCCGCCCGGATTGCAAGGCGGATATTCCTGCCACACTTGACGACAGGAAGAATGAACATGTTTTCAGATTTCTGTTTCCTATCGGAGTCAGGAATAATTATTAATGTTACGATTGACAAGAATTCCCTTGAAGAATGAAGTATATGGAGAAGTGTATTGTATGTCAATATACTATACTTTAACCGGATAGTGTCCATCCAAAAAGAGGCAAATTCTGGATGGGGCTTTCAGTCCCGCCTAGGGCGGGATCAGCTAACTCTTCGGTTTAAAAGCCTTTTGCTGAAAGCTGAACGCTAATGGCTGATCGCTTGAATCCAAAAACGACAGTTTCTGGATGGACACCGGATATGGAATCTTATCCCAGCAGCCTGATTATCCGGGTAGCATCTTTTAATTGTTCCAGATGCTGGACCATTTCAATAATGTTACCGGCAGTGGAATCCGAAATGGGTCGAATAGAATAAGGATAACACTCCCTGAATTTTCGAACGCAGTCATCAAAGGTCATCGGATTTTCAACGCTGCCCAGGCCGAATTCCACATAATGGGTATACTCATGTCCTGTGGTCAGTTTTATTGTTACGCTGCCAGGCCCGACACCGCGCCTGTTGTATTTGGGTTCAAGCTGACCTGTCACTTTTCTCGATACTTCAAGTACCTCTTCTTTCCGGATAGCACCCATAGTAAAGTCTTCCAACGTGACTTTTCCCTTTACCAGGGCTGTTGATACTATCCATGGAAGGCTGAACTGCGCCTCAATCACGGTTTGGGGATTCTGCTTTTCCTGCAGGGGAACACATAATAAATATGCCGCATCACCTATGGATACGGTTATATCCTGAACCTCAGCAGGAGCAATGTTGTATTTTGACTTTAAAGCAAGTGTGGCATCAATTGCCGCATGGCTTTGCCCGCAGCAGGGATAGGGTTTAAAACCGATTCTTTCCGTTTCAAATCTTTCACCCAGCTCTTTAATAAGAATTTGAGGATCGTAATCCCCTCCATGGTAGACATTATAGAATCCGGCTTTACCTTCGAGGCAATTCCTGATCCCGGAAATACCTTTTTCAGCCATTATACAGGCTGTAACCCCGCCTTTTGCCGCCAATCCTACTGCTACTGCCTTGGAAAAAACGCCATCGTGGATGGACTGCATATTGCCTGCACATTGATTGTAGGCGATACCCAGGGCACTAAGCATTGCTTCATTGTCCAGCCGCATTATTCTTCCTGCAATAGCAGCCGAACCCAGGTACCCGTACAGGGCAGTGGGGAACCATCCGGATACAGTTATGCTGCCATTCGGTCTGCTTGCTAATGCCAGACGATTGATAAAATCGCTGCCCAGTACAAGGCTGGTAATGAATTCCTTCCCGGTTACCCCACCCACTCTTTCAGCCGCAGAAAAGGCGGCAGATACCGCGGTACATCCAATGTGCACCAGGGTTGCAGGGCAACCATCGTCATAATCAAGGGCATGTATCAGGGTGCCATTGACCAGAGCAGCATCTGGGGCCGGGCATCTGATCCCGCTCGCTATAATGGTACTTTGCTGGTTTCCTCCCCATTCATCAATTACATCGAGTAACGGTTTGATGCCGTCCGCTGATGACCCACCAAGAGCCGCGGCCAGACTGTCTATAATTTCACACTTGACTATTTCTATGACATTATCAGGGATATCCTCATATTTTATTTCCGGCCATTTATTCACGAATTGCTATATTATATCCACTATTTTTCTTCCTGATATGCACTGTTTTTATCGATTAAAGTATATCAATATCAAGACATCGTCAAATGGTTGTCTCCATCCCATTCAGCTTTATCATATATAGAACAATAATAGTGAGGTCTATGCTTTTATTCTATTCTATTAAGGTTAAGAAAATACATGTATGGAGAATAAAAAAAACGCATAAAAGCATAGACTTTATATAACAAAAAGAGAAAAGAGTATACGACCGAACTTGGCGAAATAAAAAATGTAGAGACGCCCGGCGGGACGTCTCCTCTACTTTCAACCGCATTGATATTTTTAGTGATGAGCGCTCTTAATTCTGTCCAATGTCAACGGGCTGTTGCCCAAATGAGTTAGAGAGTTGCAATATTATTAATATAAAATAAT
>CAZCMD010000268.1:0-4336 GCA_964499695.1 uncultured Desulfatiglans sp.
GAAAAAACACAAGATCATTCGAAATGTTTTAAGTTTTTTGTGCCTTATGGTAATTTTTTTAGGGGTAACAACCATCTACTACATAAACGAAGTACGTGCTGCTCGTAATGATACCAAAGCACTGTATGCAAACGCCCTGAAAAAATATGGAACCGATGTAAGCTTATCCGATCTCTCCCCTGAGCGAAAGAAGATGCTGATAACCATAGCTGACCCGAGATTTTATACCCATCATGGAGTGGACCTTGAAAAACCCGGCGCACGAATGACCACACTGACACAGAGTCTAGTAAAACGGCTTTATTTCCCGGATGGTTTTCACCAGGGCATCGCAAAAATCCGGCAATCGCTTATCGCAAAGTATGCACTTAATTCGATTATCTCCAAGGATGATCAACTACTGCTTTTTCTTAATATCTGCTACCTTGGACATGAGAATGGTCAATCTGTTAATGGCTTTGCAAATGGGGCCAGGGTTTACTTTGCTAAGGAATTCTCAGCCATCTCAGGTGATGAGTTTCTCACTTTAATAGCTATGCTTTCTGGACCAAATAGTCTCAAACCTGGATCGAGTGCAAATACGGAAAAGGTGCAAAATATAAAACTATCTCTGTCTGGCAAATATCCATCAACAGGCTACAACTATGAGCCACATCGTCCTTTTTTTCATAAAGTATTTATGGTATTTATAAAATTTATAACTGATGTAATACCAGATTAATAAAGTTAAAATATATCCATTAAAAGGAGCAAATATGCCTATAAAGATTAAACAACCTACTATTATAGAAGCAGGAGGAAGCAAATTCGAAAGGATTGAAGAATTTGTCGGGCTGGTAAACTCCAAGACACCTGAGTTCAGTCTTGCCCGTGTTGTGAGACCTCCTAAATGGCTGGGGCCAGACCAGAAACCTGAATTCATGGAATGTATATTTGTATTAAAGGGAATATTACAGATTCAATCTGATAAAGAGGTTTTTCTAGTCCACCCTGATGAAGCTATTGTAGTAAAGGCAAATGAGCGGGTTCGATTCAGCACTCCTGATGAGGGTGGCGCTGATTATTTCTCCATCTGTGTACCGGCATTTTCGCAAAACGCAGTTCACAGGGATGAAAAATAAAAGTATTCCCAAAAGGATCGTGAGAACAAGAAAAAGAGATGATAATATGAAAGCGAAATATGGTCTTTTAACAATAATAGCCCTGTTCATCCTGGTGTCCGGATGCAGTATTGGTAACGAGATATTGACCAATATCAGTAATGACCGCAACCAGTATAATAAACATGGAAATCCAGATAAAGGGCAGAGCTTTGAAGCATATACTGCGGAAAGGGAAAAGAGGATCATTGAAGAAAAGCTCGCCGAAGAACAGAGGATTAAAAATGCTAACAGGGAGATCCCTTCAGTGGATGAAGAAGAGAAGTAGCCGTGTCGGGTTATTAACCCGACGTATTGAAATAATTAGGCAGAGCGTATGGAGCTTCAATATTATCGGTTAAGTCCTGAATCTGAAAAGGATGTTAATATTCTCAATACTATATATATGGCTGCTCCGGGGTATCATCTTTTGAATGAAGGAGCTCTTCCTAATCCCTATGCAGCTTTAGAAGATTTAACCGCTACACCTCCCGGTAAATCGGCATGTGACAAATTTTTTTATGGTATTCAGCTCTCTGGCAAATATATTGGATGCTTTGATTTAATCCGAAATTATCCTGAATCAAAGATAGCCTTTTTAGGTCTACTTTTATTGATTGAATCAGAGCAAAATAAAGCTTATGGGATTCAATCGTTGCAATACATTAAAGAGTTGGCGGAACAATGGGGTTGTACAAGCTTACGCTTGGGGGTCATTGAAAAGAATGAGAGAGCTTTGGCTTTTTGGAAAAGAGAAGGTTTTTTAGAACTTTATAGACAACCATCAGAGCAGTATTCCTGCCATGTTATACTCATGGAATGTGCTCTGTTAACTGAATATGTACGATGCCCGGACCCGACATCGAATTTAGTGGCAAAGATAATACGAACTAAGGTAGGGTAGTAGATATTAAAATGTAGAGGTTATGAATGGAATATAGAGTAAACATAGATCTGGCCAACACCACAAAGGCAGAGCTGGCCAGTGTTATTGATGGCAAGGATGATCGCATCCTTAATCGTGTCGGGGCATTTTCTTCGCTATTTCTGCTGGACATTAATAAATATCACGAACCTGTGCTTGTGCTTAAAACAGAGGAGCCGGGAAGCAAGCAGGTTCTTGCGTTCAAACATGATAGGATTGAGTCTGTCTGTTTTGACATGATTAACCACCTTATCAATGACTGCATCGTCATGGGGGCAGAACCGTTAGCAGTACAGGATCTGGTTATTTGCGGCAAGTTGGAAAAACCTGTTGTTACACGTGTGGTTTCGGCTATTGCTGCTGCCTGTCAGGCACAGGGTTGTGTGCTGACTGGTGGTGAAACAACAGAGCAGCCTGATATTGTCCCGGAAAAGACATACATACTTGGCTCAAGTATTGTGGGTGTGGTAGAGCGCGCTAAAATCATTGACGGCTCAAAAATTAAATCTGGCGATGTTGTTATTGCCATCGGGTCATCCGGGCCTCACACAAACGGATATACCTTAATCCGGGATCTTCTAACGAAAAATCCGGCTCTGGCCCTTGAAAAGGTTGGCCCCACAACATTCATAGACGCTGTGCTCGAACCACACAAATGCTACTATAATTCTGTCAAGGGTTTGTTTGACAATCACCTTTTAGGCATGGCCCATATCACAGGTGGCGGAATCAGAGAAAATCTTAACAGAATATTGCCAAAGAATGTGGATGCCAGTATTGACCTTGAAAAATACCAGATACCGGAGGTTTTCAAAGTGATCCAGAAGGCTTCAAATGGTTCTGTTGAGAGTATGCTTCGCACCTTTAATATGGGCATAGGCCTCACACTGGTCTGCCGACCTGAAATGGTGCAAACAGTTATTGATCATTTAAATGAATGTGGCGAGAGAGCCTTTGTTATTGGCGATATTATTTCCGGCTCAGGTAAGGTTCAATGCCATGGGACTTTGTCATTTAAATGAAAAATTAATACTCGGATACAGCAAAAAACCCTATGGCTTTTTGATTTCTCGGCATGGTTTATGCCTTTATCGATAACAACATAAATACCCTTAATATCTGGACGATTCCGTCCAGATATTAACTTGTTATAATCTAAACTATGGTAGAGATCGTTCAGGCAAATACAAATAAATTAATTGCAGAAGCAAAGGAGCTTTTTCAGGAATATGCTGCATCTTTAGGATTTGATTTGTGCTTCCAGAATTTTGATATGGAACTGGATAGTTTTCCGGCACAATATTCTCCCCCTACGGGGGGTCTATTCTTGGCCCTGTCAGTAATTCAACCGATAGGCTGTGTTGGGATTCGATTTCTTGAAAAAGGAATTTGTGAGATGAAGAGGTTATATGTAAAACCAACCTTTAGAGGAAACAATGCCGGGACGAAGTTGTCAAAGGCTGCCATCAATGCTGGAAAGACTCTAGGCTATGAACGAATGAGATTGGATACTCTATCTTCAATGGAAATTGCCAACCGATTGTATAAGTCTTTAGGATTTGTAGAAATAGAACCTTATAGAAACAATCCTATTGAAGGGGCAATATATTTAGAACTTAATTTAAAAGGATTATAACATGCTGCTGGTAGGGAAGCGAAAAGACTTCGCTCCCCACAGCAGCGGTGTTGAGTAGAAGGAGTGGATCATGTGCTGTATAATCAATAAAAATATTTGTCATGTTATTAGAATTGCTTTGGTATCATTTGCAACTCTTTTCATTCTTTTTTATAGCTTTGATGCATTTACAGCCGATAAGATTCCAGAACCAGAATCATGGAAATTCCCAGACATTGTCGAATCTGCACGAAAAATTACTCCAAGGAATGTGGAGGGTCGACTATTTGACATGTTTGGATTAGCCTATTCAAGTGATGAACTAAATAAACTTGCTCTAGATACTATGCCAGCCGAGGAACTTCAAAAGTGTGCAGACATTGTCTCTCATGCGTATCCTGATGCTGTGTTCCGACAATTCCCAACTTCATGCGAGGAACTTCCTTTAAAAGAGCTAAATGAAACCAGTGTGGCAGGTATTGCTTATGTGTCACTCAATGCAATTGATCCTAATACTCGTGAAAAAGCAGGGGTTTGCCTTAAAGTAATTCAACAACTCTTAAAAAAGGGAAAAAGTTCTAAATTATCCAAACAAAATACCCAACGAATAAGGATAGATTGTGCGAAGCCACAATCTTATCCTGTGGTTGGACGAGC
>CAZCMD010000269.1:0-4328 GCA_964499695.1 uncultured Desulfatiglans sp.
ATTGAAAAAGTCGTCCATATAAGCAGGGTTGCCAAGGTTGTAAAGGGTGGACGTAGATTCAGTTTCAGCGCAATAGTCATTGTTGGCGATGGAAAAGGCCTTGTAGGATACGGTCTTGGAAAGGCCAATGAGGTTCCTGAGGCTATTAGAAAAGGGGCTGAAAAGGCCAGAAAGAGTATGAAGGCTGTCAGTATTAAAGATGGTACTGTACCGCATGAGGCAATAGGTAAATGGGGCGCAGGACGAGTGCTGATAAAACCAGCCGGTCCTGGTACAGGTGTTATTGCCGGCGGTGCCGTAAGGGCTGTGCTTGAAGCAGTTGGCATCCAGAATATATTAACAAAATGCCTTGGTTCAAATAATCCGCATAATCTTGTCAGGGCAACAATTAAAGGACTATATACCCTGAGAACACCTGAAGAAATTGCATCCAGAAGGAGCAAGACCCTTCAGGAAATATTAAATTAAATAATAAGAACGAGATTTTATTATGGCTGATAAAATAAAGTTAACCCTGGTTAAAAGCGGTATTGGCAAAAACAAAAGGATCAGGGAAACATTAAAAGGTCTGGGATTAACAAAATTACACAAAACCGTTTACCTGAATAATACGGCTCCTATCAGAGGGATGATAGACAAGGTATTATACATGGTAAAGGTTGAAATATAACTTTGGGAGATAATGATGAAGTTAAACGATCTTTCCCCGGTTAAAGGCTCAAGGAAAAATAGAAAAAGGGTTGGCAGAGGACCAGGTTCCGGTCATGGTAGAACCGCATGCAGAGGCAATAAAGGGCAAAAGTCTCGGTCTGGCGCCAGTATTGGGCCTGCTTTTGAAGGCGGTCAGATGCCTTTACATAGAAGACTGCCAAAAAGAGGGTTCACAAACCATTTTAAGAAGGTCTATGATATTATCAATATTAAAGATCTGAACAGGTGTGAAGCCGGTACTGTTATAGATCAGGATAAGCTAAAAGAGCTGGGTCTATATAAGGGTGCAAAGAACGGAATTAAGCTTCTTGGCAATGGAGACCTTGCTCATGCTGTAGATATAAAGGTTGATATGGCCAGTAAGGAAGCCATAAAAAAGATCGAAGCCGCAGGCGGAAAGATCGAATTAATCAGACCATAATTTTTTTGGAGAATACTAACCTTGCTAGGCAGTATACAAAATATTCCGAAAATTCCAGAGCTGAAAAAGAGACTTATTTTCACGCTGCTGATGCTTATCGTGTACAGATTAGGCTGTCATCTACCTACTCCCGGTATAAACGGGGAGGCGCTCGCAGAATTGTTTAATTCCAACCAGGGTAGTATTTTCGGTCTGTATGATATGTTCTCGGGCGGTTCATTGAAAAGAATGTCTGTCATGGCCCTTGGCATAATGCCATATATCACCTCCTCTATTATTTTGCAGCTCCTCGCAGTAGTTATCCCTCATCTTGAAAAATTACGGAAAGAGGGAGAACAGGGCAGGAAAAAAATAACCCAATATACCCGTTACGGAACGGTTATTTTAAGTATAATCCAGGGATTTGGGATAGCAATAATGCTCGAAAGAACGAGCGCCCCGGGCGGTGCCATGATTGTTTCTTCAGGTGGCTGGGGATTCAGACTGCTTACAATAATCACACTTACTGCTGGAACAGCATTTCTTATGTGGCTGGGTGAGCAGATTACAGAAAAAGGGATAGGAAACGGCATTTCTTTAATTATTTTTTCAGGTATAGTTGCAGGTTTCTGGCCCGCTTTTTTAAATGTTTTGCGTCTCATGAGTGCAGGTCAGATAACCATATTCCTGATGATTATTGTAATAATCGTAATGGTAGCTGTTACAGCATTTGTTGTATTTATGGAAAGAGGCCAGCGTAGGATACCGGTACAATATGCCAAAAGGGTAGTTGGAAGGCGCATGTATGGCGGGCAAAGCACTCATTTGCCACTTAAGATAAATGCGTCAGGGGTTATACCTCCGATCTTTGCCTCTTCTGTACTCTCGTTTCCTCTAATGATTTCAAATTTTGTTGATGTCAAAAGCATCCCGTGGTTAGAAGCAACAATCAATTCATTGAACCCGGGGCATGTCATTTACAATATTGTCTATGTGCTCTTTATTATCTTTTTCTGCTATTTCTATACGGCTGTAAATTATAACCCTATGGATATTGCCGAAAACATGAAGAAGCAGGGTGGTTTTATCCCGGGTATCAGGCCAGGTAAAAATACAGCAGAGTATATTGATAAGGTTATGACCCGGTTAACATTAGGCGGGGCAATTTATATATCTCTAGTGTGTATACTTCCTCAGATATTGATGTATCAGGCAAATATGCCATATTATTTTGGTGGAACATCCCTGCTCATTGTGGTAGGAGTCGCTATGGATACGGCTAATCAGATTGAATCACACATGATGATGAGACATTACGAAGGATTTATGAAAAAAGGGATCGGTAAACACAGATAAGTTGCAGGAAGAACGAGGAGAATTATTTATCATGAAAGTAAGAGCATCAGTTAAAAAAATATGTAGCAAGTGCAAGATCATTAAACGCAAGGGTATTTTACGGGTTATCTGTGAAAACCCCAGACATAAACAGAGACAGGGATAACTTGTTACGCTGATAATATAGTTTATTTCATAAAACGAGGAGAAATAACTTGGCTAGAATCGCAGGGGTAGATTTACCAAAGAATAAAAGAATCGAGATAGCACTTACCTATATTTTTGGTATAGGAAGAAGTTCTTCTCAAAAAATACTCAATGAGTGCGGTATTGATTTAGATACAAAGGCTGATGATCTGACTGAAAACCAGATCTCGGATATAAGAAGTATTATTGATGAAAAACATAAAGTAGAAGGTGATTTGAGACGTGAAGTCTCTATGAATATAAAGAGATTAATGGACCTGGGTCTGTATCGTGGTATCAGACACAGAAGGGGCTTACCGGTAAGAGGACAGAGGACAAGCACAAACGCAAGAACCAGAAAAGGCCCCAGCAGATCAGTAATGGGTAAAAGGAAAAAATAAGGAGATCAGTAATTAACTATGGCAAAACGCGTAAATAAAGGGAAAAAGATAAAGAAGGAAAAAAAATCAGTACCAAACGGTATAGTACATATTTGCTCCACCTTTAATAATACGATAATCACCATTACTGATACTGAAGGTAATGTTATATCAGATTCCACAGCAGGCCGGCATGGTTTTAAAGGTTCAAAAAAGAGCACACCATATGCTGCCCAGATGGCTGCCCAGGGTGCATTGAAAGCGGCTATGGAACAGGGGTTGAAAACTGCTGAAGTAAGAGTAAAAGGCCCCGGAGTAGGAAGGGAAGCAGCATTGCGCGCTTTGCAGGTTGATGGTTTTACCGTAACTATTATAAGAGATGTTACCCCGATACCCCATAACGGGTGTCGCCCTCCAAAGAGAAGAAGGGTATAAATATTATCATTTATCAGTAAAATCAAACCGGATTGGTTTGAGATTATAAAAACAGAAGATATTCCGTAAGTTTAGTTATTAATTGATAAATGATATTTAGTTAAGAAATATTTTGATCAATAGATTAGGAGGCTAGGATTGGCCAGATATACAGATTCATCATGTAGGTTATGCAGAAGAGAGAATCTCAAACTCTTTCTAAAGGGAGATCGCTGTTACAGTGATAAATGTGCCTTTGAAAGAAGACCATATGCGCCCGGACAGCATGGTCAGAGACGGGGTGGTAAAGTTTCAGACTATCAACTACAGCTCAGGGAAAAACAAAAAGTCAGAAGGATATATGGCGTTTTGGAAAAACAGTTCAGAAAATATTATTACAATGCTGAAAGGCAAAAAGGTATCACAGGTACAAATCTTCTGCTCTTCCTGGAATGCAGGCTTGATAATGTGGTTTACAGGATGGGTTTTGCCTCTTCAAGGAGCCAGGCAAGGCAGTTGGTCAGGCAGAATCATTTTATGGTGAATGGCCGGAAGATAAATATTCCTTCATATCAGGTCTCAAAGGGAGATAGTGTTGAGGTGAAGGAAAAAAGTAAAAAATCAAAGGTCATTCTTGATTCCCTTGAGACTGTAGTCCGCAGAGGAATTCCTGCCTGGATTGATCTTGATAAAGAGAAATATCGTGGCACTCTGACGGCTATCCCCAACAGGGAAGACCTGACTATGCCTATGCAGGAACAGCTTATTGTTGAGTTGTACTCCAAATAGGAATTGATTTTAATCCTTTAATAAAATCTTATGTATCATAGTGGAGGTACTTTTTTGGGAGATCTTAAAGCAAGAAACTGGCGGGAATTGATAAAACCGAAAAGCATTGAAAT
>CAZCMD010000270.1:0-4327 GCA_964499695.1 uncultured Desulfatiglans sp.
ACATGCTCCTTGGCATTATCAATGATATCCTGGATTTTTCAAAGATAGAGGCAGGCAAGCTTGAGCTTGAACACAAACCATTTGCATTAAAGGATCTCCTTGACCAGTTGAAGACGCTATTTGTCAGTACGGCCCATGATAAGGGCATTGAACTTGTACTTGATGCTGACCCTGATCTGCCCCGTGAGGTGGTGGGCGATTCATTAAGGCTTGGTCAGGTTCTGGCAAACCTTATGGGTAATGCTGTGAAATTTACTCCATCAGGTCATGTTATGCTTAAAATATACAGCGCAGATTCAAGAACCATGATTCAAGATTCAAGATTCAAGATTCAAGATTCAAAACCTAAGGGGAATAAGGATCAGGATTCCTGCCGGCTTTGCTTTTCTGTTGAGGACAGCGGGATTGGCATTAGTGAAGAACTTCTTTTAAAATTATTCCAGCCTTTTTCGCAGGCAGACACGTCCACTACACGAAAGTATGGGGGTACAGGCCTTGGGCTTGTCATAAGCAGACGGATTGTGGAACTTATGGGTGGAAAGCTTGAGGTGTCATCTGTCTCCGGAAAGGGCAGCAGGTTTTTCTTTGAGATTGAGATGCCTGTTGCTTCAATGAATAAAGGGGTAGCGGATCGGCCTCAAATGATTGCTGATGGCATCTCTTTTCTTGTAGTTGATGACCAGAAAACAGCGAGACTGGCACTAAGACACATTATTGAAAGCTGGCACGGGAGTGTGGATGAGGCATCAGGCGGTGTTGAGGCTGTTGACATGGTTTTGGAGGCATATAAAAGAGGAAAGCCATATGATTATATACTTATGGACCTGAAGATGCCGGGTGAGATTGATGGCCTCTCTGCGGTTCGTCGTATAGAGGAGCTGCATCAGAGAGGTGTTATTAAAGAGCAAAAAGCCCCTGTTTTTATTATCAGCGCCTATAACAGAAATGACCTCCCGGATAACGAGGTCAATTACAGTGCCTTTTTAAATAAGCCTGTTACTGCCTCGGATCTGTATAACGCGATAATGGAGGTATCCGGAAAAGAAAAAAAGGCTTATGCTCAAATAAATAAAGCTGTATCAACGCCCTCATTTAAGGGGTATACGATTCTTCTTGTGGAGGATAATGACCTGAACAGACTTGTTGCAACAAAATTTTTAGAAAAAACAGGCGCTGACATAATCACCGCCAATAACGGGCTTGAAGCCATTGATGTCTTTGAAAACAAACCTGTCGATTTGATTCTGATGGACCTTCAGATGCCTGAGATGGATGGGTTTGAAGCCACAAAACGGATAAGAAAGATGGAACAGGAAACGGGCATCCGGGAAAAATCCTCCATCTCTCCGGGTTCAGTATCCCGGACCCCGATTATTGCATTAACAGCAGCAGTTATGGAGGGAGACCGTGACCGGGCGGCATCAGCCGGTGTGGACAGGCATCTCGGTAAACCCATTGATGAACAGGAGCTGTATAAAGTAATGGGTGATTTTCTTGAGAGTAAAGCAGATGCAGGTGCGCAGGATTCCAGGGCCGCTGAATCAAAGGAACCTTTTCCCATTATGGATGATTTTGACCTGAAGCAGGGGAAGTCCGCTTCTCAGGGTAACCCGGCCTTTTACAGGAAACTTCTAAGGGGCTTTGACAATCAGTTGTCAGGTCAATTTTTAAATATGGCAGATGATATGCAAAACCTTGAGGTCTCTGAGATTCAGCAGATTGCCCATACCTTAAAGGGTATAGCCGGTACGGTAGGTGCGATCAGGATCGCAGTGATCGCAGAAAAAATTGATAAAATCTGTAAATCAGGCGCAAGACCTTCCGGAGATTTGGCTCAAAATCTGGGGCAGGCCATAGTGTCTGCCCGTGAACAGATAGGGATTCATGTTAATAAACCTGAACTAAATATTCAGGGAGCGGTTGATGACAGGGAAGGCATTGAAGCCTTGAATGAACTGCATATTCTGCTCCATAACAGTGAACTGGCAGGGGATAACCTGATTAATAAGGCGGTTCGCTATGTGGCTGACAGTGTGAATAAAGAGGCTGCAGATGAGCTTTTAAAGCATGTGGAAAGCTTTGACATGGATGGAGCCGAAAAGCTTGTAGCAAGGATATTAGAGGAGATTAAAAATGGATAAATTTAATGATGAAAAGGGATATGCTGAGAGGCCGACAATACTTATAGTCGATGATCAGCCGTTAATAATTCAAACCCTGTCGAATCTCTTCAGGGATGACTATAACATCAAGGTAGCTACAGGAGGAATCAAGGCCATTGAAATTGCTGAAAGTGATCCTAAGCCTGCCCTGATACTTCTGGATATCCGTATGCCTGACATTGATGGATACGAGGTATGCCGGAGACTGCAGGGAAATGACCGGGCAAGGGGCATACCTGTTATCTTTATTTCTGCCATGAGTGAAGATGCGGATGAGGAGAAGGGGCTTAATCTCGGGGCGGTGGATTTTATCAGTAAACCCATAAAACCTGCCATAGTGAAGGCAAGGGTGCGCAATCATATGGATCTCAAGATCAAGACCGATATGCTCGAGCGTCTTTCAATGGTCGACAGTCTTACTGATATGCCAAACAGGCGGTTTTTTGATGACTATTTTGCAAGGGCCTGGGGTTACGCACAGAGGGAATCCAAACTGCTATCAGTAATGATGATGGATATTGACCACTTCAAACTCTACAATGACTATTACGGGCATGGGGCCGGAGATGAATGCCTGAGACTTGTGGCGCGCGCCATCCTATCACAGACTTCAAGATCTGCGGACCTTGTTGCACGGTACGGAGGAGAGGAATTCATAGCTGTATTGCCGGGAACGTCATCTGCCGGGGCTTTAACCACATCCAGAAAATTTAAAGCAGCAGTGGAGGCCCTTTCTATTCCGCACGAGAAATCAAAAACAGCCCCCGTTGTAACACTCAGTATCGGGACTGCAACATATGGAGAAGATTATAAACCAATGGAAAGTCACCTGCTGTTAAAGGCAGCGGACGCAGCCCTGTATCAGGCAAAGGAAGGCGGGCGAAACAGGGTTATGCAATTTACGCCTGATTCAGTTGAGATGCCCAGAGAAGATACAGGCAGTTCCATTCAGGATTTTTCCGGCATCAGCGCGCGTATACTTCTGGCTGAAGACAATCCTGGCAGCCAGCAGTTGATCATGCATATTCTTAAAAAGCTGGGGTTTTCCGCTCATGCCGTATCAAACGGGCGTGAAGCCATTGAGGTTCTTGAGAGAGAGCCATTTGATCTGGTGCTTATGGACATGCAGATGCCTGAAATGGATGGGCTTGAGGCCACAAAGATAATCAGGAAAAAGGAGACAGAAGAGAGAAGGGAGGAGTCATCACCCCACATTCCCATTATAGCCCTCACTGCCTATTCAGTGCCTGATGACAAGGAAAAATGCCTTAAAGCAGGTGTTGATGATTATCTGACCAAACCTGTCTCCCCAAGTACACTGGTTGATACCCTGAAAAAATGGCTGCCTGAATAGAGAAGGGGACAGAAAAGTATGATCTCTTACTGTCTCCCTGACCCGCAATAGCCTTTACGACGGCGGCAGCCTGTTTTTCAAATTACAAACATCATGCCATAAACCTCCAATCATTTCCTTTTAAACCTTGAAAAAACAAAAATAGTGAAACTGTATTTTCATAGTATTTTAATGAGCTATATACTGGTAATTTTTCCATATAATTCATTGATATTTTTTAACAGTATGTTATCTTCAATTCATTAATGTTACATCTCATTAGCCAATCAAAGGCTAATAGTGAAACCTGTTAATCATGTTATTGAGGCTTTTATAATGGATTTCAAACCTACCCGTGAAGAACTGGAACAAAAAATCAAAGAATTAGAAAAACTCCTTCATAACCAAGAGGAAGCAGATAGAAAACTTCTTAAAGAGATAAGTGAGTTAAAACAGACTGAAAAATACTACAATGCCCTGATGCAGAATACTGATGATTTCATAGTAATATGTGACATAAATGGAATCCCCCAGGCGTTTAATGAAAGATATAAAAAAATAGGCGAAGCATTATTAAGTACTGAAATTAAACCCGGTATGCAGCCGTATAAAATGTCTGGAAAACCGGAAATAATTAAATACTGGGAATCTCTGCAGAACAGGGCACTAAAAGGAGAGAAATTTTTTGCAGAATTTTTTGATAAAGAGAGTAATCAATATTTTGAAACCTTATTCTGTCCTGTCTGGGAAGATGGAAAGGCAACTGGATTTACAGAAATTACACGAAACATAACCGCCCGCAGACAGGCGGAGATAAAACAGAAGGAACTTC
>CAZCMD010000271.1:0-4198 GCA_964499695.1 uncultured Desulfatiglans sp.
GGCGCGCCGTAGCCTTGGCGAAGGGGGCTGCGTCTTTGCGGTTCAATTTTAGTCTGTCACTTCAACCATACAAGGACACGGAGTTTTCTTCTTTTAAGATTTTATTCGACCTATCTTCAACGTGGGATTCTTGTCCCGCCATAACTGAGGGGGTAAGGCAAATTATACCACCATGTAGAGACAAGGCATGCCTTGTCTCTACATTAAATCCGGTCAGGTATAAAACCTGACCCTACAAAGGCTATTAGTTTTCTATTGCTCTTCCTTCAGCCTGTAGCCTAAACCCCTACCACCCCTTTCTTATGTCTCCGCCTTTTTTATTGGTGGGGGCTGAATATTATCAATCTTTTTTCTTTTCCATAAAGCCATTTTTCTGAATATCCCTCCATCACTGAAACAGCCCCATGCCCAGGGGAGCCATCTGAGTATCAGTGAGTAGGCCAGCCACAATGCCCACAAGAGCATGAGACCTTTAAAGAAAAAGATGTGAAGCGATATCACCCAGGGGTGCGGGAGTTCGGATGCAACCCTGTCCTGCATCCAGTTGAGCATATAATCGGTTGACCCGTTTCCCTGTATCTGCATGTCAGGTATGCCAAGGAGCCCGCTTTGTATGGAAGACCATAAACCTGACATGGCTGCTATAAACCATATTGCAAGTATTACCTGTGCAATGTTGAATACCCACTCCCTCTGTTTCTCTACAGCCTTTTTTCTTAAACCCATTGCAATGAACCAGCCTGCTACCATTATTGCAACAGGTACAGATGCCTGTGTAAGCCCGAGCCCAAGCAGTATCCATGAAGCGGTCCCAAGGGGTGTAAATTTAATCCTGCCAAGGAGTACACCAACGATAATAATAACAACCAGATAACCCCAGAAGAGCACAGCCGGCCCGAGCACAGGCCCGCCTGCAAACAGTATCCACCTGTTCTGCGGCATGTTGAATGTGACATATGCATTTACCGCTTCGGTTCCGAGATCTACTTTTGGAGAAGATATAAATATCCTTGAACCAGTCTCAGACTGCCATTCCAGGTTGACCTGCTGCACACCCGGATTAAGCGGGATAGTTACGTTTTTTCCCTCCTGGTTTATGGGCTGGCTCTTTCCAGAAATATTAACCTGCCTCAGCTCTGTATTTTCAGGGATCATTATCTTATGCTGCCCACCCTGGCTGCTCCTGATGTTGAGGTCAAGGCTTGAGGTGCTGATCCGTTTTCCTGGTGAATGTGTAAGCCTTGCATTGTCTATGGTTACTATCTTGCCCTGGACAGCCTGTGGCCTTGTTATGTTGATCTTTATCTCTTCACCCTGCCAGGGTCTCCATTCTGGTCGCCACTGTCCTGATGCATCCTGATGATGAATAAGGGGAATACCCGAGAGTTCACAGTGCCATATCGGGCTTGCATCAAGTATCCAGGTCTCTGTCCATTCAATGGTTTCCATGGCCTTAAGGGATATCTCATTTGAAGGTGTGATTGTGGATGACCACTGTTTTTCAGTTTCGTCTGGTGACATACTCACAACTATCCTGTTGTTTTCAACCTTCACGCCACCGGTGATTACAGATTCACCCTTAACAAGCGGGATAGAAACAACAACAGGATCATTTGCCTGGGTAACGCGCCTCACAATAGTATGAAGCTGCCAGTCTATACCAAGAGAGATAATACGTTCAATATTGAAAAAGGGTGGCAGAACTGGCTTGGTGTCTGTAGAGCCTTCCATACTCTTTTTTTCAAGCCTTACGAACTTTATGCTCCCCTGAACCTGGCCATCCTTGTCCACACCATATGATGCCCAGCCATCAAGTTTAAGAGATACACTGTGGGGGATCAACGTAAGCGGCACCTGGAATTCATTTGTCTGAGGCATCTTTCCCCTCATGACAATATCATGTATGCCCCTTGGTACAAGTATCCACATGATGCCGCTATTATCCCTGTACAGATTTTCAGCAGGGCTGTTATTGATAAATATCTCTTCAGGATTCCACATCATGGAAGAGCCTGGCAGAGGAACAGCGGTTTCTGTAGAGGCATGCACCCTGAAGATAATACGGAGATTATCCTTATCAGTTGTGACCTCCATTTGAGGACTGTCTGCACAGAATGGAAAGCAATCATCCTTTTCAAGGAGACGTGCCTTTAATTCATTGAGCATAGCCTGCGGAGGAAAATCACCCCTCTCCTGGGCAAAGGTATTTTGAGATACAGGGATAAGCATGAAAATTAATAGCAGGACAGTAGCCCCTGCCTTCATGCCTCCAAACTTGATATTTTTGATCTCAATTATTATAAGGGTAAGGATAACAACAAGTATAATCCTCACAAATGAGAGGATAAGGTTAAAAAATGGGGATATGAGCCAGATGCTTATCTTCTGATCTGAATCAACCGGCCCGTTCCATCGCATGTCATATGAATGCCACTGCCACTGGGGAAGCCCAGGCCCTGTCTGTATCAGGGCCTTCGGGTCCTGTAGCATGACATTCTGGCTCTGGTCGTAAAAGCCTCCACCCTTCCTTTTTTCACCAGGGACAGTAATTTCATTAAGGGTAAAACTTTTTTCAGCTCTTCGAGCCGCCTTTGACATAATCGGTATTCGACTTGCCTCATCCGCTTTCATTTCTCTTTCAGCATAATCAGCTGCCGGGGCTTTGTAAGCCATACTCACGGGTCTCGAATAATCCCTTGTATTTTCAAGCTGAGGGTATATTCCTGTTCGTGCCTGATCTGCGATAAACGAGACCACCATAAAAAAAAGCACAACAATAGAGGCAATTCTCCACAACTCAATTATCTTTTTGAACCATCCCGCAGGTATAAAGCGTAAAATGGCGGTTGCTGCAAGAATGCTTATAAATACTGTTCCGGGGGCGTCCGGTTCATGATAGACAAGCACAAGGGTCATAAGGGCAATGATGCCGTACCGGATATTATAGAGCCTGTATACGGCAGTTGAGATCACAAGCACCAGAAAAATATCAAGAAGGTTTCCCCAGTTCTGGAGCCATGTCCCCTCGATTGAATCCACACCGCCCACATTTATGAGCCTCCATCCGGGAGGAAGATTAAGTGTGGCTGAAAGCTCCTGAACATTGTGATCCCACCCCACTGCCGGGATAACATTTTTACCTGTCTCAACCCTTGATTCCCCTTCAAGGTTTATGTGGCCTTTTCTCAGCTCCACACCCGGTTTTTTATCCTTTCCATGGCTGGTTATCAGTTGATCAACGCCATCCAGCACAACCCTGCCAAGCTTAAGGGGCTGATTCATTGCAAGATACCACTGGCTGCTCATGGTGCCATTTATAGTATCCTTGATGGTGTAACCATCACCATTAAAGTCCAGCCATATGGTCCTCATCATGGTAAGGTGATCAGGCGCAGGCGACGGGTCTCCCCTTTTTGTCTGTTCAAGGACAAGGGTATCACCTTTGTTTATGATATAAGCTGGATATTGCCTCCATTCTTCCGGCAGATCGGTCTGGCCCGGGTCAATACCCTGAACGCCCTTTATATTAATCATTCTTAAATGATTCTGTGATTGTACAGACCATATCTCCTGACCAAAGGGAGTGTTTATTGGGCCTATAGTGTTAACAGGGCCTTTTGATCTCACTTCTATATAGATATCCCATTTACCCGGCCTCGCCTGGATAATAACATCGCCATTTTCCTGAATCATTACAGGGAGCGGGCTCTCTATTTCCATAGGTATAAAACCGGAAGGCAGGATATCAGCAAGTTTGACCTCCCTTGCCTGCCCCGAGATATATAACCTCACCAGGTTTGTAATGAACATGGGGATATCGTCATCCACCATCCTGAAGAGTTTGACCTCAAGCCTGTCTTCCTCTGTCTCCAACACCTTTTTATTCTGAAGCCATAGACGGCCCTCATTATCGAGCATGGGTGATTCAACCGGTTTATTATTTATTACAAGATCAACAAGGGCGGTTTTTTCAGGCACATTTATCATTTCAGGCATATTTTTCCATTTAAAGGCGCCCTGAATAGAGTGGCCTCCCTTTTTTAATAAGACTGAAGGCTGGCCTTTTCTGTCTACAACAGGCACAGGGCTTCCATCTACCATAAGGTCATATGGCCATGCGTTGTTATTTCCAGGGAGGGTGACCCAGTCCTCTGCATAGACAATATATTCCTGTGAAAAGGCGCCACCGGTATCACCC
>CAZCMD010000272.1:0-4133 GCA_964499695.1 uncultured Desulfatiglans sp.
TGAATATCCTCTGGCGTGATAACAACTCAAGCTCAAAGGGGGTGGCAGACAGGGTGACATATGAAGATTATAAAACCCCGGATAAGAACACGATCTGTAATCCCGAATGCAGGGATGAAGGGATGCTGGTTGGGTTACAGGAATATATAGACAGCAAAAAGATAGGGGACATATTAATCGTCCTGCATCAGATGGGTAATCACGGCCCTGCCTATTATAAAAGATACCCTGATGCCTTTGAAAAATTTACCCCTGTATGCAAGACATCACAGCTTGAAGAGTGTTCTGAGGAAGAGATCAGTAATGCATACGATAATGCGGTGCTTTATACAGATTACTTCCTGTCAAAGGTAATCAACCTTTTAAAGGAGAACAGCCAGTTCGAGGCAGCCATGTTCTATATCAGTGATCATGGTGAATCACTTGGTGAAAACAGTGTATATCTGCACGGGCTACCCTATTTTATGGCGCCGGAAAATCAGAAGCATATCCCTGCCATCATGTGGTTTGGAGACCGTTTCATGATTGATAGAAAAAAGCTGAGAAAGGTTGCAGGTGAACAGTATTCACAGGACAACCTGTTCCATACACTGCTAGGCCTCATGGAGGTGGAAACCTCTGTATATGATAAGGATATGGATATCATAAACTACGCTACAGTTAATGCGAAAGATGAATTAGAACTAAAGGAAAGGAATTAAAAATGAATAGAAGAATTAAAGGAAAAGACAAAACAGGTATCCACATTGCAATTATCTTTTTTCATGTTTTTTTTGCCTGCACATTTTCTTTTGCGCAGGGGGATGCATCCGTTCAAAAGGCAAAAGAGGCCAATGTCTTTACTGCAGAAGATATTATAAAAATGAATGTTTCAAGCGTAACCGAAGTGCTTGAACATATACCGGGAGTAACTACAGCAGGAATGGGCGTCTCCATAAACGGGTCATCAGAAATCCTTGTCCTTCTGGATGGTCGAAACATTAAAGACCCGATATCAGGAGACATCAAATGGGATCAGGTTTCATTAAACAATATAGGAAGGATTGAGGTAATCAAGGGTGGTGGCGCCGGATATGGTGAAAACTCCAGCGGCGGAGTTATTCTGATCACATCCAAACTTGCAGAGACCTATAGCGGAAACCTTGAAGTAGCTTTCGGAAATATGAATTACAGGGAATACAGTGGTGATGTCCAGACACAGGTCAGGGCGGTCAAGATTGGGATAATGGGAGGCTATGAATCTGATGACGGGTGGCGCACAAACGAACATGATACTGAAACAAAGGCAGGCTTGAACCTGTCGTATGCTCCACAGTCTGACATAATATTTTCACCATCATTTAGCTATTTTAAAGATGAAAAGGGGCTTGGCGGGCCATATTTTGCACCTACCCCATACAATGATGCCATCTATGAAAGCTTTTCTGCTACCCTTCCGGTAAAGATAAAAAGGTTGAACAGCAAATTTATCTATACAGATTCAATGGATCAGAGCATAGATGCTGAACCTTCACCAATCCCCCATAACATCAAGATAACTCCTGAGATAATAAGCCAGGAGTTTACAACCGATTTTTCTTTCTCTGAAAAAGGGCTTCTAAGCGCTGGCATCGGATATGAACATGCACAGGTAGGGGTTGAGACAAATATAAATAATGTGCAGTTGCCCTATGCTGAACATAAAGAAAAAAAGGGGTGGGCGTTTACAACCTACAAACTGGAATCAAATGAGAGTCCATATTCGATGTACATTGGTCTCAGGGGCACCTACTATAATAATTTTGCAAACAGCCTTAACCCTGAACTGAACCTCGGGTATAAAAAGTCCAAATATGGCCTGGTCTTTGGTTTTAACCTTGCAGACAGGCTCCCGAGTTACAAGGACAGATACAGGTCAGATGCTTTTGTTATAGCCAACCCCGACTTAAAAAAAGAGGAGTTCACAAATTATAAACTGACATTGCTCTATTCACCGCTTGATACCTTATCCTTTAATGTTACCCCCTATTATACTGAGGTGAAAGAGCTTGTCAGCATGGATTCCATCATGACAGAAGCAGGGTTGAGGCGAACCTTTGTGAATGTGGGGAGCGCCACTGAAAAGGGTGTTGACAGCTCCATGTTCTGGAAGCCTGATCCTGTATTTAACCTTTCGTTATCATATAATTACACGGATGCAAAGGATGATGCTACCGGTTTGTGGCTCCCCATGAGGGCAGAACACAGGTTCCAGGGAAGGATAATCAGCACCCCTATAGAAAGGCTTTCCATAAGCACAACAGTAAAATATTCCTCTGAGGAGTTTGCTGACAGTGAGAATTCCATGAGTGTAAAAAGCCATTATGAAGTGGATGCCAGGGTCGAATATGACTTAAATAAATACAAACTGTTTTTCCAGATCGAGAACATGTTTGACAAGGAATATATACTGCCCTTTCTTGTGCCTGCAAAGACCAGGTCTTACTATGCAGGTATAAAATACTCATTTTAAAGCCATATTTATTGACATCAGCTCTTTATCTTTGTTAATGATGTTTTTCAAGATCGTCCGGGAGAAGGAGATATGAGAATTCTCCCGGACGATTATTTTTTCATGATTCAATTTATTATTATCAGGGGCAAAAAATGGGTTTAATAAACGGTTCATCCAGTCTTACACGATATATACTTGAAGAGCCTTTACCGGAAAACTACCTTGAGACCTTTCCGGCGCTGATTCAAAGATACGCATTCAAAGGGTTTGATGAATCATCTGACGCGGAAAAGGCAATAGGCTGGGTAAATATACTTGACATGTTTGACCATAATTTCAACAGGATGCAGTATTTAAAAGAGCCCTACCTTGCCATGACATGGCGGATAGATACAAGGAATGTCCCTGCCAAGGCGCTCAAACAATTTTCTCTTGAGGCGGAAAAAAAGGTTCTGGATATGGAGGGGCTGGAATTTCTGCCAAAGGGCAAAAGAAACGAGATAAGGGAGATGACAAAAAGCGCCCTTATCAAACGGGCCATACCTGTAGCAAAGACCTATGACATGATCTGGAACCTTGAAAAGGGGTATGTACTCTTTGGTGCCGCCGCCCATAAGGTATGTGATGAGTTCGCATCATTTTTCCAGAAGTGTTTCAATATTAAAATAGGCAGTCTCTACCCCTGGCTTATTGCTTCAAGGGGGCTTGATAAGAAGGGGAAGCAGCCTGAACTGCTCGAGGGGCTTACCTATTCCATAACAGGAGCTAAAGAATAAGATGCTGCTTATAGAGAGAGTAAAAGAGACCGAGTTTCTGGCAAGGGAGTTCCTGTTGTGGCTCTGGTATATCAGCGAGGTAAAGGGCGGGACATATAAGCTTTCAGATGGAGATATTGAACTCTGGGTGGATAAAAAGATTGTTCTCAGGCACGATGATGATGAGGGAACAGAAAAGATCACCTGCACAGGTGATAACCTGCATCTCAAAGAGGCCCGCTTTGCCCTGATGGAAAAGAAGCAGGTAACAGAGAGCCAGTTAAGGCTCAAGGTTGAGGAGAACGAATATTCATTCACCCTTGACTCCGAGTGGATGAACCTTAAGACCTTAAAAACCCCCAAGGTAAAACAGGATATAAAAGATGACCCTGAAGGGATCTTCTATGAAAAGATGTTTCTCATTGAGCAGGCCATATCTGCGCTGGATGCAGTATATGAGGAGTTTATAGAACTCAGACTTTCACCTGCATGGAATGACTCTGTAAAGCCCGCTTTGCTTAACTGGATTTCACAGGTGAAGGAATAAAAGGTAGAAAAATTAAGTCTGTTTGATAACCACGAAATACACGAAATGCTATTATGAAACAACCTTTCTACAGGAATAACATATTTAATGACTTTTTACGTAAAAGGTTTTCACTACAATGGGTTTTCAAACCCCACTCTAATATTTTCAATCACTTATACCTGAAAAATCTTCATTTTTCCTGAACACTGCTCGAATAACGAAAATCGAACTAGTCCGTAACATCGGTGTAGGCTGGATCGGGAACCCATACCCAGAATGTCATTCCCGACTTGCCTGCCAGGTCGTAACCTTGGTGTAGACTGAATCGGGAATCCAGACCCAGAACGTCATTCCCGACCTGATCGGGAATCCAGTT
>CAZCMD010000273.1:0-4098 GCA_964499695.1 uncultured Desulfatiglans sp.
CAAGACCCTTGAAAAGATGGGGCTTAAAAATGTTGCAGATCTGTTAAAGAAGAGGGGCAAGCTGGGGTAAACGATTAAAATTTTTTAATTCAGATTTGACTATAGGCGGGGGGAACCTCTCCCCACCTGTAGTTATTAACTGATGTTGAGAAGAATGTCTTATATCTATTCTTCAATTATTTTACTAATATCGAGCTATTGCTTAAGGAAATTAAGTATAGTTTCCTTATCATTAACATATCTTTTAAAGAACAATATTCCAAAAATGAGGATAGCCCAATCCCATTTATGTAATACCTGGCAATGTTGTTATTTCCATCAGCCTTTGACGGTAGATTCAAAATTGTTTTTTAATTCTTTCAATTTCATCCTTTACTGTATCGGAAAGGTTTAATGTTTTTTCATCCAGACGTTGTAAGCCACCTGAATACGAATAAGGGCAAGATGGGTCTATAGATCTTTGGATGTTTAATTTTTTAAGACTTGCTGGCACAAGCTCTTTTGCAGCACGTTCCACCAAACGTCTTCTGGACTGGTTTTCCCCTGTGAGTTTTGCTCTCATTTTAGCATATGATAAGATGCTTACAGGAGAGTCTTTGTGTCCGCCATACAGACTAAATACAAAATTGGTCTCTCCTGAATAAATATCCAGCTCTGTGATTCCCACTACCATTGTATATGGATCTTTTGAAAAATAAGGAGAAATTGATAGTGAAAGCCAACTCATAATAGGGTCTGCATCCCATTGGTAACCTTCTTCATCCATTTTTTTGAAAATTTGATTTATGGAGGTTACAGCTTGGGGGCCTTCCTCTTTTGCTTTTTTCATTATTTCCTCTTTTAGTTTTGATAACGACCAGTCACTAAAATCAGATTTTGTTTTCCATATATTTGAGGCAATTTTTTCCAGATAGGGTCTGTAGGTGGACCTCGATGATTCAGGAGCAGTCCAATTGACAGGCAACCTTCTTATGACAACAGGGATTGATGTGATCTTCTCGTATGTAACCGCTATTTCATCGAGAAGCCAAGGATTGCACGGTTCTAAGGGGATGAGTATAACCTTTAGCCCTTTTTCATTCTGATTTAAGACCTTGTATGAGGATATTGCGGGAATCTCTTTTTGTAATATTTTAGCGGCAGTATTCAGGAGTTTTTCTTCCTCTGCATCTCTTTCGACTATTTTGGCACACTGAATTGCCTCCACATTATTTTTTGTTATAGAGGAATATTCTATTTGAGCATCATAATTTGATGGGCTGGTTTGTAATAAATTTTTATATACATCTATAACCCTTGGATCATTTTTACTTGCAAGCAATTTGGCAAATTCATGAATAGGCCCTCCCCATCTTCCCATAACAACATTGCCATATGTTAAAGCCACCTTATATTGATGTTCTCTGGCTGCTGATGTAATAGCGGCAATATGACTATCAATATTTGTCTCAAATGTATTGGGGACTTTATATTTCCAAAAATATGCTCCTTCAGGAGTGCCATATAATAGATTTACTGAATGATCGGATTGTGTGTCATTGATAAGGATAACAGCAAAAAACTCTTTCAGGAGGAGTATATTGCCCCCGACTTCTTTAATACTTTTATCAATCTCTTCGGCGATTCCTTGATATACAGACTGTATTGTATTGGGTGTAGCGGCAAGATATTTTAAGGTGATTTCATGTTTGAATAGATTCTCCCATTGAAGCAGAAAGTAAGTCTCATCTTTTATATTTTTTTGTAATTTCCAGTCGTCCATTTTATTAGGGAAAAAAGATTCCTCTTCAACAAAACCAAAAAACTTAGGCAGATCTTCTGCATTAGTAACATATGGTAAAAATATTAAAGACATAAAAATTATTATTTGGGTTATTTTTTTCATTTTAGGTTCCTTTTTTTAATAGAGACGTTATCAAGATTTAATGGTTAGTCACCTGACCGTAATGATAATGGTGACTTCTCATTTTTTCTAATTGTTGCGGTTGTTCTAATAATTTCATTTTTAATCATTATCGTTAAAATAATCGTAGCCTAGAACCATTTTCGAATAGGTGATGAGGCAACAACTCCAGTGGCACTATTTCCTGCTACTGCGGACAACAGCCTATTTTTCTGATTATTTAAGCCTCAAAAATAGTTAATAAACCTCGAACGATAATTGTTCTATCAAGTGAAAGCCAAAACAATTTCCAATAACACCACGCAACCGATTGGCTATATAATTGATGCAACAAAAAGGATAACTGCTTTCTGCCGTAAGTTCCAAAGGTCATTATGTTGCCGAAGTAAGGCTATGGACTCCTTACGAAAAAGAAACGTAAAGTTCTTTGGGCTCCCATATGTGGGAGGTGTGACATATCGCTTAGCCTCATCTGGACAGTTCTTCAAGAAATGATTACGCACACAATTGAATTGAAGCGCAGTAAAAAACCATAGCACACCGGTCGAAATAAAAATTATCAATGGTACTATTTCGTTTTGCATGATCCTGAATCCTTTCCAAAAGCATATCCAGCAGTTCCAACAAATAATCCTTGTATCTCCGCGAATGTAAGACTAAACCCATTTAGTTTTCTTAACTACCTTTAAAATAATTTTCTATATTATTCTCATCGATATATTGTTTAAGTTTTTTGGATATATATGTACCAACCGGGAAGCCCAAATATAATAAACTCAAATAAAATTTCATGAGATAAAATCCCCATCTTTTTTGAAAAACAATTCCTAATCCAATAAATGCATGGAATAAAGTTGATAATAATATGAAAACTTGAAATTCAATAGTATACCTAATATCGACTTGTAATAAAAAATGCATAGTTATTCCTAGGATAGCTATGCCAATAAGTGTATATCCAAATATAAAAATTGGCTTTAAGATATAATTTATTTTCATTTTGCTCCTTAACTATTAAATGCCCAAATATTATTTTTGCAAAGCTCCCGACCATGATTGAGTAGTCCCCTCTTCAAACCCAGTAAAACCAATTCCTTTACCAAATAAACTTACTGTCCAGCCTGTAGTTGCTCCAGTTTTTTGATCCGAATATTTTGTCACAGAAACTCCTGCAAAAGTTAATGAAGTATAATTTGATACCCCTGAAAAGAAATCTCTTGAATCTCCTTTATAATATGTCAAATTAACGCCTAATCCTACTTTTGCTCCAGGGATTGTATCAGTGTATGATTGGAAAATAAATCCTCCTAACTGAGCATGTCCCATGCTGTCTGGTCTAACCCCAACAAAAATTCCAGAACCTGCACCTCCACCTGTAGAATAATTACTATTGCCCCAACCAGAGCCATATGCCCCACCAAAATCTAATGCAAATCCAGCAGAGCCCGATGGATCAATCAACAATACCGGATTATTCCCAACATATACATATAGATTAATATCTCCCCCACCGAAACCTGTCGGGTCTTCAGAAATAAACCTCCCTAATGTTGGGTCATAATACCTTGCTCGCATATAATACAGGCCATTAGGTTCCGACATAACCCCATACTGCCCTACATATTTGATAGGCTGGGCAAAGGCTTCCTGCTCATTTCCTATTTCACCAAAAGGCGTATATGCGTACTTGTTAACTATATTCTGGCTGCTGTCTGTAATGGCAATAGTACTTCCTGTTGCATTATATTGGTAGCAGTAAAGCTGGCCTCCTGATGCCACCATCGCCATTAAACCATTACCATATATGTAATATCTCTGGATTACATTATTTGCATCTGCCTCTGCAAGCAGGTTCCCTTTGGCATCATAAATATACTTTGTGGTAACGCCATTCCTTACTGCCCTTACCCTTTTTCCCATGCCATCATAGAAATACTGTATTGTGCTCCCAATGCTCTTAAGCCTGTGTTCATAATCAAAGGTGTATGAGGTGCTGTTTTTTGCTGACAACTGCCCTTCGTCATCATGGGTAAAGGTGTCTACTCCTGCAGTTAATAACCTGTTCTTCTGGGTATTATATGTATAGTTAATGGTTTGAGCGCCTGGGTCAAAGGTTATCGGTTCTGTTTTTGCTATATGTGTCCTGTTGCCATTGTTATCCAGGGTAAAGTGATAAGTGGCTATGGGTGTTGTAT
>CAZCMD010000274.1:0-4081 GCA_964499695.1 uncultured Desulfatiglans sp.
TAAAGGCATTGAGACATCAACAGGGAAGGGGGGTCATGGGTCAGGAGCTTCAGAGGGTAATTCTCTTTCTTCCTACCTAACCCCATCATACGGACTTGATGCTGTTAATCGTTTTGAGCAGGTGTTTGGAGAAATGGCAGATTCAGAATTACAAAGAAAAAAAATAGAGTGGAGAGTTGATTACATAAAGAAGTATGAGGCATCAGTCCCCCCGGACTGCCGCACCGCTTATGCAAAAAAGGGATTATTAGCGATTCCCTATTTTATCAGGGATGCTATCATAGATAGTGATAAGGCCTGTACATGGTGAACACTCTAATTCTGGATTTCTGATTGTATATGATAACAATCATCCGTTACACAAAATATCTTTTTAAGGAACAAATCCCGACTTTGTTTGTCTTTAACAGGTAAGCAGATTGATAAGAAGCCTTACTATAACTCATCAGGGTATAATCGATAAATGAGATACAAACAAACAATTAGTCGGAGTAAGGATATACGCTAATTATTACACGGGAAAAAGCTTCATGATACATATTAAAAATGTTTTTACCTTTGCCCGTGTAGAGACACAGCTTACACGACGGCTGGTGCGTTACTGGTTTTTTATATTCGCCTCTTACCTGATCGCCATCATCATATTTCTTTTATATTCAGGTTTACATGGCGTTTATTCATCTTATTCTGCGACGGCGGCCCTGTTCAATCCACGCTTCCTGGTAGGTACCATTGGCTTGCATTACCTCCTAATTTATATTACAGGTACGGTCTTCCTTGCATTTGATGTGCGAGCCCGTGATGAGAGAGAACATATGACCGACGTTCTGGATTCACGGCCCTATACCAATCTGGAGTTGGTGTCAGGTCGATTTCTGGGTTTATTATTATCTTCATGGGTCCCTATTGTAATATTGACCATTATTCTTGAATTCATGGGCCTGCTTCTACCCCTGCCTTTCGGTGATACCATAGAGATATATTCTCTCTTCGCCTTTCTAGGCCTTATGGCCTTCCCTGCGCTGGCATTTGTGCTGTCACTGGTGTTTTTTGTGACCTTACTTGTTCGCAACAGGCTTATGGCTGCGGTGATCCTTCTTGTCTTGATAGGGGGTGATTTCTGGGCCATATTCAATCTTCCGTTAGCTTATTCTCCCTTGTTCGACCTGACCGGTTCATTAATTATAAATACTCCATCTGATGTTATCCCTTCTCTGGCGGGTCTGGCAGGATGGATACAACGATCCGGAGTGCTTATATCGGCTTTAGGTATGCTTGTACTTAGTGCTCTCGTCCATCCGCGCCTGGACGATGGCTCACGCGGCAGGCTCGCCGCAGTCGGGAGTGGGTTTATAATTCTGGCAATGACCATGACAGGGTTTGGCTATTATCAAAATATCAATATCATCAATAAGATCGAAAAATGGGAAGAGGCCCACTCAGCCCATGTTAATGTGCCTGCAATTGATATTAGTAACATATCAGGTGAGGTAAGGATCGATCCGGGAAAGGCACTGGATCTTGCGCTTGATGTGACCTTTCGTGCCCCGGAACATGAACAAATGAGAAAAGCTATTTTTACCCTCAATCCCGGACAAAAAATAAAGCAGGCATTGGATGCCTCAGGACAGCCTTTGAACTTTACCCATGAAAATGGATTACTGGAACTTGATTTAGCACACCCGCTTGATCCGGGTGAAGAGACTATTATTCATCTCTCTATACATGGTCTCCCTGACCGCCGATTCGGTTACCTGAAAAGTGTTATAAAAACTGAGAACCTGAAGACTACCCAGAGAAATCTCTCTATGCTTGGTCTTGATCGATATATTTTCGATTCACGATTTGTGGCGCTCATGCCTGGCATCCGCTGGCTGCCCGCCTCGGGGAGTGAAAAGGAGCGTGATGACCCACGACGTCGTTCTATCGATTTTTATAATGTAAATCTCATTGTAGACCTGCCGCCCGGCTGGCTGGTGGCCGGGCCGGGCCGGCGATGCGAAGTGGAAGCAAAAGGAGATAGAGTTAGGTATAGCTTTTCGCCCGGTGCCCCTGTACCTGAAGTGGCCCTTATTGCCTCAAGGTTTAAAAGTCTGCCCTTAGAGGTCGAAGGGGTAATGATGGAGATGCTGATTCATCCAAAACACATGAAAAATATCGAACTGTTTGCCGATACCGGTAAAATGATCCAATCCTGGATCAGGGAGCATCTGAACGAAGCAAAGGAAAATGGCCTGGGTTATCCCTATAACGGCCTTACTCTGGTGGAAGTCCCCAATTCCCTGCGTGGTTACAGCGGAGGATGGCGTATGAATACAACTATGGCCCCTCCGGGATTGTTATTGATGCGTGAGGGCTCTTTTCCAACAGCGCGTTTTGAATGGCCTTTTCGTAAACCTGAATCATTCAGGGACAAAGAAGGCGGTATTACACAGGCCAAATGGGAAAGCCTCCTGACCTTCTTTGACAATGATTTATCCGGCGGGCATATTTTTTCAGGGGCAGCCAGAAACATTTTTCTTCATCAGACAAGTGCAAGGGGTACTGAAGCCATTGCTATCAATTATGTTATGGAAATTCTTTCAGCACTCTTGATCACAGACACCAGTACCTACTTTTCTGCCCACAACTATGCTGAGGAAGATGTAATGGGCCCGGTAATGGGTGCCCTTGTTATCTCCCAAAAAAATGAATCATCATCTAAAAAATCCATGACAGATACTGCTATTGATATGACAACCTCCGAACCCAAAGTCTGGGATCAGGCGCTTAAGAGTTCGCTAAACGATATGGAGCCCTGGAATGCCCCGGCCCTTCAGATCAATGTCCTAGCTCTAAAGGCCGGTGCTATGGCTCGATGCATTCTGGATATTCTTGGTAGAGAAAAGACAGTACGACTTCTTTCATCTATTCGTGAAGCCCATAAAGGGGGAACTTTTTCATTTGATGATATGAAGGAGAAAGGTAAGGCCCTGGGCATAGACTTTAAGGAACTTTTTGGTGACTGGCTTGGCAGCGCATCATTGCCTGGATTTATTGTTTCAAGCTCTGAGGTTTATCGACTGCCTGATTCAGAAAATGGTATGCCTCTTTACCAGTTGCTGATTTCAGTCCGTAATGACGAACCGGTTCCCGGTGTTTTTCGTTTTCAATATCGAGTCACAGCAGGTGAAAAACAGGATTGGAATAAAAACGATCCAATCCGGATAAATGGAAAACATGCAATACGTTTTGGTATGGTTCTGTTTCAACCGCCTGAGGATATCCTGTTAGAGCCCTATATTTCCCTGAACCGGGGTACTTTTACGATTCCTCTACAAGCGGTAGAGCATGATAAAATACTAGACGTAAAGGCTATTGAAGGAGTGGAAGAGATACCATGGTCTTCTCCTGATAATATCTTTATTGTTACAGATAATCTGGATGAGGGTTTTGAGGTGCTGGAAAATGAAAAAAAGAAAGATGTCCCAAAGGGTAGACCTTTAGCAAATTTAAGTTTGTCAGACAAGGGATTTTCAGCATCAACTTTCTACAGTATACCTGTGGAATGGACATATCTTGATCTGCCAGGGAGCTGGGGAAAGTACCGTCACACAACGGCAGTGGTCAATGCAGGAGAAGGTATAAAGAAAGCCATCTTCACTAGCGTTATTCATAAGCCAGGTCCATGGGAGCTGTGGCTGCACATGCCAGACAAAAAGAGTTCCTTCCCCTGGTCCAAATTTGGGAACTGGAGCCTGGTGGTAAAGGACAGTGCCGGAGATCAACATGAGATAGTATTCAATTCCGATGCTGCTTTACAAGGCTGGAATCAGTTGGAAACCCTTAACCTTCCGGAGGGGGCAGTCACAGTTACGATTTCTGACAAGACCGATGGAGATCTTGTATTGGCCGATGCTATCCGCTGGTCTCCTTCGGTTGATGAGTGAAACTAAAAGAGAGGCTGGAGCGATTATGGCTATAGGCTGTTAGAAAAAACAAATTCAGAAATAAATTTAGAGGCGATTTATAGCTCCTGGCTTCTGTCTTTACGTTATTCAACATTGGAAGTTGAATGTTCGATGTTGGAAGTTCATCTTTT
>CAZCMD010000275.1:0-4054 GCA_964499695.1 uncultured Desulfatiglans sp.
AGGGTCTTCCGAGTAATATTCATAGTTTCTGCCACACAGGGGGTTTCTGTGGAGGTTCATGCCCGGCCCCAGTATTGCATCAACACCATATTCAAGCACCTCATTACCCATTACACTGCCTACCTCTTTTACAAGCCCTGTATCCCATGTGGAGGCAAGGAGTGTCGCAATTGGAAATGCCGTGCAGAAAAATTTTCCGGTCTCTCCCTCCCTGTCAGGGTTTATCCTTAAACCGGCAGGCCCGTCTGCTACAACCATTGTTGGTATCCCGAGATTAGGTATCTCGGCTGTCCTGCCTGCTGCACCGGGCACCAATTTTTTTATTTTAGCAACCATTGCATCGTAATCAGGGTCAGGCTCCTTTGTTTTTCCTGAAAGGGCGCCAAACGGATTATCGCCCTCCGGCAGGTTTTCAAGCATGGAAGGAGGAATATCCATGCCTGTACCGGTTACAAGCAGGGCCTTTTCATGAAGGGTCATGGCCTTGATTATCTCGGTAATATTGTTTTTATTTAGTTTTGGTCTCGCTGCCGGTTTATTGTCACATGAGCCGGTTACAACACAAAGAATAGACAAGAGAGACATTGTGAATATCCTCCTCATATCAAAACACATCTTTATCCTCCTTTTATTAAAGAACAAGGCATATCAATGTAGTGTAGGGGCAGACCTGCGTGTCTGCCCTAATCCAGTTAATGCAAATAAGTAAGGTATGGGCCAGATCAACATGGGTATCAGACCGAATATAAATCCTTCAATCGCCCGAGTCTGCCTTTCCGCTTGCTTGCTATATAATAGTCCTCGCCCACAAGCACCAGCACACGGGGGCCGCCCGATTCATTCTGGTTTGGCGGGAAATAATTTGTCATCTCGGGTATTTGATCTGAAAGATTCTTTGCCTTCCCGATACGCATCAGGGGGAAATCGCCGAATGTTATCCCGAATGCTTCATAATGGGCCTTCATTTCAGCAGGGAGGGTGCTGTTTGGGTCTTTTGTGATGATAATAATCACATGTGTCCTGAACTGCGCTTTTCTCTCCTCAGGTATCTCATCCATTACCTTTATTATGTTATCAAGACTCTTTGCCCTGCCCTTTACCTCATCATAGTTTTTATGGAATTTATCCATGCTGATAAAGGTCATGAGGGGTTCATCTGTCCCATCCATGTACCTGAAAAAGAAGTCATGTGTCCTTGAATAATCATCAAACCAGGAGCCGTTGGTATTGTAAGAGGGCGATTGCCCTGCCTTTGCTGTTTCTATAAGTATATCCACAAAGGTTTTCCCCTGATCTTCCCAGAGGGTGGGTTCTCCGCCTGTATAATTCAGGTTCCAGTATGAATCAGGTATGGATTTACAGTCATTAAAGGTGGTTTTCAGCTGATCCCAGGTAAGCTTGTACCCCGGTTTTATGATGTGGTCTTCTGCCTCTCCCACGTAGATATAACCGCAGTGATCACAGTTGAAGTTGCATTTATGGAGCAGAGAGACCCCCATGATATTTGTCGGTTTACGTCCGATATATTCCATAAAAGCCTCCGTGAAATGCAGGGTGGGGTTTATTATTTAAGACCCTGAACTGATTTCTGCTGTAGAGACGGGTTTTAAACCCGTCTCTACAAAAATTGCCTATTTTTACCACCCGGTGGTAAGACCGATGCCTGCGTAAAAATAACCTATCGCCTCTATCTCATAAATCTTCCCGTTTCTGATCTTGAACACATGGGCAGCTGGCAGTTCAAATGGCCCCCACTGATTTTTAAATTCAGTTATCCCAGGTACCCCGGTAATCTTCATTACCTTGGGTTCGCCATTGTGGCGGAATATGGAAAAGACAAATACAAGACCCTTTTCCTCATCAACCGCAAATATGCGCCTGTCAGTGATATCAGCAATATAACTTAAACGCCCTGTGTTAAGCTGATCCGCACATTTATAGGTACTGAATATATCCACATCCTTCTTCCCTGTACGGTCATTGGCTGCAATGCTACCATTTTCCCTTCTCTCGCACTCATCAGCAAAGGGGGCAACAGAACCATTATCCTGAACAATGGCCTCGTAATAGAGGTTTGCTATCTCAACCATCTTCTCCCTGGATGTACGCTCCATCTTGGGCTGGCGCTCCAGAAATGCCGGGCGAAGTTTAGACATGTTGGGGTTCAAAGGTTCGCCCTTTTCATTGTGTACAACAAGGTGATCGATCTTGCTTATCTCATTATCAACAACCTTCAGTCTTACCGCAACGATTGTAGGTTTTTTATTCTCCTCTATCACGCCCATGAAGGCAACCTCGCCTGTATCAGGGTCAGCAACAATAATCTTGAATTCGGTTGGCCCGCCTGTTGCAGTCTTCCAGAGCCCTTCACCTATGGTAATCTTCTTGTTGTTTTCAACGATCTCTGCATTGGCTGCAAGCGGGACACCGGCAGGATCATTCTTCGCAAGGGCGGCAAGATATGTATCCATGATCCCGCTGAGGCAGTCACGTGTGCATGTCCAGCCGTCGGATGCATGATATGGCATGCCGAGCGCTGCAATAGCCTCTATCTCGTAGATCTTACCGCTTCTTATCTTGTAGATATGCCCGGCGCCCACATTAAACTGCCCCCAGGTGTTCGGGCTTTCTGTGACACCTGACATATTTTTTACAGGTAGTGGATTGGGTTCACCGTCATGGTTGAACATGGAGAATATCATGACAAGTCCCATCTCCTCATCTATTGCTACAAGCCTGCGCTGGTTGATGTCAGAGATATAGCGCATGATACCGGTGCTGAGCTGTTCGCCGCATTTCAGGCGGCCAAAGGGAGCCATTGCACCAAAGGTTGTTGCTGAATCTTTAGGGACAGGTGCCTGATTATTGGCAGCGGTGATACCCCCTTCGTGTCTTTCGCATTCATCAGCAAATGGGGCCACAGTACCATCACTCTGTTCAATGGCGTCATAGTATGCATTGGCGGCCTTGAACATCTCTTCACGTGATACTTTTTCAGCCGGATCAAGCTTCTGTACAAGCCCCGGACGGGGTTTTAAAAGTCCCTCTGGCATGGGTTCAGCGATGCTCCTCCAGATCATGTGGTCTATCTCAGTTATCTCGCCATTTTCAAGCTTAAGGCGTATAGCCACCTGAACAGGTTTGTCCTTTTCCTGGAGAAGGCCCATATAGCCTATCTGGTCAAGAACAGGGTCAGCAACATAGATCTTATATTCTGTAGTGCCGGGGCCTGTTGTATTTTCCCAAAGACCTTTACCTATTGGAATGGTCTCGGTGTTTTCCACCAGCTTAACATTATTTGCCAGAGGAAGCCCTGCCGGGTCATGCTTAACAAGAGCTGCAAGATACTTGTCCATTATGTTTACAAGATCTTCCCTGGTATATCTGGCCGGGGCCGCTGCTTCAGCCGGGGGTGCCTCCTCTTCAGGTTCAGCAGGAGGACTTACAGCAGAGTCAGTTGCAGAATCCTTTTTTGTGTCAGAGGGTGAAGAACATGCTGAAATAACAAAACAGCAAACCAGTAAAAGAGTGTAAAAAATAGTTTTTTTCATAAGACCTCCCTTTGTGCGACCTTTAAAACCGGTTTTATGTGGCATATCCTTTTTTGTTCCCGGCCTTTCCGGTTTTTAAAGGCATAATTTATTGATGTTTAAGCTGAATTATTTGAATAGGCGCTGTGCCTGTTGGAAATGAACTATAGGAATATAGACTTTATGTGTCAAGACAATAAACCGGAAATGCATGAGTGATAAAAATTAGAAACAAAGCCTTCTGTAGGGTGGGGCTCTTGTCCCGCCAAAATCTTTGACGACGGCGGATTACGCCTGATGTTGTTGAATTATGGTTTAACTGAAGCTCCTCTCCCTTGATGGGAGAGGTCGGGTGAGGGTGGAAAAGATAGGCAGTAAAATTTGTTCTGTTTACTCAGGGTTTCCCCCTCCCCCAGCCCCTCCCACAAAGTGGAGGGGAGGTTGTGCAACTAAAACATAGTTTAGAATTCCTTAACCCAACTTCCGCAGTTGTTAATAAAAGATAAAAAAAAGATTTAATAAAT
>CAZCMD010000276.1:0-4043 GCA_964499695.1 uncultured Desulfatiglans sp.
TTCCTGAATGCAAACTTGATAAAGGCGCTCTTTGCACCCTTTGGCGGTTCAGGAATCTGGATCTCTTTAATGATCTCATCCTTCTCCAGTACCGTGTTACCGGGCTGCTTTACATCAAAGAAGTTCTCTGCCTCGATACTCCTTTTATCTGTTATCACCTTTGCGTTAAGGGCTATCAGTGCTGGTGCAGTATCGCTCGGGTTTACCGCAAGACATCCACCCTTCATACCGAAAATCGAATGATACCGGTTATCGCCTGTCATTGCAAAGCAGGTGTTACCCCCTTTACGTTTGCAGTCAAACCGGTTTTCATGCTTTCTGAAATACCAGCACCTGTGAAGCTGGGCAATGTTACCGCCTATGGTGCCCATATCCCTTACATGGGGTGTGGCAACCCTTCCCGCTGCCTGGGCAAGGGCCGTATATTTTTTCTGCACGGTCTGGTCATTGGCGATATCAGACAGATGAGTAGCAGCGCCTATCTTAAGCATACCCTTTTCCTCTTTTATAAAATCAAGGCCAGGGACTGTTTTAAGGTTTATTACTGTAACCGGGTAGTCACGGAGGATATTATCCTTTAATGTGCCAAGGAGGTCTGTGCCCCCTGCTATTATTGTTGTTTTACCGTCAGCAAGGGCGGTTTTGACTTCTGCGAGTGATGTTGCATTTACATGATTGAATGGCTTCATTTTTATCTCCTTTTTCTTTTATATGGGTCTTAAGGTTTTATCTTTAGCCTTAAACCCTGAGCCTTAAACCTTTTATTACGCCTTGCCCAATGCTTGAAGTATCTTGTCCGGTGTTGCCGGAGGATCTACCCACACGCCTATTGCATTATAGATTGCAGCAATCACCAGATGGGTATTTGCCAGCGAATGGCTTATGCCGTTTGATCCGTATGCTGCGTTTCCTGCGCGGGTTTCAAGGAGTTCTATATCAACTGGTGCATGATCCACAATTGTGGGTTTTTTGTACTCGAACATGTTTGTACTCAACCTTACACCTGTCTTTTTATCATATATAAATTCCTCAAAAAGCTGGCATCCCTCGCTGAAGAACATTACCTGGTGGAGCTGGCTTTCAAGTGATGTGCGGCGCATTACCTTTCCAGGGTCAGCAACGATCCCGAATTTCAGGATCTCCACTGCTCCGGTCTCAGTATCAACCGCGACCTCACACATGGCAACATTCATTGTATCAAGCTGCTTACCCTGATGAGTCCAGAGCGCTGCCGGCGGCCTGCCTGAGTATGTTGCAAAGAGGTTTGCCTTTACAGCCTGAGCAAGGGGAAGCCCCTTTGTGGGATCATTTTTGAAGACCACCTTGCCATCCTGCATGTCAAGCTCTTCAGGCTTAGCGCCCTTAAAGGGGTTAGGCGCCTGTTTTGCACCAAAGCCGCCAAAACCACCGAACCCTGATGGTGCCGGAGGATTATTGGCCTCTTCAATAGTCGCCTCAAGTATCTTCTTCTTTAAGATGTTTGCGCACTCCTTTAAGACCCAGCCGGATGCGGTTGTACCATCGCTTCCGCCGCCCCACGGCTTATATGTCTCATGATGGTCAAGTTTTGATTTTATATCCTCGTACCTGAGCCCCAGCTCCTCTGCCACAACCATCATATTCGCTTCCCATATATAGTTACCTATTACAGGCCCGCGGGTATCCATATGCACAGCCCCGTTTCTGAGTTCAAGCTTGGCATTGTATCCTGAAACCGAATGGCGCGGACACTGGTTGTAGCGGAAGCTTAGTCCATGCAGCCTTCCGTCCTTGAGCTTTTTTTCACCTGTTTTATGCCATTGCCAGTTCATCATCTTTTTACCTGCCTCTATACAGGCCTCAAGGCTTGGCAATGGATTTTCGTCTGTCTGGGATGTGGGCCCATGTACATTAATCCTTGTGATCTCTATGGGGTCCTTACCCAGTTTTTCAGCTATCATGAGGATTGCAACAGTTATGGCATCCCAGTTCATGGGGTTATGCTGGCCGCTAAGCCACATCTTTCCGCGGTTACTGTCAACCATATCCATACGCTGTTTTACATTTGCACACCTTGTGGTGAAATAGGGGCCATAGGTCTGGTCCATTGAGGTGCCAAAGCTGGAGCTGCCTTTTATTCCCTGATCGGCTATGGAATAATCCTCTATAGCGGTTATGAGGCCGTTCTTTTTAAAACCTACCTTGAGGTGGATATAACGCAGGTTGAGGTTGAAGTCATACTGATCATAGCGGCTGTTTACACACCTTACCGGCCTGCCCGCTCTTTTGGAGAGCAACGGGGTTATAAGCTGGGATTCGCGTATACCCCAGTCACAATACCTGCCCCCGACAAGCATGCACTCCTGAAAGACCTTTTCGGGTGGCGTGCGGTACATGCCTACTACCTGGTCATGTCCCCAGGCATTCCCTTCAATACGCAGGCTTTTACCCTCTCCATGATATAAATCGTTATACCACATGGCAGCCGAGCCTATTGGGTCAGGCAGATGCCCTGCAAAGGATGGGGTATTGGCATCACACTCTAAAATATGATCCGCCTCTTTAAAGCCTGCCTCAACATCGCCTGCATTCACATTTGAAAATGAAACATTACCCTGTTTGGGCGGGTTGTTACCGCCGCCCATCCCAAAACCGCCAAAGCCACCCTTTGGCGCCGCTACAGGGGACTGAATAACAGCAGCATCAGGTTTCATGCCTTCAAGGATATCCACAACATGGGGTAGTACCTCCCATTTGCTGTCCTTTGTGAGCTGCCTTAATGCCTCTTCGCAGACATCTTCATTTTCCGCAACGACAATAGCGCCGATTATGCCGCCCTCCTGGTCTGCAATGTTTGTAAAAAAAGGCTGAGCCGGACCCATAAAGCCTCCGCCAGCGCTCAGGGCCTTAATATCTGCATCCTCCCATGTAACAACATCTACAACACCAGGTATCTTTTTAGTGTTGCTGATGTCCATTGAGGTAATCTTTGCGTTTGCGTATGGGCTTCTTAAAAATTTTGCCTCGAGCATTTCCGGGAACACATAGTCTGCCCCGTATTTTGCTATGCCTGATGCTATGCCGTATGAGAGTCTACCCGGAAGATTGGGCATCCCTACAACCCTGAATTTTTCTCTCTCGCCATTTACTCCTGCTTTATCTGCCATGTTATGCACCTCCCTTAATTGCCGGGGCTGCTTCCATGATGGCGGTCGGGTGCCTGTGGTATGTGCCGCAGCAGCATATATTACCTGCAAGTGCCTGCTTGCAGTCATCTTCAGTCGGATTTGGCTTTTTATCCAGGAGGGACTTTGCAGTAACAAGCATGCCCGGCGTGCAGTAACCGCACTGCATTGCATCCCACTTGCAGTATGAATCTATAAGAGGACGCCATTTGGGGTCAGCAGCTATGCCTTCGACTGTCTGGATCTTCTTTCCTTCGCATTCTACAGCGAGTGTGGTGCATGAAAGTATTGCCCTTCCATCCATTATTACAGTGCATGACCCGCATGCCCCGCGGTCACACATGTGTTTTGCCCCTGTGAGCCCGAGTTTGAACTGTAGTGTTCGCTGGAGAGTCCAGTGGGGTTCAATTAAAACCTCGCAATCCTGTCCGTTTATATTGAGCTTTGTTGTGATTGGTTCCACATGCTCGGGGTGATCTGACTTGAAATGGTTTTTAAGTTCAGCGTAACTGCTGAAATTCTTATTGCAGACCGGGCATCGGAACTGCGTGACTGTCTGAGGCACTGATTTAACCGCCTCAGCCGCCTGTGCCATTTCGGGTCTCAAGGTTATCGCTGCTGCACCGAGTGCGCTGCCGCCTATAATAACGCCTGCATTTTTAAGAAAACTCCTTCGGTTTACATCTCTGATCTCTTCCGTCATATCAAGCTCTCCTGATTTTGAGTTAATAAATATTTTTTCTCAGGTAGTTAACAATCGGCGCATGTGCGATAGCCGCCAATTGAATGCCGGATTCCCCTTTGCTGAAACCCTGACACCTTGCCTATTATTACAACTTATTAAAAAACATTTCTACATTAATTAATATGACATAAACC
>CAZCMD010000277.1:0-4026 GCA_964499695.1 uncultured Desulfatiglans sp.
TTATATTTCCCGAATTGTTGATCATTTAGATCAGACATATGAAAAACCTTACATTAATAAAGTCTTGATAACAAAATCATCCGGCTCCGCAATATTACTTTTCCAGTCTTTTCAGGTAGACCTCAATTTTAGCCTTTTCTTTTTCACCCAGATCAACAAACTGAACCCCGGCCCCCGGGTGATTGGAGTCTGTATTTTCATAGTTATTCATTATTTTTCCTTTAAAGGAGATGATTTCTCCATCAAGCTCCATCTCAAAGTTTATTATTGATCCCACTGAAAAGGGCAGCTTTTTTTCTATGAAAAAACCGCCTGCACTAAGATTCGACAACAAATGATAATATCTTGAATTTTCATTAAGTTCGATAGCCCATATCTGTACATCTGATCTGGGTAGCTTTCGTCTTTCATTTTGAAATTTGGATTTATTTTGACTCATATTTTCTTTTCAGTCCTTCCTCCAAATCGACCTGTTTCAGGCAGGGGTGCGGAATTTGTAAGCATCACGACAGGAATAAGGTTTTATTAAAGGCATTATTTCACAGGCATCAGGTAAAGCCCATGCACTGTCTTGCTTTTCTCTTTAATATTCAGCGCTGAAAGGTTTTATTGATTCTTTTGCCCATAAATACAAGTGGCAAGCATTATCCGCCGATGCTTGACATCTGCCTTGTACAGCTCCTTTGCCCCTGATTTTGGAGGTTATGCCTTTCAGGTTTTTCACTTATTGCCTTTTCTATTAGGGCGATTATCTCCTCATCACTTTTTCCTTCTCTTAGAAGAGGCATTGCATCAATCTCTGTCTCTGAAAAGAGGCAGCTCCTCAGGTGGCCATCAGCAGTCAGCCTTAAACGGTTGCATACCGCACAGAAGTGGTTACTGAGCGCCCCTATAAGGCCGATCTCACCCTTTGCATTCTCAATTTTATACCGCTGTGCAGGACCATCCAGGCTGTTTCGCCTTTCTATGGAGACAAGCGGGCCGACATTCTGGAGCCGATTATAGATCTCAAGTATAGAGAGAAATTTTTCAGAGTTCCAGTTGTTACCCCCTATGGGCATATGCTCTATAAACCTTATATGATAAGGCTTCTCAAGGGTAAGCCTGCCAAAGTCCTCTATCTCATCATCATTTACACCCTTTATGGCCACAACATTCAGCTTAATAGGTGAAAAGCCCAGCCTCTCAGCCTCCTGAATCCCTTCCCATACCTTGTGAAAATAATCACGACCTGTTATCCTTTTAAACTTTTCAGGCTTTAGTGAATCAAGGCTGATATTGAGGCGGTTTACACCGCATGCCTTGATCTCTGCTGCATATTGCTTTAAGAGCACACCGTTGGTGGTGATAGAGATCTCTTCAAGTTCCTTTATTTTACTCATGTCTTTTAAAAAATCAGTAAATCCCTTGCGGACAAGGGGTTCTCCACCTGTAAGCCTCACCTTGCGGATGCCCCTGTATGTGGAAAGCCGAACAATCCTTAATATCTCTTCATAAGAGAGTATATTTTCATGTGGTAAGAATTCGATACCCTCTTCGGGCATGCAGTACATGCACCTGAGATTACACCGGTCTGTTATGGAAAGCCTCAGGTAGTTTATTTTTCGGTTGTTGCTGTCAACCATCATAATTTTGTTCATAATGCTGATAAACCTGTCTTGTTGTAATACTTTTAAAATAACGTGCCTTGCCTGCCAACATGCAGAGGCTGAGGCGCTGATTCATCCTCCAGCGGCTTAATCCTCTCCTTCAGGAGATACCGCTCAAACATCCTGTTAAACTCTGTCCATGACCCCTCGGTCTTGTCCTTTGCAATGATCCTCGCTATGCCGTTAACCTTAGCATCAAGGTCATCCACAAAATGCAGGACAAATGCCTCAACAAATTTGGGCTTTTTGGGTGATCCAAACTCATACTCACCGTGGTGACTCAGTATCATATGCTTGAGGTAAAGGGCGGTTTCAGCCGGGAATTTCTTTAAAGCGGCCAGCTTTTCTTCAACCATTAATACACCCATAACGAGGTGACCAAGGAGCCTCCCCTCATCAGAGTAATCCACCACCTTTTCAAAGGTGAATTCCCGGATCTTACCTATGTCATGGAGAAATGCCCCTGTTAAAAGGAGGTCTGCGTCCAGCTCAGGATACTGCATGCATACCTGTTTTGCCATGCGGCATACCGAGAGTGTATGCTCAAGAAGCCCCCCGATATAACCGTGATGAAAATTTTTTGCAGCAGGGGCCTCCCTGAACCTTGTGATAAAACTGTGATCAGATAAAAATGAGTTTATCAGGTCCCTCATGTCAGGGTTTTTTATACCCCGCACAATCCCTTTAAGCTCTTTGATCATACCCTGGGGGTCATGTGGAGTGGCCTCAAGAAAGATGGAAGGGTCATCACATTTAACGGGTGAAACCCCTGTTAATGTAAGCTGCACCTGGTTTCTGTATAAAACCGCCTTTCCGGTAACAGTAACAGTATCCCCCTCCCTGAACAGGGAGCCAAGCTCTTCAGCGTTATCCCATACCCTGGCCTCTATATCACCTGTTTTATCAGAGAGGGTAAGGCTCAAAAATGTTGCACCTGTCTTGGTCTGGGCCGCCTTTTTGGCCCTGACCATGTAGATATCATTTACAGGGGTATCCGCTTTTATATCCTGAACCCAGAGGTGATCCGCTATCGGGGTCACCTGATTTTCACCATTAGTCATCAAAATTACCTTCAGGGCCTTTGGCTGAGGAGATATCTACTGCACGCTTCCTGATCTTTTCCTCTGTCCATTCAGCAGGGTTTTCTATGGGTTTTGCCTTTGGCCCGAGGTTGTATGACCCGGCCTTTATAATGGCATCTATTGCAAGGGGTGCTGTATCCTTTGCATTAAAGACATTCACGAGAAGGTCATATACAAAATCCTCCACCCCCTTTGCCATCCTCTCCCTGTACTCCTTTGCCTGGCCAAGTATCTTGTTCTCAAAGGGGAGATTCAGTTTTTTGTAATCGCCCGCCTTTAATGACTTTGATTTGGCATATTCAACCATCTCATTCCAGAGTGCATCAGATACACCATCCTTTGAGATCTTTACAAACTCCTTGTTTTCATCAAGAAATGCATTTCCGTATTCGTTAACCTTTACGCCCCATGAGATCATCTGCAGGGCTGTTGCCACGTTTGCCTTTGTTGTTGCTGTCTCAGCCGCTATCTTCCTGAGCCTGTCTGAGTTATTGCCTGATGTACCGTGCTGTGCCCCGGAGATCTTATAGGGGGCAAGGGCTTTGTGTATATTGGAAGTCAGGCCAACCTGTATACCTGCATCGCTTGCCTCTATGCCGTGTGTTGTGCCATTGTTGAGGGCTATCCAGTCAGGTGAAATGCCGTGGGCATTCAGGCCCTGGATAAGAAACTTAGCCTCTGCGACAGTTGAAAGACCCTCCTTGCCCTTGATCTCACCCACCTCTGTCTCATAACCTGCCCATTGGGGGATATATGGGTTAAGGGTAATATTTGCCAGCAGGTTTTCGTCATCAGTCATATGGGATGCATCAATGGCTATTGATGTCATGCCCGCATCAAACATGCTTGGTATCTCTGTCTTTGCGATCTCTACATCCTTAGATGACTTTATCCCGTAATGGTCTGCATGGATGGCAACCGGTATGGTGATATTCAATTCATTACAGATATCATCCACGAACCTGGCCAGGTTCCAGAAGGTCACGGCACAATATGAACTTGAGCCGCCTTCGGATTTGGCGATCTCAATTATGACCGTGGCGTTTGCCTTCTGTGCTGCCATGAGTGTGCCTACTATTACAGGAAGGCTCCTCCCGTTTGCCGCTATGGTCATTGCCTTGCCTTTAGCCATTAACGCCCTGTCTATCACCTTCCCGCTAACAATAAGCGCCCTTGAGTTGGGGAATAATTTCTTTATGTTTGGGGGCCTGCCTATTTCCAATGCCTTTTCAAAAGCCTTGCTCTGATCAGCCATTATATCCTCCGTGTTTAGTTAATATTTGAATATTGTTGAT
>CAZCMD010000278.1:0-4013 GCA_964499695.1 uncultured Desulfatiglans sp.
TGGGCGGGTGACGGGGGAACCGCTGATATAGGAATACAGGCATTATCCGGTGCATGCGAACGAAGGGACAATTTTATATTTATCTGCTACGATAACGAGGCATACATGAACACTGGAGTTCAGCGTTCCAGTACAACGCCCCAGGGGGCTTTGACGACCACGACTCCCATTACAGGAAAACTCACCGTAAGCAAGGATGTGCCAGCGATCATAGCCGCCCACAATGTGGATTACATAGCGACCGCTTCCGCTTCCTATCCCCTGGATCTATTTGACAAGATCACAAAGGCTAAGGATTTCAGGGGCGTTAAATATATACATGTCCATACACCATGCCCCTCGGGGTGGGGTTTCGAACCGCAATATACCATAAAAACAGGCAGGCTTGCCGTTGAGACGGGGCTCTATGCCCTTAATGAGATAGAAAACGGCAGATGGCAACTTTCCGGTCCGTCAAAACGCCTGCTCACCAAAAAAAGACGCCCGGTTTCCGAGTATTTCAGAACCCAAAGCCGTTTTAAAGCGCTCTCACAATCCAGAATAGCCGAATTCCAGGATCAGGTGGATAAAAAATGGGAGGAATACGCCCGCATTCTGAATTAATTTTTTTGGATAGAGGAAATCTTATCTTGACTAAGGATTGCTTTTAAGTAGGATTATACCTGTGTGTACATCGTTGCTTCCTTTTATTATTGATGTCTTATGTATTTCCGGAATCGATTGGAATTAATATAGCGATTGCTGTTGAAATAAGCCTTTGAAAAGTATTTCTCCCCCTCAAAATACCTACCAGGAAGGGGGATGAGTTTACCGGTTTTTTTATTTCAACAACATCAATTATAATAATATTGGAGATAAAGATGGCATATAGATACACAATATTATTAATAGCTTCAGCTTTTTTTTCCGTCTTACAGGGATGTAACTCTGCTGAACATTCAACATTGCCCATACCTTTAGAACCAGTAGAAAAGGTTACCACATATTCAATACTGCCAGTGGCTGAAGAATCAGTTGAGAAGGATTGCACTCTTATCATAACAGGGCATAACCAGCCCGATACTATTATTGGTATCGAGCAAATTGATAAGGAACAGGTAAGAGGTAAAAAATACAAGAATAGTGCAGAGTATAAACTTGCTCCGGGCAGGCATACTGTTTTTTATTATTTTATTGATAAAAGGTATGCGTCAGTAATTTCATCTGCGGATTTAAATATCTCCTTTCTGGCTAAAGCCGGTCATTCTTATGAACTTAGGAATTATATCCAGTGGGATGGAAGGTTTCCTGAAAAGGGTGATAAGATCAATTTCCTGACAATGGTCATCAATACAACTGAAGGCAATGTTGTTGCGTGGAAGAAGAGAGGAGAAGGGGATTTTAAAGAGAAGGTTCTTAGCAAAACCGAGCGCAACCAGATAGAATGGACAGAAAAGAAAAAAATCAGAGCAGAGAATATCGATATAAAAAAGGCGATAGCTGTAACTTTATGTGACGATGAATTTGGTGAACAAAATGAATGTCATTTGAATAGTCCATATGACTATATTCCTTTAGATTTTCTGAACAGGGGAAATCAATTTGGGTTCCATAAAGCAGTGTTTTTGGATTTTGTGTATAAAGGCAATAAATATGGGATCTACTTTAATGTAAGCAGGGTTGCGCATGAGAAACTTTTTTCTATATCCCAATCGTTGATTAACAGTAAGGGATCAGAAAAAATTACAAAAAAGGATTTTATTCTTCCAAAAATCAACAATCAGTTACAAAGAGAAAAGCTTTTACCTCTGGTGGAAAAAATCAGGTCACTCACTCCTGATGTCCAGATACAGGCGCGTATTGCAATCAGTCTTGTACAGAATATCCCGTATGGTTTCCCGACTGTTGGCGGTTCTGAGGTCAATTATGAAAAAAAATACCCCTACGGGGTTATCTGGGAACGCAAAGGAATTTGTGATGAAAAGTCGGATTTACTGCTTTTCCTGTTAAAAGAACTGGGTTTTGGTACTGCCGCACTAATATATAAAAAAGACTTTCATCGTGCAGTTGGTGTTAAATGCCCAAATGAATATGATGTTGATGATTCCGGGTTTTGTTATGTGGAAGTTACCACGCCCAGAATTATCACGGATAATATGTCAGGTTCAGATAGTTCCATGGCTTTGACTGATCCTGAAATCATAAAGATATCGGATGGCATTCAGCTTGAAGGGGTTGAGGAGGAATTTAAAGATAAAAAATTATTTCATGATCTGATTAACAATGCAAAAGCCAATAACTGGCTCCTTGAACAAAATGATTATGACCTTTATAATTCCATCCTAAATAAATATGGTATTGAAGGTAATAAGGAGCATAAATAGAAAGGTAATAAAATTTTATTGATTTATCTTTTTACTTCTCATACTTCCTACTCTCCATATCCTGTGCGAATCAACAATTTACAGGGAGAGCAGGTTAGAAAAAATCAAAAGCTATTAGACTTTTACCCTATTAAATATCTCTTTGCAGCCTGCGTTATATGGATGTAACATGGTAAACGGTTGTCATACATTTCAGCTTTTTATTTATTCCTCACCTTTATCTTTCTCACTACCATGAAAATTAAGCCATGCTTTTCGGGAATTAACTATCCCTTCACATACCTTCATCTGTGACTCAGAGAGAATACCTTTAGCAAGTGAAGAATAATTTTCAATTAATTTCATATTCCATTCAAGGTTATCCTTCTGTATCCGCTCAAAGCTCTCCTTATCCGGCCCGTCATCATTTATTTTATATGACTGCGCCTTTTTCTTCTCTTCCTCCTGGGCATTCTTCCTGTAATTATACATCCGGGCTATCAGGTCTTTTTCTTTTTCTTTTTCAAGCCTGTCATTGCCCAGCATTCCTTTCAATTCATTTAGAAAATTCCTTTCTTTGCCTGTTTTTTCATATTCCTTTAACAGGGCAAGCTCCTCTTTGGACAGCAGTTTTGCTATTTCCTCATCATATTCGGATTTTATTTTCTCGCCCTGGTGTATCCGCTCTGCAATATTTCCTTTTATATTTCCGGGTTGGAAATCCATTATATCCGGAACGCTCTCTCTCAATTCAGTATCCCTTTCATTATAAAGGCCAAGGAGCTTTTCTTTTAGATCAGGCGGCAGATTATTTTCTTCTATAAAATCCTTCATAAAATCGATGGAATAATCAGCCTGTGAAAGAGTACCTGTTCGACGCCATACCGAGGCTGATGAATCAACCCTTTTCTTATATTCATCCAGGGCCTTGTTAAGATAATCCTGCCATGCCTGCATGTCGGCAATCCGGGTCTCAAGCTCAGTTATTTTCTTTTTATTTTTTTCTTCATCATCCGGTGACAGGTTTTTTCCCGATAAGCTCCCGTCTGATTTATTTTCTGCCAGGATATTTACTGCCTGGCTATTTACTCCAAACCTCTCTTTTATTTTACTGAGCTCTCTTCCCCGCAGATAAAGGGTTATAGAGAGTATAACTATAAGTATAAAAAGAATGGCCTGAATAACATGAATAACTTTATTAGATGTGGTTTTCATCATTTTATTCCTTATCCTTTTCCTTCTCATTACCATCAACAGTTGTATTATCTGGCGGCAAATAAGATGATCTCATCGAATTAATCATTCCTTCGAACTTCACCATCTGTGACTCTGAGAGAATACCTTTTGCCGATTCAACATAAGCCGCATATGTTTTGATCATACTTTCACCACTCTCCTTAAACAGCCTGGCTGCAGTCTCCTCATCCAGTCTCTTTTCAGGAAATACATCAGCCACCGCACCAGGTATGTTCTTTAAATCTTTATCGTTATAGGCGTAAGTTTGGGTGTCTTCATACAATAATTCAATCAGTTCCCTTTCCTTCTCTTTTTCAAGAGTATCTTCACCAAGCGTTGTTTCAAAATTAAATACCATGATCCTTTCACTCTGCCTTTTTTCATATTCCTTAAACAAAGCAAGCCCGCCTTCGGGCAGAAGTTCTGCTATTTTTT
>CAZCMD010000279.1:0-3914 GCA_964499695.1 uncultured Desulfatiglans sp.
CAGGTTCCCCAGATGGTTTATCCTTTTTTCTTAAATATGGCGCAAGATTCAGGTATTAAGTTGATTGAATCAGTGACTAATAAATAAGGAATATCTATATGCAAAAATTAACCTCAGAAGACATGGATGCATTAACTGAGATTATTAATATAGGTGTTGGAAAAGCTGCAGGGTCACTTAGTGATATCATAGGATCTCATGTGGTGCTCAAGGTTCCTAAAGTCGATTTATTTCCTCTCGATGACCTTCATAAAATTGCACATAAACTTGGGCAGAATCGTGTTTCATCAGTTCTGCAATTCTTTAAAGGTGCATTTTCCGGATCAGCTGCCCTGATTTTCCCCCCAGAGAGCGCCGTTCAACTTGTTTCAGCCCTTACTGGTGATACAGTTACTTCACCAAGTCTAGATTCTGTTCGAAGTGGGACCTTAATGGAGATTGGAAATATCGTAATTAATGGGATACTAGGTTCTATCAGTAATATCCTTAAGTGCAGTCTGGACTTTTCACTTCCTGAATATCGTGACATTAGTACAATAACAGAATTAGTATCGCAAAATATTCTTAATAATCATTCAGGTCTAATTGTATTTGCTGAAGCTAATTTTTTTATTAAAGCTTTAGAAATCAGTGGCTTTATTGTTGTCCTTTTCGAAATCAAAAGTCTTGAAAACCTTACCTCGATGATTGCTAACGCTATTTATGCTAGGACTTCTGATGCAGTTTGAAAATCATACTTTTGAACTAAATCTTCTTGATAAAATTCCCTTTGGCCTTTGTGTAGTTGATAAAAACTATATAGTAGCATTCTGGAATCAGATTCTAGTTGATTGGACTGGAATAGCGAAGAAGACTATTGAAGGGGATAACATATTAAACCGGTTCCCCCATCTTAAAGAAGAACGTTACTTGAGACGACTTGATATGGTTCTTGATGAAGGCCCTCCTGCAATTTTTTCACCTCAACTTCATCCACATTTTATTACTGCTTTTCTTCCTGATGGGAGTATGCGAATCCAACAGACAACCGTCTCTTTAATTAAGTTACAGGATAAAAGTAATAAATTATTACTGATATCTATAGAAGATATGACCAATCCCGTTCAACAATTACATCAGATTAATGAACTCCGAACCAAGGCACTCAAGGAAATTGAGGAAAGGAAAAGAACTGAAAAAGAACTGGCTAGGGCAAAAGATGCTGCTGAAAAAGCAAATAAAGCTAAGGGTCAGTTTTTGGCTAATATGAGTCATGAGATTCGTACTCCTATGAATGGAGTTATCGGTATTTCAGAACATCTGCTTTATACTGACCTTACTCCTGAACAAAGGGATTGTATTGAAACTGTCAATGGAAGTGCAAATGGATTGCTTACTATACTCAATGATATTCTTGATTTTTCTAAGATAGAAGCAGGAAAATTTAATCTTGACATTATTCGTTTTGATCTCAGATCAACAATAAAGGACATTTATAACACACTTTCATTAATCGCAAAGAAAAAGGGACTTAAACTATCATACACCATTCATGATGACGTGCCTTCAATGTTGAAAGGAGATCCAGGCAGGCTAAGACAGATAATTTTAAATCTGGTTGGAAATGCTATTAAATTTACTCAAGAAGGATTTGTAAATATTGATATAGTACTGAAAGAAGAAACCGAAACCAACGCTACCATTAATTTTAGTGTATTGGATTCAGGTATTGGTATTGAAAGCGACCGCATTGATAAACTCTTTAAATCTTTTTCACAGATCGATTCCACTTTTACCCGTAAGTATGGTGGGACAGGGCTCGGACTTGTTATTTCTAAAGAACTAGTGGAAATGATGGGGGGTAATATCTATGTGGAAAGTGAATTTGGAAAAGGATCAAAATTTTCTTTTACTGCGGTTTTTGAGAAGCAACAATTGGATGTTGATATCAATACAGATGATTACAAGAGCATACAAGGTAAACACATTCTTGTAGTGGACGATAATCCTATAAACAGGCGAACAATAATAGAAAGCCTTGCATTATGGGGTTGCCGATTTGAGGAGGCTTCTGATGGGGAGCAATCATTAATAAAAATAAAAAAATCAATAGTGGATAATGATCCCTTTTGTATCGCTATACTTCAGATGCATATGATCGGCATGGATGGTGAGACAATAGGAAAAAGAATTAAAGAAGATCCATTATTACATAATACATCACTCATTATGTTAGCCTCTTCAGGTCAATGTGGTGATGTTGATCGTCTTAAGGATATAGGCTTTTCTGCTTATCTGACAAAACCTATTCAGCAGTCTGAATTATTTGATTGTTTGATGAAAACTATTAATGATACGGAAGATAAACCCATCAGCAATAGTACCAATTTTGTTACGCGACACACTATTCATGAAAATAGGAAGCAAAATATAAGGATATTACTTGCTGAGGATAATGTTGTGAACCAAAAAGTGGCCATGCTTAAATTGAAAAAACTTGGTTATAATGCAAAAATTGCAAACAATGGAAAAGAAGCTCTTGCTGCTTTTAAAAATGAGCCATATGACATTATTTTAATGGATGTTCAGATGCCTGAAATGAATGGTTTTGAAGCTACAAAAGCAATCCGGGAAATTGAAAATACAAGAAAATGTTCACCCAGAGATATAAAGATTCCAAACAGGCAGCCTAATAATCGTGTGTATATTATTGCTATGACAGCGCATACTATGGAAGGTGACCGGGAAAAATGTTTAAAGGAAGGTATGGATGATTATGTTTCAAAGCCCATTCAGACTCAAAAACTTGATGAGGCAATAGATCGGCAGATTGATAAAATATTCAATAGATTGTGAAATAATTTCCTAACCATCTTCAACACTATTACGTCCCTATGTCTGCAGGTCCAATGCAAAACGTTCTTTTCCTACCATTGATTGCGGTCCGGAAATCAAACCCTTTTTCTGGCAAGTGAAATGGCAATAGCAGAACCGATACCCCCGCTCCGTGGGAACACTGTTTTTGACGCTCTGCGTCCAAATGCAATTTTAAACCTTGCTTGTCCAGGTATATTATCCTGCTTCATGATGTACAGCCCAAGCATCACCCCACACCTGCTGCCCTTGATACCCTGATACCGTATATGATCAAGGAAGGTTATGAATTTGTAACCCTGACTGAACCTTTTAAAAGAAAAGGCATTAGCCCTGATACAGTATCAGAAAATATGTATGTCTTTTTAGAGTGGGATCAGGTAATATAAAAAAAATTTTAAAATGATAGAAAGGAGCAACCATGAGAAAAATATTTCCATTATTTTTAATACTTCTATTATTATTTATATCAGCTTGTGCAACAACAGGAAAGTCTCACGTGGAAAAACGAAAGGCAATACTAGATATGAAAGAAGAGGTACTTAGAGACCTGTATAAATTAAAACCCGATGTTAAATCCCAGATTGCCAGTGCCCCCGGATACGCAGTTTTCAGCAATTTTAATGTTAATGTTATTTTTGCCAGTGTTGGTGGCGGATATGGCGTTGCGAAAAATAATAAAACCGGTAAGAACACATTTATGAAAATGGGTGAAGTAGGTGTTGGTATAGGTCTTGGAGTTAAAGACTTCCGCGCCGTATTTGTGTTTCATAATGTAGCAACCATGAATTTTTTTATCAAACACGGCTGGGCCTTTGGCGCTCAGACAGATGCTGCAGCAAAGGCAAGCGATATAGGAGCTGCTGTTGGTGGTGAGGTTTCTGTAAGTAATATTACAATTTATCAGCTTACAGAATCAGGGTTGGCGCTTCAGGCAACAATAAAAGGAACAAAATACTGGAGGGATGACTCGCTGAACTGATTAGTATCCATTCAAAAACTGTCGTTTTGAATTCAAGCGGTCAGCTATTAGCGTTCAGCTTTCAGCAAAAGGCTTTCAA
>CAZCMD010000280.1:0-3899 GCA_964499695.1 uncultured Desulfatiglans sp.
GTCCAACCACAGGATAAGATTGTGGCTTCGCACAATCTATCCTTATTCGTTAGCGATGGTTTTTTAACCTATTTAGAAGAAATTCTGCTATCATGCCGACTGATTGAATAAGACTTAAGCCTTCATAATCTTTCAGGCTACTCACTTTCAATCTCCCATGGCCAGTACCCTCTTTGTTTCTAACCCTATTGATAGCGATAGCCATATGATAAATAGCTCTTTCGTAATCTTTAATAATTGGCTCATCTGCACATTTAGGATGTTCAGGGGTTGACATGTCAAGTGCTATATATGCTTGTCCGAGCAATGTTGGGAAATTAGCGTTTGTTTGAACAGAACCATATTTTGTCTGAATAATGTGTTTGGCGGTTGCTTCAAGTAGGTCTTTACCTGTTCCAGATAATAATGCAGCATCTTCTGAGCCTTTTACTGCCCTTCGCGCATAAGCTTCCAATGCCTCCGTGAGAATAGAACCGCTTAGTGCTTCTAATACCTTTGGTCTAATATCTCCATCCTCAGAAAGAGAATACCCTTCAGCATCAAATGCACTTATAGCATTCAGCACTTGTTCCCTTCCCACGTAGTTCGGAGAGTTAGGTCTAAAGCCACCTACAGCCCTAATTTGTGATAGCATTAATTCTACCAACTTTGCTCCAGCTTCCAGATTGTGTTCAAGAGCCCAGTATAATGTTCCTCTAAGTCTTTTAGCCTTTCCAACTGTTTGACCCTGAAATTTAGGATCAGCTTCCTTTAACCCGGATTTATGTATTTGGAATTCAATTTCAGAATGAGTTGGTTCTCTGGATTCAACTTGTGAATCATCCACCAACTTCGAGATAGCCACGGCAATAGAATCTGATATTGGTAAACTCATATTAATGACTCAATATTTTTTTATCGTTCGCTAACTGTTATTAACCGGGCTAGTACCGGTCTAAAAATGGCTACATATAACCAGTTTTACAAAAAATGAATATCTGTAACCATTTTCATATAGCTATATATAGCCATTTTTGCTTTCCGGGTTTGCCTTTTATTTTCCATTATTTATTTTTTAGTGCCCTATTAAAGCCAATATATTTAGCAGGGAAATTCCCCAATTGGGAACTTTTATCTTTTCATCAAAAAACATATCCACATGAAATAAGACATTTTTAAATAATTCAAAAAAACAGTGATACAAAAACGGATAAATTGTTTTTATAAATCTGAAGAATCGGCACCATAAAACCACATCCAAAAATTGTTGTCAAAAGATATCGTGGTGGAATAGGGCCTTTGACCAATGTTAATCACCTTCCCCTGCCCTTCCCAACGAGCTGGTTGCCACTTAAAATGTTGCAGGACAAATTATTCTTTGAACTATTCATGTATTGATATGGTCTAATTATGTACACAAAGAGATAAAGAAAATAATGATGAGTATTCTTCTTATCTAATGTTATTAAATTTTCGTAGGGTCAGGATTTATTCCTGACCATTTTTAGGTGGGGTATGAAACCCCACCCTACATTTGGGTAGACACGGGGGTCTACCCCTACAGTCTCTCCTATGACATGTGCCCTGCCCTAACTTATTTCTGGAATTACCGGGTTTTCAAATATTGCTTTAAATCACGATAGTAGTTTTCATGGGGTCCGAGCATTATAAGCTCAAGGTCTCTTTCAACCTTTCGATATGCAAGCAGGTATTGTGTTGTTTTGATCTTAAACTTGTTCACAAACACACCTCTCAAATCACCTTTCTTTTCTTCTCCAACAGCCGGGTCTTCTGCTATCTTTTTAATTTCTTTATCCAGAATGCCCTTCTCAACACCGGACATCTTTTTGACCTTTTTTTCAAATGACCTCGACTGGTAAATTTTCATAATATGCTACCCAAACTTATATTCGGTCTTCTCGTTTTCATCCAGCTCATCCATGCCAATAAGCATCTCCTTAATAAGGGAATATGGCAGGTCAGGATTTTCTTCTGCACATTTACCCATGCGGGCCCAGTGTTCAATCTGGCCAGCCAGAGACCTGTGATCAATCCGTCCAAATCGTTTTGCGTCATCTACAAGTTTTTCAGATATTCTTACTGCTGTAGCCATTATAGCTCCTCCTAGTAAAATTGTTACAATGTGATATTTTTTACAACAATTTGTTGCATTTTGCAATTAATGATTGCTTTCAATTTTAAATTCAATGGATAACCCGGTCTTTCTGAACGCGGGCAGACACATAGGTCTGCCCCTACAAGTATTCCCTATACCCTTTGACATGTGCCTTGCGCCTTGTGCCCTTCTCTGCCCTGTTTTTAGAATTGACACACAGGATTCATTCCCCTATTATCTAACCTCTTAAAATAAATGATGAAAGGAAAACGAAAATGTACAAAATAGCAGTTATTCCCGGTGATGGTACAGGCCCGGAGGTTATAAATGAGGCACTCAAGGTATTAAAGACCGTCGCTCAAAAATACGGATTCAAATATGAAACAACCCCATATGATTTTGGCGGTCAGCGGTATCTTAAGACAGGTGAAACGCTATCTGACAAGGATATCGAAGAGCTTAAAAAATATAACGCCATCCTTCTTGGCGCAATAGGTCACCCTGATGTGCCGCCGGGCATCCTGGAAAAGGGCATATTGCTTAAGGCACGGTTTGATCTGGATCAGTATATTAACCTAAGGCCCGTAAGACTCTACCCCGGTGTTGATACACCATTAAAGAACAAGGGGACAAAGGAGATAGACTACTGCGTTATCCGTGAAAACACCGGCGACCAGTATACTGGCGCAGGCGGTTTTACCATGAAGGGCACTCCCCACGAGGTGGCCATCCAGACTGCCGTATACTCCAGGTTCCAGGTAGACAGGTGCCTGAGGTACGCATTTGAATATACCCGCAAATATGGGAAAAAGGCACAGGGTAAGGGTGAATATAATACCCTCGCTCTTGTAGGCAAGACCAATGTACTTACTTATATATATGACCTGTGGGACAGGGCGTTCCATGAGATAGGTGCAAAAGAGTATCCGGACATTAAACGGGAATACTTTCATGTTGATGCCACCTGTATGTGGATGGTAAAAAATCCCGAATGGTTTGATGTGCTTGTAACAGGCAACTTGTTTGGCGATATTATTACAGATCTTGGCGCTATCACCCAGGGTGGTATGGGGCTTGCTGCCGGCGGCAACATCAACCCTGAAGGTGTAAGCATGTTTGAGCCCATAGGTGGCTCTGCACCAAAATATACAGGTAAGGGTGTAATAAACCCCCTTGCCGCCATATGTGCAGCAGGTATGATGCTTGAGACCCTTGGTGAACAGGCTGCCGCAGATAAGATAGAAGAGGCGGTAAAGTTTGTTACAGCTAATAAGATGAAAAGCATGGATGCGGGCAAGATGGGTTACAGCACAGCAGGTGTGGGAGACATCGTCTGTGAAAGGATAGTATCATAAGCAGCTACTTTTAGCTTGACATAATTTATGTCTGGAATAAAGTGGCCATGTATTTTAACGATTACATTTAAAACTGCTGAAAGGAGGCACAACATATGGATATTGTAAAATTACAAAAAGATGCGGTATTGTGCCCCTGGAGGTCAGCAGGTTAAAAATAGTACCTGTTCATTAAAGGCCGCCTATCTGGGCGGCCTTTTCATTTATGGCCCCGGGGGAATGTATGTTCACCGGGGTTTTCTATTTGTAAACCCCTTGATGCTATTTTATAAAATTATCTGTTCTATGCTGATAGGATATAGTCGGTTCAGGTTTAATTACCATTATGGAAAGGGCACGCTGCTGCGTGCCCCTACAGTAGTGGGCACAATTGAAATTTGGATTCAATTACGGGCCGTAGGGGCACAGCGCACTGTGCCCTTAAATCGATGGCAATTATTTATCAATTC
>CAZCMD010000281.1:0-3872 GCA_964499695.1 uncultured Desulfatiglans sp.
GTTGAAGTGACAGACTAAAATTGAACCGCAAAGACGCAAAGGGCACTAAGAAAAATAAAAATTATTTATTAATAACATAATAAAAAGCTTTTCTCCGTGCTCTCCGTGTACTCCGTGGTGAAAAATATATTATTGTGTTTATGCCAATGTATACATATGAGAGGGGATGTATGAATGAGAAAATATTGCTTTAAGACAATAGGGCTGCTTGCATCGGGAGTTGTGATCGGGTTCATCCTTTTTGTCGGGGTAAGCATTAGCATGCAGCTAAGCGACTATCGCCCCTTTTGTTCGCAGTGTCATATCATGAAGGAGGCGGCCATCACCCACAAGATGTCTGCCCATACAAAACTCGCCTGCAATGAATGCCATGCCCCGCACAATCTTGTGAAGAAACTGCCTTTCAAGGCCTTAACAGGTTCAAAGGATGTCTATCTCAATATGTTCGGGAATCTTGTTGAACCGATCGAGGCAGGTGAGGATACAAGGCAGGTGGTAAACACCAATTGCAAGGCCTGCCATGTAGATACAAATACACTTGTATCAAGCATGGATCTAAAAGGCAGGTGTGCAGACTGCCATCGTAATGTTCAGCATATGCGTATGAAACCTGTCAGCACAAGGAGCGTATCTGATGTCTAAGAGATACATTTCAGCAAAGATTCTATTAATTCTTTTAATTGGTGGAACGTTTATATATTCAGGATGTTCAGATGTGGAAGGTCTTAATGCCCCTGTATATAAAACAAAGCTCTCAGCAAATGAAATCCGCAACAGCGCCTTTAAAGAGGAGTTTCCGCGTCAGTATGACTATTATGAAAGGAATGATGAAAGCAAGGTCATGACCGAGTATAAAGGCTCTGTGCCCTACAATAAAAACAATTCAGTTGATCCCCTGCCTGATGGGTACAGATATGCACAGCCTTACCTAAAGAACCTGTGGCTGGGCTACCCATTCAGCTATGAATACCGTGAAGCGCGCGGTCATACAATGGCGCTTACGGATTTTCTAAATATTGACAGGATCAACCGGTATGCTGAAAAGGGCGGGCTCCCCAAGACATGCTGGAACTGTAAAACGCCCAAAATGATAGACTGGTATAAAGAACAGGGAGATAATTTCTGGGCAGGTGATGTTAATGAGATGCGGACACAGCTTGACAAAAAGGATCACGCCATCGGGTGCGCAAACTGCCATGATCCAGAGACAATGGAACTCAGGCTTTACAGTGTCCCCCTTCAGGATTACCTGAAGCTTAAGGGTAAAGATTTCAAGCTGCTTTCCAGAAATGATAAGAGGGCGCTTGTGTGCGGGCAGTGTCATGTGGAATACTATTTTCTGGATAAATCCTTTGGGCCATCCAAAAAACCGAAGTTCCCATGGGACAATGGCCTTGACCCTGAAGAGATATATACCTATTACAAGGACAAGGGTGAATGCACTGTAAAGGGGTTTGAAGGCAATTTTGTTGACTGGACACACCCGGTATCAAAGACCCCGATGCTTAAGGCCCAGCACCCGGAGTATGAAATGTGGAGCAACGGTGTTCACGGTGCAGCAGGGGTTACCTGTGCGGATTGCCACATGCCTTATGTCCGCTCTGAAGACAAGAAGAAGATATCTTCACACTGGTGGACATCGCCCCTTAAAGACCCTGAGATGCGGGCCTGCCGTCAGTGTCATTCGGATAAGACCCCGGACTTTTTAAAGAGCCGGGTAATATTTCATCAGAAAAAAACCTTTGATCAACTGCTAATTGCACAGGAATTATCGGTAAAGGCCCATGAGGCTGTGAGGCTTGCCCTGGAGTATAAAGGAGAAAAGGCGGATAATTATGAAGAACTTGTGATACAGGCCCAGCAGATGATCCGCAAAGGGCAGTTCTTCTGGGATTATGTCTCTGCTGAAAACAGTGTCGGGTTCCATAACCCCTCAAAGGCTATTGATACCCTTGCCTCAAGTCAGCAGTTCAGCCAGAAGGCGGTTGATCTCGCCTGTGAGGCCACAAGGTTCGGGATTGCAAAAGAGCTTGCAGGTGATATAAAAAAAATTGTGCCACCCATACTTAACCACAGCAGAAAACTCCAGCAGGACCCTGAACATATGAAAACACATAAGTGGTTCGAGTATATCCCCCTGTTACCAAAGGCCGAAAAGGTATGGGACGGGCAGAAAAAATTGTAGGAAAGAGTAAAGAGTAAATAGAAAAGAGGAAAGAGGAAAGAGAATTATGAGAGATGTATACGTGCATGGGTATGATCAGAGAGAAAATATCCGGTTACAGGATCAGGCTGAAACACTTGTTGATTTACTTCATTCGGATACATCATACCCTGATGGTGCTCTTGTGCTTGAGGCAGGATGCGGTGTGGGGGCACAGACAGTAACACTCGCAAAGAACAGCCCGGGTGCCTCGATTGTATCTGTGGATATCTCTGATATTTCGGTTAAGCAGGCAGAACAGAAGGTTCGTGATGCGGGGTTTACCAATGTACAGTTCAGGCAGGGTGATATCTTTAACCTGCCGTTTGCCGCCCAGACCTTTGACCATGTCTTTGTCTGCTTTGTGCTTGAGCACCTTAATGATCCGGTTCTGGCATTAAAGAAACTTAAAACATATCTTAAGCCCGGTGGAACCATCACGGTTATTGAGGGTGATCATGGTTCCACCTATTTTTATCCTGACAGTGAAGCCGCCCATGCGGCTATCAAATGCCAGGTAGAATTGCAGGCACGTGCAGGCGGAAACGCACTCATAGGGCGGGCGCTTTATCCATTGCTTGTTTCAGCAGGGTATGAGTCTGTCAGGGTCTCGCCAAGAATGGTTTATGTGGATGCAGGCAGACCCGAACTTGTTGACGGATTCACGAAAAAGACATTTACAGCCATGATCGAGGGGGTGCGTGAACCTGCGATCACAAACAAAATATTAGACCCGGATACATTTGATAAAGGTATAAAAGACCTGTACCGCACAACAGAACCGGACGGCACCTTCTGTTATACCTTTTTCAAGGCTTTTGGCAGGGCATAGAAAACAATTCTATAGCTTTAAGCTAATGCGGGATATCCCCCACCCCGTAAAGACAAGGCATGCCTTGTCTCTACAATTAACAGATGCCCCTTGTTCCCATAGTCCTCGTGGAAGCTTCCTGATTTAATTTTACAATAAGTGGCAATTTGAATAATGATGCAAAACCTGTCTTTTTCATCTAAATCTTGAATTTTAAATAATGAATCTTGAATCAAGATTTTGGGGTGCTGTTAAGAATCAACGGCAGACTTGAACCCTTTATGATAGTGTTCCTTCAATTCCTCCAGCAGATCCCTTTCGCAAGTCGGTAACTGTCCCAAACACATTTCATATACAACGCATTTGCGGCAATCGCCGAAATTGGGACATTTGGTATTCCAGCAATCACATTCGAACTTGTCCGCTTCACGACCGCTTGCCAATGCCGTACGCATTTCCCCGGGGCTGACTTTTGGAGGATTTTCTCTCCATTTGAATTTGTTCGGCTGTTCCAGTATGTTTTTTTCTTCTTTCATTTTAGTGCTTCCTTTCATTACACTAAGTTGGGTAGACGATCCGCGAGATATGTACTATTTATCGCGGCTAAACACAATATAGTGTTCCTCCAAGTCCCCCAGCAGAGCCCTTTGGCAAGTTGGGAACTGCTTCAAGCACAAATGAAATACAATGCATTTCCGGCAATCACCGTAGAATACGCAATGCGTATTCCAACAGTCGCATTTCATCTCGTGCGCTTTTTTAGAGCACGCGAATGCCGCCCGCATCTCATCAGGGGAAGCTTTTGGAGTATTATCTCTCCATTTGTACTTGTTTGGCTGCTTCAGCACGTTCTTTATT
>CAZCMD010000282.1:0-3857 GCA_964499695.1 uncultured Desulfatiglans sp.
CTATATACCTTAATAGGATTGACAGATGAACCATGTTCCATTACGATTCTGATATGTTATTTTTAATAAATGGGTATTTATAAATTTCAAATCTCAAATTTCAAATTTGAAATTTTTAACAGGAGGTATTTGATGGCAGGCGCTTATACAGGCAGGATTTTTTTTGTTGATCTTTCCTCAGGAAAACACAGGGTCGAGGAGTTATCAGAGGCTTATGTAAAAAAATATATCGGAGGGTATGGAATCGGTGCAAAGATTCTTTATGAGATAGTAAAACCCGATGCTGATCCCCTTGGCCCCGACAATGCCATAGGCTTCATGTCAGGGCTCCTGAATGGAACAGGCGCACTTTTTGGGGGTCGTTACACGGTAGTATGTAAGTCTCCAGTTACAAATGGGTGGAACGATGCCAACTCGGGCGGCTTTTTCGGGCCTGAGCTGAAAAAGGCGGGTTATGATGGCGTAATAGTCACAGGCGCCTCAAAAAAGCCTGTGTATATCTTTATAAACGACGGTAGTGTTGAGATACGCGATGCATCAAAACTCTGGGGAAAGGACACTGTTCAAACACTTGGAGGGCTTATAGAAGAAACCGGAGAAAAGAAACTCAGGGCAGCGGTAATAGGCCAGGCAGGAGAGATGCTCTCTCTAATGGCATGCGTGATAAATGAAAAACACCGAGCAGCAGGAAGGGGCGGATGCGGGGCTGTTATGGGCTCAAAAAGACTCAAGGCCGTTGCAGTAAAGGGCACAGGAAAATTCAGCGTTGCAAAACCCGATGAGTTTAAGGCCATATCAGGAGAGATATTGCAGGCCATGAAGGATGGCCCAATGGCCGGCATGGTACAGGGTTTTGGCGCCTTTGGCACTGGAGGCGGGACAGGCGGGAATATCCTTAAGGGTGATACCCCTGTTAAAAACTGGGACGGGGCAGGTGAGACAGATATGGGGCCAGTGGAGGCGGAAAAACTCGCCACATCTACCTATGACGCCAGGTATAATACAGGTAAATATGCCTGTGCAAACTGCCCTTTAGGCTGTGGTGCACATTACGCGGTAAAGGATAGCAAATGGCCTGTACCTGAAACAGACAGGCCTGAATATGAGACACTTGGGGCCTTTGGCGCCATGATGCTTAACAGCAATGCTAACTCTGTAATCAAGTGCAATGATATCTGCAATAAATACGGCCTTGATACCATATCTGCCGGCGCAACCGTTGCCTGGGCTATGGAATGTTATGAAAAGGGCATAATCACAAAGGAGGAGACAGGGGGTATTGCACTCACCTGGGGCAATGCAGATGCCATTGTTGAAATGACACAGTCCATTGCAGACCAGAAGGGCTTTGGTAAGATACTTGCTCTTGGCTCAGAGACAGCAGCAAAAAAACTGGGAAAAGGATTTGAGTATCTCCAGAATGCAAGGGGTATAGAGCTTCCTATGCATGACCCCAGGTTTGCCCCCGGTTTTGCAAGGACATACAGGTATGATCCGACCCCTGGCCGTCATGTGAAGGGTGGGTCAGGGATGATAGAGATGAATATGCCCCCGGATCTTAAACATAATATTAAAGACAGGGGCCAGATGGATGTCCAGAATACCTTAGAGACAGAGGTGCAGAACTCTGCGGGCCTGTGTGCCTTCAGCAATTTTGCAGCGCCCCCTGGCGCCATGGCAAGATATATAGCGGCAGCAACTGGCTGGGATTTTAAAGAAAAGGAGCTTCTCGACACAGGAAAGAGGATATTCAATCTCAGGCATGCATTTAATCTCAAGGCAGGTCAGGACCCTACAGAGGATATTCTTACGAAGAGGGCAACCGGAGAACCGCCCTTAACCGAAGGCCCTTTAAAGGGGGTAACCATCGACATAAAAAAGCAGATCACTGAGTTTTGTGAGATTATCGGATGGGATAAGGAAACACTTAAGCCATCCAGAAAATCCCTTGAGGAGCTTGGCGGGCTTGAAAATGTTATAGAGGACCTTTATTGTAAATAAAAAGCATGCAGGGGTTTTATGTAACAAAAGAGGCCGCAGTTTTTTTATCTGCGGCCTCTTATATTTATATCCTGAAAAAAACTATTTAAAAGGTGATAATAAACCTTGTATTAATCCCATCTGTAGGTAGCAGTAAATGATACCAGCTCAGGGTTACTGATTATCCCCTTTCCGTTGACCTCTTTTTTACCATTGTAAAAATTAGCCCTGATCCCGTATGTCCACCTGAGGCTGGGGGAGTAGGTGGCATTAAGAATGGTTATCCCGCCACTCGACTCACTGTCATACAAATACATGAACATTGTGTATAACTTCAGGTTATACCAGTAGGAACCTGCAAAAATGCTTCCTGAATGGTAGTTATGGGTTTCGTAACTATTTTCTAATGTATTATAATTATCAGAAGCTACCTTGTAGTCGTATCCTATACCCCAGTTAATGCCAACAGGCGATACGGGCAGATTTACCAGGTTTTTTCCTATGTATGAAACCCCTGTATTCCATCTGTAATCGGTGGCTTCATGTAACCCGGACTCCGGGTATGATGGCCGGCTGCTTTTTAACCTGTAAGATGATTCTATGTAGAGAGAAGGTGCCATACCCTGATGTAAAATGCCCAGAAAGGGCAAATTATAGGAGAATCTTGCGGCCACATTGCTACTTCTGGTATCATAACCATTCAGATATTGCTCAAAGGCGGAGACTGTCAACTGATCAAAATTATTATCCGTAATGTCCAGAGGATTAACAGACTCCTCATGCCATCCATAGATGTCAATGCGGGTATTTTTAACAGGACCCCTGAATCTTATGCTGTAGTCAGGTGTTTCATTACTGAGACTGAATGTGTCCTTGATGTCATAAAGACCTGCTTCTATTTGGCTTGATGTTTCTCTTGTCGTTAACACCGCGTATGAATTATCTTTTTGGGGAGATTCTTCTTTTAATGGCTGGACATTTACTGCCTTTGTAACCCCCGTCGGTGCGGCGGCAGGCTTATTTTCATCTTTATCGCCATAACCAAACCATTGAGCAACATGTCTTGCCCATTCAACCGGCTTTGAGGTCCATTTTGACAGGTCATAGGCGCTGCTTGTCCCTGAAAATCCGATCAGGATTATCACTATAAGCAGTTTCATGAAAAATATATTGGACTTTTTCATGCTTTCCTCCATAAAAACCTCTAAACCTATGAATTACAGGCCACGAATTGCTTCCTCTCCCCTTACTCTGCTACAGGCCATCCACCTCTCTATGGTATCAAAAGAAGGGTAACACTGCTTTAAGTAACCTAATAGAAACAATTCAGAATATATGAATTGATACTCCCTCAGCAAAACGGAATTAAGATAATCCTTTTTTGGCGTAAATACAAGAATTTTTTATGTAAATTATTCAATCTATTCAGTAAATATCGCCTCGGCAAAATCCTTTGCATTAAATGGCCTTAAATCATCCATTTTTTCACCTATCCCTATATATTTTATAGGTATTCCAAGTTGTCTGGATATACCGACCACAATCCCGCCCTTGGCTGTACCATCCAGTTTTGTCAGGATCAGGCCGTTAAGACCAAGGGTCTTGTGGAATATCTCTGCCTGTGAGATGGCATTCTGCCCGGTAGTCGCATCCAAAACAAGCCAGACCTGGTGGGGCGCACCCGGAAGCTTTTTATCCGCCACCCTGTAGATCTTGCTCAGCTCCTCCATCAGATTTACCTTTGTATGGAGACGGCCAGCTGTATCTATGAGCAGGACATCCATCTGTCTGTTTACAGCAGCGCTCACCGCATCATAAACAACTGCAGAGGGGTCTGCCCCCTCATTCTGCCTTATTAAATCAGCTCCAACCCTTTC
>CAZCMD010000283.1:0-3815 GCA_964499695.1 uncultured Desulfatiglans sp.
CCGTCAAAATCCTTCCATTTTGATAGTAAACGCCCATGCCGGGCACACTAGGGGCGGACCTGCGTGTCCGCCCGGTATTTGGGGGTATGAACCATATCAGCGGGCAGGCACACAGGCCTGCCCCTACATTGTTGGAAATCTATTTTATATACCATCTAAATTGAGAGTAAATCTTCCGTTCTAAAAGCTGCTGGATTCAACGGTCTGGCCATGTAATGACGCAGGTGGTAATAATGTGGCCTAAACAGTAACTTACATTTATCCAAACATTTATTAGATAATAATAAAATCTTATATAACTATATTCTCTTACCCTTGTTCCAGACAGAACTGATATCCCCTAATGAATCAGGAAGATCAGCGGGCCTTCCCTTTACAATCACAAAGGTGGCTGGCATACCATCTGAAAGAATACCCGTATTCTCCGGGTCATTTACCGCCTGCATGGCATTTGATGTGGCACATTTTATAGCCTGTTCAATTGAAAGGCCCGCTGAAACAAAAAGCCTTAACTCATCTATTACAGCCGGGCCATGAAACACACCGGGAGACCCTGCATCTGTGCCCAGCGCTATTGTAACACCATAGCCTATTGCCTTTTCTACCTGCTCAAGCTGATGAGTGAGGTTCTTTTGGGCCACATGATACCCGCCTGATTCAGGGTCTGTATTATCCATATAGGCCTTCATTGTGCATATGGTGGGCACCCATACTGTGCCCCTGTCAGCCATCCTTTTAAGGTTATCCTCCCCCATGAAAAAGCCATGCTCAACAGTGTGGCAACCGGCTTCAATGGCAATCCGGACAGGTTCTTTACCGTTTGCATGCACCATCACCTTGAGCCCAATGTTGTCAGCCGCCTTAACAGCCGCCTTCAGCTCATCAACAGTAAACTGATGAGAAGTCTCTTTACCAAACTCGGTAAGGCTGTTTACACCGGAGTTGACTATCTTTACATGATCCATGCCCGGCATAAAATCTTCCATAATGGCCTGGGCTGGTTTTCTACCGGGTGTGAGATACATGCCAAGGAGCTGCCCGTATCGCCCTTTTACATGGAGGCCAATACCAACGGCATATATTGATAGATGATGATCTTTTTTACCTGAACTCTGATTTTTATACCTCAAGGCATAGGCATTAAAATCACCGCCATCCCGAACTGTGAGTACACCATATCTGAGATAATCCCTGACATGCCCTGTGATCATGGCCTCTGCCTGATCATATCCATACTGAAGCTGATTATCCCTTATCTCTGGGTCAAGCCCCCCTGAAATGGCAAGGTGTGTATGGCTGTCACAAAGTGCAGGAATAATTGTGCAGTCATAAAAATCGAGGTATTCACTAATGCCTGGGGTGTAATCGGTAACAGAAGATATGATCCCCCCTGACAGTTTTAACAACACCTCTTTTCTGGCAGGGTTCCCTGAACCATCAATAAGCCATCCGGCGTGAATTATTATATCCTTACTGTTCATTATGACCTTTATCTGTTTTTTTTAAAGCTTACAGGATATGGTTAAATAAAATCAAGCATGTTGTAATGGATACAGACAATAAAAAACGGGCTGACTGATACATCAGTCAACCCGCAATAATCTTATGTGGCGGAGAGAGAGGGATTCGAACCCTCGGTAAAGCTTTACGCCCTACACTCGCTTAGCAGGCGAGCGCCTTAAGCCAAACTCGGCCATCTCTCCATCAATATGCAAGGTGCGTATAATAATGGCACACCTGAAAAATATCAAGGGTAAAATCAATGCTGAAAATATTTTTTTTACCCGGATTCAGGATTCTTTTTTATACTCAACTATCCCGTTTCTAAGAGCCTTTATGGCATCTGCATAATTCGGACTGTTAAATACATAAGCCCCAGCAACAAAAACATTTGCGCCGGCAGCAGATACCTTTTTAATAGTATCAGGGTTTATACCGCCATCCACCTCTATATCAATCTTAAGGCCCCTGCTCAAAATCATTTCCCTTAGACTTCTTATCTTGGATAATGTGGCCGGTATAAACTTCTGGCCGCCAAACCCGGGGTTTACAGTCATGACAAGCACCATATCAATATCATCCAGGATATACTCCAGAACATCAATGGGCGTTGCAGGGTTAAGGGAAACACCGGCCTTGCAACCTGCATCCCTGATAATCTGTATAGACCTGTGGAGGTGCGTAACCGCCTCAGCGTGTATGGTAATGATATTCGCCCCTGCCTTTGCAAATGCCTCTACATACTGATCAGGGTTTTCGATCATGAGGTGCACATCAAGGGGGAGTTTTGTAGTCTTTTTTACCCCTTCAACAACCAGCGGGCCTATTGTTATATTTGGGACAAAATGGCCGTCCATTACATCCACATGAATATAGTCAGCCCCTGCCCTTTCAGCGGCCTGCACCTCTTCACCTAATTTTGAAAAATCGGCTGACAGTATTGATGGCGCTATTATTCCCATATCTTCTCCTTTTTTAACCTTTCTTCATGAGAGCCGCAAAAAAACCGTCCATTTTGTGTTTATGGGGATATGACCTGAAAAACCCATCATTGTCAATAAGGTTTCTTGTCCAGAGAGGTGCAGTACTATTCATATCAATAAGTGATGCCGCACTGTTTTTCTTTAAAAAATTATCAATAACAGTTTTGTTTTCCTCTCTTGTATAGGTGCATACGACATAGAGTATTAGCCCGCCCGGCTTTACTGCCTTAAAAGAGTTCTCAAGGATCTTTCTCTGAATCCTGGATATCCTTTTTATATCTATCTCTGTCCTGTTCCATTTGATGTCAGGGTGTCTGCCTATTGTGCCTAACCCTGAGCATGGGGCATCGATTAACACCCTGTCAAATGTGCCTTTCAGGTTATCCGGAAAAGGTAAAGATGCATCTGCAACCACGGATTTTATATTTTTCAGCCCCAGCCTTCTTGCATTCTCATGGAGCATTTCAAGCCTTCGCTTATCAGTATCAATGGCAGTAACACTGCCCTTTCCTCCCATGAGTTCCATCAGGTGGGAGGATTTACCGCCAAGACCTGCGCATACATCAAGAATAATCTGCCCCGGTTTTACGTCAAGCAGCCATGAAACTGCCTGAGCTGCCTGATCCTGTACCTGAAACAGCCCCTTTTTAAATGATGAAAGCCTCTCTATCCTGCCGCTGAAGTTCGTTAATATCAGGCAGTCAGGCACATACTCCGCATTAACCGCCTCTATGCCTTCATCTTTAAGCACCTTCACAAGCTCATCCGCCGTGGTTTTAACCCTGTTCACCCTGATATTAACCGGTGGGAAACTGTTCTGTGCCTCAAATAAGGCCTCTGTATCAGCCAGGCCTTTCTCATCAAGGCATCTTTGCGTGAGCCATAAAGGGAATGAATAAAAATTGCTCAGATATTTTACTGCTGCTTTTTTACGGTCAGGGAATTTAACACCATCCTTATTGCGGCAGATGTTTCTTAGAATGCCATTAACAAATGAGACAATATGCTCACGCCCTTTAATGGCCTTTGCCTGTTCAACAGCCCTGTCAACCGCGGCAGATTCAGGCACCCTGTCCATATAATAAATCTGATAGATTGCAAGGCGCAGGATATTGAGCACTGTAATATCTATCTTCTTTAAAGGTGTGCTTGAAAACCCGCCTATTATATAGTCCAGTCTTAACCTGTACCTGATTACGCCTTGTATAAGGTTTGAAACAAAACCCCTGTCTCTTTCGTCAAAGCCGGGGTTTTTGGTGAATATATCCTCAAGATAATTACCGGCATATTCACCGGCCTTTTCAAGGCTGATAAGGGTATCAAGGGCAAGGG
>CAZCMD010000284.1:0-3785 GCA_964499695.1 uncultured Desulfatiglans sp.
CCATTTGGCAAAAAAATTTTATTTTTCAAATTCGGGAGGGAATGTGAAAATGGAATGCGTTTTTTGCGGAAAGAAAGTACCTGTAGAAGGGAAAATTGGCAGGCGGGACACCTGTCCCCATTGTCAGCGCGACCTGCGCTGCTGCAAACAGTGTAAATTTTATGATACCCATGCCTATAATGAGTGCAGGGAAGTTATGGCAGAAAGGACCACAGACAAAGAGAGAGCAAATTTCTGTGACTACTTTGTACCGAAGGGCTCAAAGGAAGTAAGCGGTGTTGTCTACAGGGCAAAAGAAGCAAGGGAAGCCCTTGAGGCGCTTTTCAGAAAATAAGGGCGACCAGCAAACACACTAAATCAGAGCTCTCTCACCGCGCTGAGTAAATCCATGGTTGTGATGATCCCTACAAGGGTTTCATCACGGGTTACAAAGACCCTGTGTATTTGCCCCCGTAACATGGCGTCAGCGACATCCTGTATCCGGGTGTATTCATTCACATTGAAGGTTACAGGGGTCATGATATCACGCACGGAAACAAGGGACTGGGCATCAATATGGGTTGATTCAATGTCATCGGATGAAATCTGCTTTTCGTGCGAATGGATATAGCAATCATCTTTAAAATCGGCGCATGTATCTACCCCGGGCAGACTGGTATACCTGACAAGATCGGTCATGGAGACGACACCCATAAGTTTATTATCTTCGGATATAACAGGCGCGCCTGAGATGGAGTTTGAAAGCAGGAAATCCGCAAGCTGATTTATTGACCAGTCCGGTCCGACAGAGAGAACTTTCGTATTCATTATATCTTTTGCCATAAGACGAACCATTATTACCCCCATATTTTAAAGGTTAACAAATGATTGCCTGTTTCAACCTTTTTTGGCAAACAGCATCAGGAGATCTCTACAGGGATTTTGCATCCATGATTATAATTTACTGCAAAACCTTGATTCGGATTATAAAATAAATTAAATCATTATTCAATGGGCCTTTTTATAAAAACACTACCCTTGTCCAGGAGGCGGTAATGAATGATGCATTTAAGACCATATTGAACTCCTTTCTTGTTATGCTCATAAAGGAGGGTTTTTTTAAAGGCATTGAGGATACAATAGATATGCCTCTTAAGCTTACCCATGCCTTTCTCACCTGTCTATGCGATAAGAATGACACAGACAGGGAATGGGCCATGAAGCGCTTGTCACAGGAAGCCCATTCGGGGCAGTGGAGAGATATAGCGGGCTTCTACCTGAAGGGGATTAACCGCATAAAAGAAGAGATAGAAAATACTGTTAATAACAGTGATGACTTTAATAGCAGGTTGCATTCCATTGCTCTGTTTTTGAGTGAAGGTGCCCACAACATACATGAGCAGGCAACAGCGGAAGGCCTGTGGTCCATATTCTTTCCTGAAGGTTGTAATATATTATCCAATAAACCTGAGGCAATGGATACCCTGAGAAATATCAGGCGTATCAGGATTACAGGTATGAACCCCGACCCCATAACTGATCCCGCTTCAGAGATCCTGTTCACATCAAATGTGCTCTTGACTTTGCCCCCTGAAGGCATGGAGACGGAAAACCTGGATTTGAACAAACCTGTCAAAGAGTGCCTTACCCGTATAATGAATGAAGAGCAGCAGTACTGGTACGATCACCCCATAGAGATAGGCGCGCCCAATAAAGACAATGAATTTTTATACGGGCTTAAAGGTTTTAAGGAGGCACTCCATTTTGAAAAGGCGCGTGGAAATGCACCTCCCGGGTCAAAACCCGTGATGCTCATGTCTGTTTCAGTAACACACAAAGGGCTGCATGAGATAGCAGGGCCATATCTTGAGTCGCTCCTTGCAGAAACAGACATCCCTGATAACCTTGATATATATCTGTTTACTGAAAAGGATACGCAGGAAATTGTGCGTGATATCCTGATCCCGGCAGCAGCGGGTTTTCTCAACCGTAATGGCTCAGACCTTATGCAGATTTTCGGGGTGGATGGTGAGTATGGCCGCCATTACAGCTTCTTAAAGGCCATGGCCCTGTTCTGGAATGTCATGATAGATGCACGAATAAAGGCAACATTTAAAATCGACCTTGACCAGGTGTTTCCACAAAATGAGCTTGTGCATGAGACCGGTAAATCCGCATTTGAGCATTTTAAGAGCCGCCTGTGGGGTGCAACGGGTGTTGACTCAAAAGGGACACCCGTAGAACTCGGGATGTTAGCAGGCGCGCTTGTTAATGATGCGGATATCCATAAGGGGCTATTTACCCCTGATGTAACATACCCTTCAGGTGCCTTCAAACCGGATGAGATGATATTCTTCAGCCGCCTCCCGCAGGCCCTTTCAACAGTAGCAGAGATGATGACAGGATATGGCAAAGAGAGCGGCATAAATGGCATGGATGAATGCATAGAGAGGATACATGCTACAGGGGGCACAACCGGTATCCTTGTTGAAAGCCTTAAAAGGCACAGGCCATTTACACCGTCGTTTATAGGCAGGGCAGAGGATCAGGCTTATATCATCTCAACCCTCTTTAACAGGCCCGAGCGCCTCGCATACCTTCATGAGGCCGGACTCATTATGCGGCACGATAAGGAGTCCTTTGCAAAAAGAGAGGTCATGGATACCCAGGTCGCAAAACTCATAGGAGATTATATCCGCATCCTCTGTTTTTCCAGCCTCTCAAAGGTTGTATCAGGAGGCAAGAAAAGGGTAAAAGGGCTTATGGGCCCTTATACAGGCTGCTTTATCTCCCATATCCCCATTACTGTTGTATATTTAAGGCTTGCATTAAAGGCGATCTCTCTTGCTTATGATGGGAAGCCTGACTGGGCCAGCAGGCTTGTATGCTCAGGTGCAAAGAGAGTTTCTGCTGCAATGGATTTCTGTTCGGGTAAAGAATACGGGCTTATTGAGCAGTATGAAAAGGAACGAAAGGCATGGCGGGTTTATTATGACACCATGTCAGTACTGGCTGACAGCATTCGAGCCAGGAACCCTTTAGGGCTTGAGTTGAGGGAAAAGGCCAGAGATATAATCGACCGGTGTCTTGTAAAAAAAAGGGATAGATAAATGGAATATATAGAACGCCATTACAGAAACAGGGTAAAGGTCAAAGGGCTTAACACCTTTCATGTTTCTGTAAAGGAGACCGACCTGTGGGTGAGTGCGGAAAGGGCACTCAAAAAGGAGACAGAGGATATTGTTCATGAACTTAGATTCAGGCTTGAAGGCTATATAGAGGCCCATCCCGAATTTTATACCACACTTACACCCTGGCCTGATGACCCTTATGCCCCTCTGATCATAAGGGACATGATATCATGCTCAAAAAAAGCAGGGGTTGGCCCCATGGCCGCTGTCGCAGGTGCAGTAGCCCAGCATGTAGCATATGGGCTAAAGGATTTATCCCCGCAGATAATCATAGAAAACGGGGGTGACATATACATGAATGTTCTAAGGGATGTTACCGTATCCATTTATGCCGGCCAATCACCATTAAGTGACAAGATAGGTATTGTCATCCCTCAAAAGATGATGCCCCTTGGCGTCTGCTCTTCATCCGGTAAAATAGGCCATTCCTTCAGTATGGGTACTTCCGATGTTGTCTGTGTAACTGCAAGGTCTGCGGCCATGGCAGATGCCGCAGCGACTGCCCTTGGCAACACGGTAAAGACAAAAAAGGATCTTATAACACTTGCAGAGAGAGCCAAGACAATTGAGGGTGTGCTTGGCGTTGTTGCAATTATGGATGATGAGATGACTGCC
>CAZCMD010000285.1:0-3742 GCA_964499695.1 uncultured Desulfatiglans sp.
TGCCCATTGTCCTCCCGACAAAAGAGCGTGTTGATGAAATGCTCATGGGCACAAGCCAGGACCCTGACAAGATAGTAGGTAAAATGGCCCCCACCCCGGGCGGTTATTTTGAATACTGGACATTTACAGTAAGGGATGTTGCTGTCAATGCGGTAATGGCAGGTTGCAAACCCGAGTATATGCCAGTGCTTCTTGCTATTCTTTCAGGTGACCCCGCCTCAGGGATATCTCAGGAGGCCATATCCATTTCTGATAACGGTTTTATGAGCGCTGTAGTAATCAACGGGAGCATCCGCGATGAGATAGGTCTCAATTATGGTGTTGGAGCTGTTGGCCCATTCGCCCATGCAAATACAACAATAGGAAGGGCATACAGCCTTGCCTCTATTAATGTCGGGAACAACAGCAAGGTCGGTACAACATACATGGGGGTTATCGGTAACCATGGCAACCTGATCAACATTGTTATCGCTGAAAATGAAGAAAAATCTCCATTTGACCCATTCTCTGTACGTCTGGGTTTTAAAAAGGGTGAAAACGTAGCAAGTCTTTTTACAGGCTGGGGTATCCTTTCTGCTGCAAACTGGGCTGTAAATTCCTGGGGAAAAGAGATGGATTACCCGAATATCATGAAGGAGATAGCAAAACAGCAGGGATTCCTGTTCGGGACGTTCTTTGTTCTGAGCCCGCCTATAGCTAATTTTGTAAAGGAAAAATATAGTACAATACAGGAACTGGAGGCGGCTATTGCTCCACCGCCGGGTGCATTGTTTGGCCCTCCACCCAAGGCTGATCCAGATGTAAGGGCTGCAACCCCTGCACCCAAACCGGCAGCAAAGATGATGCGTATGATGGGGCCGCAGATACCCATAATTGTTACCGGTGCTACAAATAACAATTACTGGAGCGCTGGTGGTTTCAGGTATGGTCGCAGTATTAAGATAGATGACTGGCGTTAGTTAGTATTCATCCAAAAACTGTTGTTTTTGGATTCAAGCGATCAGCTCTCAGCATTCAGCTTTCAGCAAAAGTCATTAAAGACAAAGATTTGGCTGAGAGTTGATGGCTGACCGCTGAAAGCCCCATCCAGAGTTTGCCTCTTTCTGGATGGTCACTAATTAATATCCCTATGATTAATCGGTAAATAACCGCGGATGAGGGTGGATAAAAACACTTATCCGCGGTTTTGTTTTTGCAGCCGCTGCAATATGGGTATATAATCGGCATAATAATTTTTTGGAGGTAAACCTATGCTGGGATTTCGATTCTCAATAAAAACAATTATCCTTGTAATTCTGGCTGTTTTGTCTCTTACCATACCTGAGAGACTTGCTGCACAGAATACGTCACCAATCGTTTATGAGGCCCTTAGCCCCTGGGGAGATGCAGCCCCTAAACCCCTTAAGGGCATTTCAGAAAGACCTGCATCCCTTGCAGGTAAAAAGATCGGTATATTCGCCAATTACAAACGTGCTGCAATGCCTATAGCAGCCTCCCTGCAGGATCGCATCAAAGAGAGCTATCCTGATGCAGAGGTCAGCATATATCACTCTGATAAATGGAATGTTATAGAGATAGAAACAGAGAAGAAGGATGCATTCAAGAAATGGGTAGAGAGCAACGATGCCTTTGTCCTTCTTGTGGGTGACTGAGGCTCCTGCACCAAGTTCCTCGTATTTAACGCAATGTCTATCGAGGAGCTTAAGAAGCCGGCCGTGCTGCTGGCTAATCCGGGATTTATCGGGGATGCAGAATCTGCCTCATCAAATAAAGGTATGCCTGTTTTAAGGTTCCTGCCCCTGAACATAGCATGTGAATCCACAGTAAAGGCAGAGATAGACGCAGGGACGAAAGAGGTCATGCCCCGCATAGTCGAGGCCCTCACAAAACCCCTTACAGAGCATGAAAGGGCGCCAAAGTGGGCAACAGAACCGCCGCCCAGGATCGCCTTTAAAGGCACCTATCAGGATGTAAACCGCTTCTACTACAGAAAAGGGTGGACAGACGGGCTCCCCATAGCCCCGCCAACCGAAGAGGCAGTTAAGGAGATGCTGCAGGGCACAGATTTACCTCCTGACCATGTTGTCGCTGAGGTTATCCCAAGGCACGGGAAGGCCACAATAGAAAAGATTGCCATTAATGCAGTAATGGCCGGGGCCCTGCCAACACATATGCCTGTAATAATAACAGCCGTTGAAATGCTTGCTGATCAGAAGACCAGGTTTGATACATTTGAGGTAAGCACCGGTTCATGGGCGCCATTTTTTATTATCAACGGGCCAATAAGGGATCAGATACAGGTGAATTACGGATCAGGTGCATTAAGCCCGGGCAACATCGCCAATGCAGCCATAGGCCGTACCATAGGATTGATTGTTAAAAATATCGGTGGGGCACGCAAGGGTGTGGAAGACATGGGGGTAATAGGGAACCCGTTAAAGTACAGCCTTGTTATTGGAGAAGATGAAGACAAGAGCCCGTGGGAACCACTCCATGTGGATCGCGGATTTAAAAGAGACGAGAGCACGGTCACGGTATTTTTCCCGAACATCTACACACAGGCCGTGCCAAAGGGTACAGATGCGCAGGGGATAGCAGACTCCATGAAGGCGATGAATCCCTGGAGCATGTCATGCTTTATAGTGATCCCGTCTCATGCAGAGATCCTAGCAAGCGAAGGGTGGACAAAGGAGGACCTGAAGGCATTTCTAATGAAGGGTGCTGAATCGCCCATGACCGCTTACCAGCAGAGCCAGGGTGCAAAGACAGAGGCAAAGGATATTCTTTCGGCACCTCCGCCTGCGGTTGATCCTGAGAGCCTTATGATTATAGTTGCGGGCGGTCCGGGCGCATGGACAGGTTTATTGAAAAGCGTTGGCGGTATAGAGAATGACTTTGTTACAAAAAAAATAACCCTGCCTAAAAACTGGGATACGCTTGTGAAAAAGTACAGTAATATAGTTCCGAACTTTGCCAGGTACTAAAGATACAGTAACAAATTGGGGTGCGCTGCAGCGTGCCCCAATTTACATGCGCCTTTTGATGTTGACAACTCACCACTTTAGATGCCATTAAAAGGCATTAGCTTTCAAAAATAATCCGGATAAATACATTTTTTTAAACCCTTCTAATCATGGAGGTCAAAAATGAAACGTCTTATCGCTTCTTTTACAATCGCACTTTTGTTAATATTCCCTGCATCCATTTATGCCCATCCAAGCGTTTACCCCCTTGGGACAACCATTTATAAACCGGATAAATGCTGGAACGGTTTTACTATCCTCTCAGCTGATAAGGGCATCCTTATTGATATGAACGGTAACCTTGTTCATCTATGGAAAGGTAAACTCCATCATCCAAACAAGGTATACCCGGGGGGATACCTGTTGTCCGCCACTTCCCCGTGGAAACACGGCAGGCAGGATGCTATCCAGATACAGATAAGGGATTTTAATGATAATGTCCTGTGGAGCTTTGACAAATGGATGGAAGGAAAGGCAAATGAGGGGGAAGGTAAAATGTGGGTTTCAAGGCAGCACCATGACATGCAGATTAAGGGAAACCCGACCGGTTATTACATACCTGATGCCCCTCCCGTGGACACAAAAAAGGGGACCTTACTTGCCCTGGCCCATTACAATGTAAAGAATGAAAAGATTAACAGGAATGTGCAGCTTATTGATGATGTGCTCTATGAGGTGGACATTGCAACAGGAAAGATAGTCTGGACCTGGAAGGCCTC
>CAZCMD010000286.1:0-3734 GCA_964499695.1 uncultured Desulfatiglans sp.
ACATAAAGTGAAATACCTACAAAAGGGCCGAAAAAATAATAAAGACTCCTTAAATGGTAACCTTCTAAAAAGCACGGAATGCCATTCTGATCAAGAAGATTCTTTATGAACCCGGCTTCATAGGGTTTTTGAAATTCATCTATCTTAACAAATTTACCGTATTTCTTCCTGGCCTTCACATCATTGATAATATCGAGAGAAATAGAAACAAACTCGATTACAGTTATCCCGCTGAATATTATCCAGGCATAAAAAATTCCCCGGTTTAATAATACTGAATAAACAAACAGGTATGCTGCACCCCATATGGCGAGAGTAGTGAGTTTTTTATCCAGCAGTTTTTCAAAGGAAAGACTATCTGGCAGGAGCGGCTCAGCGTTCTTTGATCTTAGAAAATTAACTATCTTGTCCGGGTTATAGTACATGGCTGTAAACCAGAAATAGAAGACAACCATAATTATTGTAACGGTTATAGAATAGGTCCAGGTACCATACTGGAAGTATTTTATAATATCAGGGTAGTCCCTGGTAAAATAGGTGACGCTCGCTGGTGTTAAAACAATGTTAACTGCCAGGGCAGCAGGGGTAATACCTGAGATATTATATTTAAAAGGCATAACAACATTGCTGTTATTTTTAAGCTTCACTTCAAGATCGTATTTACGTCTCTCCATATACACGCTTAAGGCCCCTGAACCAAAAATTATCAAAAGCATAATAAAAATCTTCACCAGACCATCCATTCGATTCATAACAGACATCGTGTTATGGAATGAAAAAGAAAGATCTGAAAACAGACTGGATATAACCCCTGTAAAGATCAGCATGCTTATGCCATTACCTATACCCCTGGAACTGATCAGGTCAGCAATCCACAGGCTGATAAAAACACAGGCAGTTAATGTAATAACTATGATAAGACTGAATTCCAGACCTGTACCGGCAAGTACCGGTGATCCATCCGGACGAGATATTTTTGAAAGGCTTACAACTATGCCTGTTCCCTGGATGAGGCTCAGGACAAGTGTCAGCCACCTTGCAGTAATAGTTAGTTTTCTACGCCCTTCATGTTTTTCTTTCCGCCACCTGTTTAAAGGAGGGATTACAAGAGAGAAGACCTCCACCAGAAAATAGGCAGTAATAAAGGGCATAATTCCCAGTGCGCCTATTGAGAGCCTTGCAGAATTAAAATATCTCGTAATCAGGCTGCCGGAAAGCCCTGAAAGATCCACCCAGGGTAAATGGATGATATACAGCAGGCGGTATACTAACAGGAGGCCGACAGTAATAAGGATTTTATTAGCAAGGTCAATTTCGACTTTCAGGCCGGTAGCAACAAGTATTTGATTTACGAGATCATTATAGATTTTTTTACCATTACGGTCAGGTTCAAGAGAGTTGTCTGTGAGAGGGCTGTTGCAGACAGGGCACGTTTTAATACCATCCATGTATTCTGTGAAACGGCCGTTTTTTAATCTATCGGGGCAATTCTGATTAGTGCAAAATGGCATTTTTAATTGCAGGTCCAGATCAGGCTTGGACCTTCCTCCTTTCTATTATCTGAAACTTCTGGGCTTATAGTTCGGCCAGTCGCCTGTTGATAAACCGCTATCAGCAGTAATGTATCGTTTTTTGATCAACCATTTGCCGTTGACCTTTACAAGCTCATCAAACTCTGTGCCCTGCTCAAGTATTTTCGGTGAACCTTTAATATCTTCATTTATAAAACCGGTCCAGACTACCCATATTGTTGCATTGTTTCCATCTACATTAACAATGGCATTATTAAGCAGCATATGGAGCGCTCCTTTAAAGGCAGGGGCCTCACTGCCGCCAAAACCGGCATATAATTTTTCAATAGCCTCTCTGCCCGTGGAAATCAGGCCATTAACATCAAGAACAGCATCCTCAGTGTAGTACAGGGTAAGATCATGACTCTTGCCTGCTGACATATCCACATAGTACCTTACAATCATATCCTCGATCTGTATCCGGTCAAGCAGTGTCTCCTGTGTTAAAACCTTGTCAGCGGCATATGCCCCTGTTGAAACAAACACAAAAAAGATTGTTACTGTTAAAATTATTACGCGTGAAAAGAAACCTGATTTTGAATTCTGTTTTATAATACTCATAATAATTTCTCCTGTTTTTATATTGTTTTCAACTTACAAACCTATAAGGGAAACATAAGCCTGGTCTCTAAAAACATTTAAGAATCACAATTCAAAACAAATGGATTCCCGTCTGCACTGGAATGACGTTTGGTGTAAATAAAATCTTAAGCTAGCCGCTTGCCTGCATCCGGCCCGGCTCCAATGGAATATATTTCTTCTACCTTAAGGATCACAGCACCCTTGGATTTCAGCGGATACCCCATTTTTTTTCCCATATCTTCTATCCATTTTGCTGTCTCTTCATACCTGCTGCCTGTTGTCTCAATGGTTACAGAGCCCTTTATCTGGTAGCCCCCATGATCCTTCCAGAAGGTAAGGGATACCCTGGGATTTGCCTTCATGTTTGCGAGGGTCTTGTTAAAAAACTGGTCTGACAAAAGGATAGTTCCATTATCAAGGATCTTCTTCGCGCCGATTGGTACGGCATTGGGATTACCATCAGGGGTGGCGGTGGCAAGGATTGCAAAAGGAACCTTTTCAAGCATATCAATCATCTCTTTAGTCATCTGGGCCATGTTGTGTTCTCCCCAAGAAGAGTTGTAAATGCTATATATTTGTTGAATGCGGTTTGATGCTCTTTGTTTACTGCCAGTTGTCTTTAAAAGCAAGGGATTTATAATTAAAAATTCAAGATTCAAAATTCAAGATTGGGAAAACAGGCTGAAGCGTTTTAGGCTGTAGGATCAAGATAAATTAATTCAAAATTTAAAATTCAAAATTCAAAATTTCCAATGCAGGGTTTCTATTGACACAGAGTGCTTAGCTCCATATACTTCTTTCCTCAAGAAAAATAATTTTTATCAACCAGCTTCTTGTTTTCAAATTTTAATTGTTATTTATTGTTAAGGAGGATTCAAAGATGAAAAGGACAGCAGTATTATTTATGACAGTGTGTCTTGCAGCATTCGTATGTACTGCATGCGCAAAGGTACAAACAGAAAATGACAATTGCACCCGTGAAAATCTTGTCAAGATAACAGACATGTACTTTGAGGCCATTCAGGCACACACAACAACAAACCTGCCTCTTGCTCCGACAGTGAAATTTACTGAAAACGGCATCCAGAAAGAGGTTGGCAAAGGCTTCTGGGAAACAGCGGGTAAACCCCTGCTCAGACGCACCCTGGTTGATACCCAGAAATGTACTACAGCTACAATTGCAGTAATTGAAGAACCTTTCGATTCAAAAACACTTGGAAGCGGTATGATGACTGGAGGCCCCGGTATGGGTGGTGGCGCAGCACCTGGTGCAAAAGCACCTGCACCTGCAAAAACTCCCGTTGGAGCACCAGGTAATAGTGACGCTGTACCCACCGGTAGCGTACCCAATGCCATGTTTGGTGGAGCAAAAGAAATGCCCAAAGAGGGGACTGTCCGCCCTATCCTCTTTGCCAACCGGCTTAAGGTTGAAAATGGTAAGATCACCGAGATTGAAACTATCATAGCAAGAGAAAAGGATTTTGCCTTCAACGCGGATGGCGTACTTAAAACAAAAGATCAGGACTGGGAGACTATCCTTGCACCCGAGAAACAAGCACCTCGCAAGGCACTGGCAGATGC
>CAZCMD010000287.1:0-3727 GCA_964499695.1 uncultured Desulfatiglans sp.
CCCATTATTTAAATCAGTCAATCTTTAGTTTTAATGCATATGCTTTATTGACACCGGCTTAATGGGAATGTATTTTAACTTTAAATTAATAACAGGGGTACAAAATGAAAACTATCAGGCTGAATGAGATAGAAAAGGTAAAAATGACCATGGCAGGGGCTGAGAAGGTTTATAAACAGGTGCCTGTTTCTAAAAAGGACGGTTCACCATCCTTCTGCTTCAGGGTATTTACCATTGAACCGGGCGGACACACACCATATCATACCCACGGTTTTGAGCATTTAAACTATGTGATCAGCGGTCAGGGTGAACTTGTTGATGAGCAAGGAACAGGGCATCCTTTATCAGCCGGTGATTTTGCCATTGTCCTTCCTGATGAAAAGCATCAGTTCAGAAACAGCTCTGAAAACAGCCCGGTTGTAATAATCTGTGCTGTACCCAATGAGTATGAATAGATAACTAATAATTAGATCATCCGGATCATTACCGGATCAGGAATAACATGGAATTCATCAGTTCATTATTCAACATCAAAGACAGGGTTGTGATAATAACAGGCGGCGGAGGTATTATAGGCGGGGCTCTTGCAAAGGGCTTTTTAAGTGCTGGTGCGAAGGTAATCATCCTTGGTAGGACTGAGGCCAGCTTAAGAGAGAGGGTTAAAGCCCTTAAAACCGGTAAAAAGGAGATCGCAAGCTTTCAGTGTGATGTGCTTGACCGGGACAGACTCATTGAGGTCAATAAAAAAATACTCGCTAGATACGGCAAAATAGATGTGCTGATTAATGCTGCAGGCGGTAACATGCCTGGAGCCACGATAGGCGTCGAACAAAATATCTTTGACCTGGATATGGATGCATTCAAAAAGGTTACTGATCTCAATCTTAACGGAACTGTCATCCCTACCCTTGTCTTTGCCAAATCCATGGCAGAAAATGGCAGGGGATCTATAATCAACATCTCATCCATGGCATCAGTAAGGGCAATAACAAGGGTGATGGGGTATTCCGCAGCCAAGGCCGCTGTTGATAATTTTACCAGATGGATGGCTGTTGAACTGGCACAGAAATTCGGCAGCAGCGTAAGGATCAATGCAATCGCACCCGGGTTTCTTCTCACAAATCAGAATAGGCAGCTTTTAACAGATAAAGATGGCTCACTCACAGAACGGGGTAAATCCATCATCAGCCTTACCCCGTTTAAAAGGTTTGGTAAACCGGAAGAGATGATCGGCCCTGTGATCTGGCTTGCAAGCGATGCATCAGCATTTGTAACCGGGGCCATTATCCCCATTGACGGCGGGTTCAGCGCATTCAGCGGGGTTTAAAGATATATGGCATTTGAACATACATGGCGCTGGTTCGGCCCGAATGACCCGATAACCTTGAGGGAGATAAAACAGGTCGGCGTTACCGGTATAGTGACAGCCCTGCACCATATCCCTGTGGGCGAAGTATGGTCTGTTGATGAAATAATGAAGAGGCAGCATGAGATTGAAAAGGCAGGTCTGAAATGGTCTGTTGTTGAAAGCCTGCCAGTCCATGAAAACATAAAAAAAGGGGCGAAAGACCGCACTGAGCTTATCAATAACTACAGGGAGTCCATGCGCAACCTGGCTCAATGCGGTATCAGGACCATATGTTATAATTTTATGCCTGTACTGGACTGGTCGCGCACTGACCTCAATGTACCCACAAAAGATGGGACTATAACCACAAAGTTCGAGCAAAAGGTATTTGCCGCCTTTGATCTTTTTATCCTGGAAAGGCCCGGCGCAGAAAGGGATTATACCCCTGACATTATAACTGAGGCAGAAGAACACTATAAAAACCTGGGGAAAGATGAGAAGGAGCGCCTGATAAAGACGATATTATTCGGCCTTCCGGGTTCCCTTTTCACGCTGTCCATTAACGATTTCAAAAAGGCGGTCATTGAATATAACAGCATTGGAGAAGACACAGTAAGAGAGAACCTCTATAAATTTATCAGGGAGGCAGCTCCTGCTGCTGAAGAATATGGCCTGTTCCTGGCAATACACCCTGATGACCCGCCCTGGACACTCCTGGGGCTACCCAGGGTTGCAGGCACCGGAAAGGATATTGAAAAAATTTTGGATACATATGATTCCATACATAATGGCTTAACCTTTTGTACAGGCTCCCTTGGAGCAGGCTTTAACAATGACCTTATCAGCATGGTGAGGGCCTTTGCAGGTAAAATCAATTTTGCCCACTTAAGAAACCTTGAAAGGGATGAAAAGGACAATTTTATTGAATCATCGCATCTTGAGGGTGATATTGACCTGTACACCATCATGAAAGAGTTGCTTATTGAGCAGAACAAAAGAGAACAATCAGGTGTGGAGCGTCCTGTAATGCCCATGAGGTCTGATCATGGCCAGCTTATGCTATTTGAGCTTGAGAAAAAGGGTATATACCCGGGCTATTCACTTTTAGGGCGTATGAGGGGGTTATCTGAACTCAGGGGGCTTGAACTGGGGATAAGAGGTTCATTCAACCTTTAACAAGGGTAAAAATGTATTCAGTTCCTGATAAAAATCAAACTGACGCGAAAAAAATCGGCCATTTCAGGTGGGTGATTGTAACCCTTGTCTTTTTTGCAACCACCATTAACTATGTGGACAGGCAGGTGATAGGTATACTGGCACCTGTTCTGGAAAAAGATATAGGCTGGAACCAGATAGAATATGGCTATATTGTTACAGCCTTTACTGCTGCCTATGCCATAGGTCTTCTTCTGGTAGGAAGACTAATGGATGTATTCGGCACAAAAAAGGGTTATGCAGCCTCACTTACAGGCTGGAGTTTTGCCGCTATCGGCCATGCGCTTGCAGGCTCAGCCTTTGGTTTTGGTGTTGCACGATTTTTCCTGGGCTTTTTTGAGGCAGGTAACTTCCCTGCTGCCGTAAAAACAGTTGCCGAATGGTTCCCTAAAAAGGAAAGGGCCTTTGCCACCGGCCTCTTTAATGCCGGTTCAAATGCAGGCGCAATCCTCGCCCCCCTTGTTGTCCCCCTTATTACTGACCTGTGGGGGTGGCAGGAGGCCTTCATATTAACAGGTACGGCGGGATTTATCTGGCTCATCTTCTGGTTCAGGTATTATGACACACCTCACAACAGTAAATATGTGGGCAGGGCCGAGCTTGATTATATTCAGTCTGATCCCCCTGATACACAGGTTAAAATACCCTGGAAAATGCTGGTTAAATACAGGGGCACCTGGGCATTTGCCCTTGGCAAGCTCTTAAGCGACCCCGCATGGTGGTTTTATATCTACTGGATACCTAAATTCCTTCATGAAAAACATGGCCTGACAATAAATGAATTTGCAGCCCCTTTAATAATAATATACCTTATGGCAGATGTCGGGAGTATTTCAGGCGGATGGCTCTCTTCATTTCTCCTGAAGCACGGGTGGTCAGTAAACAGGAGCAGGAAAACAGCCATGCTTGTCTGTGCCCTGTGTGCTCTGCCAATAATATTTGCATCAAGGGTCTCAAACGTCTGGGCAGCCGTGGGGCTTTTAAGCCTTGCAACAGCGGCCCACCAGGGTTGGTCAGCAAATCTCTTTACCACGGTTTCGGATATATTCCCCAGGAAGGCAGTTGCCTCTGTGGTAGGGATGGGCGGCACATTCGGGGCAATAGGCGGTATGTTTATTGCGAGCGCAGCAGGTTTTATACTTGAATTTACCGGCAGTTATTTTA
>CAZCMD010000288.1:0-3712 GCA_964499695.1 uncultured Desulfatiglans sp.
ACCCCATGCTTCACTTAACTGCAGAAAGCCAAAGACATTCAATCGATGGTTTACAGTGACAATAACCACATCCCCTTTGCGGGAGAGATTTTTACCGTTACTGAAGGCATCCCCTCCTGATCCTGAGGAAAATCCTCCACCGTGGAGCCAGACCATGACAGGACGTTTTTTCATATCCAGTCCCGGCGTCCACACATTAAGAAACAGGCAGTCCTCATCAGTTTTCTGGCTGCCTGCTGCAGGTCCGCCCGGCCCGACAGACTGCATCGCCTGGTTGCCAAATTCATAAGCCTCTACAGGTTCGCTCCATGGCTCGGGAGGAACAGGCGGCTTGAATCTTAATTTACCGACAGGTGGAGAAGCATAACGGACACCCCTGAAAATATAGATACTATCTTCATGAAGGCCCCGGACAGGGCCATAAGATGTTTTAACCGGGTTTAATTCAGACCCTGTGCTGAGGCTTGGGGTATCACCTGAAGTCATGCCTGCGAATGTAAAAAATATTGCCAATAAAATAATTAAACGGTGAAAAAATTTTGGGATTTGCATGGATTCCTCCATTAAATTTAAAGATGCCGGATTCCACAATAGGAAATGGATCCGATTTTATTGATTTGTTTCGGAAGGAAACTAATCTATATGCAATTTACAGCAAATAATGTATACAGGTATACAAAAGGCAAAATTGTGTCAATATAATTATCTGTAAATGAAATAACGATTTTATATGTTTACCCTTAATTACTGAGGAAGATTATGCCGTGTAAAATAACCAATATTTTCTTTAAACTTCTTTGTTCTCAGTTTATTATCTTTCTCCTCATTATACCTGCTTCAACATCCGCTTTAACACAGGATGTGAAAAACACAGAAGGTATCTACTCTGTAATGGACCCCCGCGGTATCTGGCCGCGGATCGAACGCATTCCACTCTCCACAAGGCTTTCATCTTTAAAAGGAAAACGTATCTATATGATCAACTCCTGGGGCAGCGGAACCGGATTTGAAAACTTCTTATTAAAGATTGAAAAGAGACTGCGGGAAAGGCAACCCGATATCGTTATAACCATCAAGGGACGCAACACCGGTTACTCGGAGGATGATCCTGCGCTCTGGAATGAAATGAGGGAAAATGCCGATGCCTTTATTTATGCCGGCGCCCCGTCCTCATCCACTACCTCATATGCCTTCAAGTGGTCTGCGAAGCTTGAAAAGATGGGTTTACCGGGTGCAGTATTGATGTTTGATACCCTCCTGAGTGTTGCTGATACTACAAGAAGCCGGGAGGGTGCGGCGCTCCGCTATGTCGCTATCCCGTATCCTGCCGAGACAATGGAGCTCTCAAAGGAGGAAAAGGCCATTGATGATGTCATATCATGCCTGACCCTTCCCCTGAATGATAATGAAAAACAAACAGGTTATATTGAAGCGCCGAAAAGAGAGAGGATTATAACAAGCGGTACCCTTGATGAAATCCAGAAATATTTCCATTCAAATGGTATGACAGACGGTCTGCCTGTTATCCCTCCCACTGAGGCCAGGGTTATAGAAATGCTGAAGGGTACAGGCATCAATCCCGAAACAATAGTTGTCAAGGCCATGATGCCGGAAGGGCTGGGTGTAACAGTTGAGAAGGTTGCAATAAATGCCGTTATGGCCGGTTGTGAACCCCGCCATTTGCCGGTGCTCTTAGCGACCCTTGAGGCATACGATAAACATAACCTTAATTCCCTTGTGCGTTCCACAAATGCCTTTTCCTTCATGCAGGTAGTGAATGGCCCTATCCGGAATGAACTGGAGATGAATGCAGGCACTTCCGTGCTGGGGCCGGGAAATTACGCCAATGCGGTTATGGGACGCGCCCTGAGATTATTTATTATTAATCTGGGAGGAGGCGTTAACGGTATAAATATGATGGCGGTCGTGGGCAATATAAGCACCTGGCCCTTTATGTTCCCGGAGTTTGAGGAGCAAAGCCCATGGCAGTCATTAAGTGAATCCATGGGTTTTAAGAAAGAAGAGAATACACTCACAATGTTCACAGGCGGCTGGGCACACTCCGGCAATTACGGGCATGTTCGATTCACACTGGACCATGTGGCTGCTGATATCGCCGAATTTGAGTTCCCGATGGGTGCTGTGATCATCATATCACCCAAGCGCGCTGAGATATTAAAGAGTGAGGGATTTACAAAACAGAAAATAGCCGAATACCTTGTTGAACATGCGGTAAAACTCCTTGGTGAACTGAGGACCTCTCATTATTTCAGGGATACACCTGACACCGAAGGGAAACCTGACACCACCCTTAATAAGGTATTTAAACCGGGCACCATAGATATTGTTGTGGCAGGGGGTAATGCGAGTCCCATGATGCAGGCATGGCATATGTACAGGCCAATAACTGTTTCCATAGACAGGTGGAGATAGGTACTTTGAAATTATTAAACCAGCGGAGATTTAAGATTATGAATAAAATAACATTAAGAACAGTAATCTTTTTATTAACAGTTGCATTGGTTACTATTACACTATTTTCCTGTGGTTCAGACAATTCTGATACCTCGGATAAACAGGTTGTTTCTGATAAGCCGGCTGTTTCAGTTAAACCGGCGGGTTCTGAAAAATCCGGAAATTTCACCGTCAGGATAAAAGACAAGCCGCTCACATTCTGTAATCCACTCAACATAGCTGTGGGATCGGAAAGGGCCAGAAGGGCAGGGGAACCGGTTGTAGTACTCCATAAGGATGATTACTACCTCTTTATCACCGGAGGCGGAGGTTACTGGTATTCCGGAAACATGAGAGACTGGACCTATGTGGAGGCGAAGAATCTGCCATGGGGGTGCCCGTCGGTCGTGAGTGACGGGAAGAGACTGATATTCTCCGCCGATAAAGGCCAGCATGATGTGTTTGCCAGCATGGACCCAAAGACTGGTATATGGGAAAAGGTCGGTGAATATCAGCGTGATTACGGCGATGCAGACATGTTTATTGATGATGACGGCCGGTATTACATGTACTGGGGCTGGTCACAGATTTTACCCTTTCAGGCGGTTGAACTGGACCCGGATAACGGCTTCAAGGAAAAAGGTAAACCTGTAACACTGTTCTTCGGCAATTATGAATCACACGGTTTTGAAAGAAGAAGAAACGAGGATGTGATATTCCCATTTTTCAACCACAGGGAATATTTCCCTGAAGAGTCCCCCTGGATAGAGGGGCCGTGGATGCTGAAACACAAAGGGAAATACTATCTTCAGTATGCTGCCATCGGACTTGAATTTCTGACCTATTCACATGGGATATATGTAAGCGACAGCCCCCTTGGCCCGTTTGTATATTCACCCCATAATCCTCTTACATTCAAGACAACAGGGTTTGCCCCTGGCGCCGGACATGGCAGCACCTTTCATGACAAAAACGACCAGTTATGGACGATCTGTATGATCCCCTCCTTTTACGGTGGAAGGGGAGGCGGTGAGATAGTTTTATTTCCAACTGCTGTGGATGCAGAGGGTGTAATGCACTCCAATACGGCCTTTGGGGATTATCCGCAATACCATCCGGGCATAAAGGAAAATGCGGTTGAGAATAATTTTACAGGGTGGATGCTCCTGTCCCATAAAAAATATGTTGAGACATCCTCTTCAATAAAGGGTTTTGGCGCTGAAAAAGCAGTGGATGAAAATTTTATGACCCACTGGGC
>CAZCMD010000289.1:0-3671 GCA_964499695.1 uncultured Desulfatiglans sp.
GGCTATCTGGCAGTTCCGCCTCTTTCCAGCCTCCACCGGTAATGTATTCGTGAATTAGGATTTTTAAAGACATACTTACATCTCCATGAAAAAGGAGGGTATTATATGGATAGTAAAAAGTAAATTGTGATTTGAATATAAGTATTTTACCTTGCGCCATACACCCTTTTTTCTTCTATCTCCTTGACACCCTGCGGTACTTTCCCTATACTCCTTAAACCTAACATAATGTATTAACAGGGAAATTGAAATAAATGCAAATATGGAGTTAGATAATGGCCGGGATAAGCGGTCTTCTAGTTACTGTACGCACCGGAAAGCAGGGGGCGGAGATGATGCGGGGGAAAATGAATCCCGAATATCTTGAGGAGATCTCCACCCTGCGCATTAACCCTGATGATTTGGCCGAGCTTTTCATCTCTTCAGGAGAGAAGGTAAAAATAACAAGCAAGTGCGGCGAGGTTATGGTCAAATGCATTTCATCAGATGTGCCAAAGAAACTGTTCTTCCTGCCTTTAGGGCCTGTGGCAAACAAGCTTGTGAGCGGCTCTGATACAGATGGCACAGGCGTACCTGCCTGGAAGGGAGAGCAGGTTACCATTGAACCTGCTGATCGGGTGCAATAATGGATCAGGAATTAAAGGTACACAGTGATGTTATATGCACCTTCTGCGGGTGCCTCTGCGATGACATTGAAGTGGAGGTGGTTGATAACCGGATAAACAAGGTAAAAAAGGCATGCATGATAGGCCGAAACAAGCTCATGCATGCACAGTCAAATAACCCTGACATTACCATAGCAGGCAAGCCCTCCACGATTGATGAAGCCATTAAAGAGGCGGCAAATATTCTTTCAAATGCGCGATTCCCCCTGGTCTACGGCCTGAGCAGCACAACCACAGAGGCACAACGGGAACTGGTAGAAATAGCGGAACTGCTGGATGCAACAATGGATAATCCTTCTTCATACTGCCACGGGCCAGGGCTCATGGCGAGGCAGCAGGTGGGTCTTGCATCCTGCACCCTTGGGGAGGTAAAGAACAGGGCAGACCTTGTAATCTTCTGGGGCTGTAATCCACTTGAATCTCATATGCGTCATCTTGCGCGGTATTCGGTATCTGCCAAAGGGTTGTTTCATCCGGAAGGGCGGAAAAGCCGCAAGATCGTCTCCATTGATATACGCCCCACACCTACAACAAAATTATCTGACCTGTTCATACAGGTGACACCCGGGAACACTTTTGAGATCGCCACCCTCCTGAGGGCACTTGTGAGTGGCAATGCAATTGGTATAAAAGATGATGCAGTGGTTGCAGGGGTCTCTGTCACCAAATGGCGTGAACTTGCTGAGATGATCAGGGGATGCAAGTATGGCGTTATCTTTTTCGGCCTGGGTGTAACGCAGTGCAGGGGCAGGGATATCAATGTTGAGCAGGTTGCTCTCCTTGTGAGTGAGATCAATAATTACACACGATTTTATGGAATGGCCATGAGAGGACACGGGAATGTTGCAGGCGGTAACCAGGTAATGACATGGCAGACAGGATACCCGATTGCTGTTAATTTCAGCAGGGGTTACCCAAGATATAACCCAGGAGAATTCAGTGTGATAAGCCTCCTTGCGAGAAAAGAGGTGGATGCCGCCCTTATTGTTGCAACAGACCCTGGGGCACACCTGCCCGCTGACACTGTGGAGCATCTTAAAAAGATAACTACCATCTATCTTGAACCACATAAGAATCCGACAACAGAATGGGCTACCGTTGTGATACCTGTTGCACAGGCAGGTGTAGCTGCTTCAGGCACCTATTACCGTATGGACAATGTGCCTCTTCGTGTAAAAAAGATCGTTGAGACAGATCACCTGTCAGATGAAGAGGCCCTTAAAAGAATCAAGGAGAGGATAATCCATGCTCAGGATTATTAACGGAAAGATATTTGATCCTGTAAATGGTATCAACGGTGAAGTAAGGGATATCTCTATCAGGGAGAATAAAATAGTAGATAGCCCTTTGCCTCCTGAAACACAGACTATTGATGCAAAGGGTTGTGCTGTTATGCCCGGAGGTGTTGAGATACACAGTCATGTGGCAGGTGCAAAGGTGAATAATGGGCGTATACTTTGCCCTGAAGACAGTGCGGATCATTTTCGCGCTCATACTGAAATCCTAAGATCAGGATGCAATGGAGTTGTGCCTACTACCTTTATAACAGGTTATGAGTATGCGAGGCTTGGTTATACAACACTATTTGAGGCCGCGGTACCGCCTTTAAAGGCGCGCCATGCCCATGAAGAATTGAGAGATACACCCCTTTTGGATACTGGTTGTTATACTGTCATGGGAAACAATTACCTTGTCATGAAGGCCCTGAGTGAACCTGATGAGACAGCAAGAAAAGAAAAGCTCATGGGGGTGGTGGCATGGCTGCTTGAATCAACAAAAGGATATGCTGTAAAGATTGTAAACCCTGGCGGGGTGGAAAACTGGAAATGGAACAAAGGTGCTGTTGACCTTGATACACCAGTGCCCCCATTTGGTGTTACCCCCCGGATGATCATGACTGGGCTTGCAGAGGCTGCTGATAAATTGAGATTACCTCATTCGATTCATTTGCATACAAATCACCTGGGTGAACCCGGAAACATGGCCTATACCTTAGAAACAATGAAGGCCTTATCAGGGAGCAGGGCGCATTTTACACATCTCCAGTTTCATTCCTATGATAAATCAAACAAAGGGGGTTTTGCATCCGGGGCTTTAGCTATTGCCGACTACTTTAACAGCCACCCGGAATTTACATGTGATGCAGGGCTGATTGTCTTTGGCCCGACCATGACCATGACCGCAGATGCCCCGATGGAATTCAGACTGCATCAGATGAAAGGGGGCAAGTGGTCTAGCCTGGATATTGAGATGGAGACAGGCTCAGGCGTTGTCCCGATCAAATACCAGTCGGATGTACTCGTCAATGCGGTGCAGTGGTGTGTTGGGTTGGAATTGATGTTACTCATTAATGACCCATGGAGGATTTTTCTTTCAACGGATCATCCGAATGCCGGGCCGTTTACTTCCTATCCCCTTTTAATAAAGCTCCTTATGGATCGGGACTTCAGGATGTCATGGTATGAAAGACTGCATCCAAAGGTGAAGGAATATACCTATCTGCATACGCTCACAAGGGAATATACCTTTGAAGAGATAGCAATCGTTACCAGGTCAGGGCCAGCCAGGGCGCTCGGATTAAAAAACAAGGGTCACCTTGGTGCGGGCGCTGATGCTGATATAGCGATATATCCTTATAACGATGATAAACAGAAGATGTTCTCTTTAGCTTCTTATGTGATCAAGGATGGAAGGGCGGTTGTTCGTGATGGTGAGATAAAGGAGGCCTTCAGCGGAAGGGCACTGGGGCTTGAGATGCCGGTAAGGGGAGAGCTTACAACTGACCTTAAAGAATATTTTGAACAGTATTCGACAGTTGCCTTTTCAAATTACAGTGTTGAAGAGGAATATACCCCCAACCTAGAGCTGATCAGGTGCGGATAATGGAGAGGAACAAATTATGAAACTCCAAATACACTTAACCCTTAAAAAGATACCGGACATACCTGTTGAGGCGGAAAATATAAAACCGGAAAACATGGCAGGTAAAAGCGCGAAAGATATAAA
>CAZCMD010000290.1:0-3652 GCA_964499695.1 uncultured Desulfatiglans sp.
ATTTTTGGTGGTAGGCGCGAAGGGATTTGAACCCATTACCCCTACCGTGTCGAGGTAAATAACGCTATAAAAGATAATTAAAAACAATATGTTATATAGATTAATCTTGGTAATACTGGTAATATGTTACCAGATCATTATTATTAATTAACTTTTGACAAATCATAGACTATTCATTAAAAAAGAATTCTATAACAACCTTCTTATTACTGATTTGTATTGGATAACGATCAGTTTGTAAATCATAAAACTGAAAAGTTATTCCGATAAATTTATATATTCTATGGACAAATAGAATCTCTCTTTATACTTTTATTGTACTTTGTGATGTGTTCTATGGGTAGATGTTGGGCTTTAGGAGTAGATTTTAAAAAATTGCGCTGCTCTAATGAGGCTGGTGATTCATTTTTTTGTGCCAAGCACAAACGATGGTTGCTTAGGCCTATATTAGTAATCGTTTGGACTATTTTCATCGGTTTTATTATCAATATTCTAACTCCACCTTCATCAACAGAAATTAAGACCCTTAAACTTGCAGAGACCACTTCAGACGATGTAACAGAAACCAGGGGAAAAGTGAGTAACATTGAGAATTTGCTTGAAGAAGAGTTTAGAAGACAACTCGGCTTAAAAGACGCGCAGATCATCTCAAAAGACAAGCATATTGAATTCCTTCAAGGACAGATATCACGAATGCAAAAAGTAGTAGAGCCTTCTTCCCGTGCACGCGAATTAGCAGGTCAGATTCCATTAAATTCCGATGCATATGCATTGGCATTAAAAGCAATCGGAGAAAAGCGTTTTGACGATGCAAGAAAACTACTCTCTGAAGCACTACAGATTAATAATATCGAACAGTCAAGAATCTATGAGGTTAGGGGACAGACAGAGATGTTTTCTGGATTCTATAATGAAGCAAACGTCTGGTATCAGAAAGCTTTGGCTCTTCGGCCAGACGATGCAGACCTGTTGAATCAAACTGCTATTGCTCTATATCTTTCTGGTAAATATGCTGAAGCAGAGCTCTTTTTTAATCGTTTATACAATATATTAGAGAAAACCTTAGGGAAAGATCATCCAGATATGGCCCACTGTATCAATAACCTTGCCTTACTTTACGAATTCCAGGGCAAATATCCTGAAGCCGAAATCCATTTGTTATACTCACTAATTATCCGAGAGAAAACCCTGGATAAAGATAATCCATATATGGCCCAAAGCCTCCACAACTTGGCATCACTATACCGAACACAAGGTAAATATGATAAGGCCGAACCCCTCTACCGACGATCACTCGAGATCTTGGAGAAAAACTTGGGAAAAGATCATCCAGATGTTGCTAATAACCTTCACAACTTGGCATTACTTTATAAGGACCAGGGTAAATATGATAAGGCCGAACCCCTCTACCGACGATCACTCGAGATCTTGGAGAAAAACTTGGGAAAAGATCATCCAGATGTTGCTAATAACCTTCACAACTTGGCATTACTTTATAAGGACCAGGGTAAATATGATAAAGCCGAATCTCTTTATCGCCGCGCACAAGAGATCTGGGAGAAAACCTTAGGGAAAGATCATCCATATGTTGCCATGGTTCTCCATAACTTGGCATCTCTTTATCTCACTCAGGGCAAATATGCAGAGGTTGAACCCCTCTGCCGACACTCACTGGAGATTTGGGAGAAAACCTTAGGGAAAGATCATCCAGATGTTGCTCAAGGCCTCAACGGCTTGGCATCACTTTATAAAAAACAAGGTAAATATGCAGAGGTTGAACCCCTCTACCGACGCTCACTGGAGATATTGGAGAAAGCCCTCGGAAAAGATCATCCAGAAGTTGCCCTGGTCCTCAATAACTTGGCATCACTTTATCACACTCAGGGCAAATATGCCGAGGCCGAATCCTTCTTCCGCCGCGCACTTGAGATTTGGGAGAAAGCCCTCGGAAAAGATCATCCAGATGTTGCCATGGTCCTCAATAACTTGGCATCACTTTATCTTACTCAGGGTAAATATGCCGAGGCCGAACCCCTTTGCCGCCGTTCACTTGAGATTCGGGAGAAAGCCCTCGGAAAAGATCATCCAGAAGTAGCTCAAAGTCTCAACAATCTTGCATCACTTTATAAAAAACAGGGTAAATATGCCGAGGCCGAATCTCTTTTCCGACGCTCACTAAAGATTAATGAGAAAGCTCTAGGAAAAAATCATCCGGATATAGCTCAAAACTTCAATGACTTGGCATCAATTTATTTGACACAGGGTAAATATGCTGAGGCTGAATCTCTTTGCCGACGCGCACTAGAGATCCGTGAGAAAGCTCTAGGGAAAGATCATCCGGATGTGGCCATAAACCTCAACAATCTGGCATCACTTTATTATGGTCAAGGGAAATATAATGAAGCTAAACCCCTTTACCAACGCGCACTGGATATCGTTGATAAGACCCTCGGAAAAGAACACCCAACTGCAATCGCTTTGCGCGAAAGTTATGCCAACTTCCTGAATAAAATGAAAAAATGATCCTTCGCAATGACCTCAGTAAACGTCACGCCATCACTTAACCGATTTCAAAAACAGATAATACCCTAAATCCATAAGCTGTAACTCGGTGCTTGTCAATCTGAGTTTATCAATCTAAATCCTGTCCAGATAGTCCTTTCCAGTACTGCTATATAGTCAAAGCAAGAACGAGTTTTATTTAAACAACAGGTATTTCTGAAGCGGTGCAGAGTACATAGTAATTTGAAGAAGCTAAGGGCATGCTCCGCCGTCGCTATTTCTATGGCTGGCAAGTGCGGCGTGCCCCGACAATGGTGTAAAACCTGATTATTTTCAATCCAGTATTCACCCAAAATTGACAAACACAGAAACTTTTATTACGCTGGTATTAATAAAAAAGATAAAAAGAAAGGCAACGATTATGGCAAAAAGCTTTACTATGGAATACTGGCTTGATGAAGGCTGGTATATCGGAAGATTGAAAGAAATTCCAGGAGTCTTCAGCCAGGCTGAAACACTGGAAGAACTAAAGGAAAACATCAAAGAAGCATACCATCTTATGCTCGAGGATATTCCTTCTCTACCTTATATTTCTAATGCCATGCATTCGGAAATAGAGGTAACCTTGTGAAAAGAAAAGACCTGATTCGGCAATTGGCTAATGCCGGATGCTATCTCAAGCGTCATGGTAATAATCATGATATTTATGAAAACACTTTAAATGGCAGAAAGGCCCCGGTTCCAAGACATAATGAGATAAAAGATTCTCTTTGCGTACTCATAAAAAAGCAACTCGGAATACAATAAAGTTAGTTCAGTTTTATAACCTCAGAAACAAATCACCTATATCATCAACAGTATGCACATAATTTTTTAATCATTTTGGAGTACCTAGCAATAGGGTATTTCTAAGGATATTTAGAATATAAGAAAATTTTCGTATAAACCGTAGGGACATGGTGCTCTCGTGCTTTTACAATGCAGTATGACCCAAATATAATTATATCCAGTAGAGACGGGTTTTAAACCCGTCTCTACAATGATGAATAAATCTGAAATGATTATAAAGGAAAAGCCGCTTATATTTAAGCGGTTTTTTTGTATTTTATGGTGGTAGGCGCGAAGGGATTTGAACCCATGACCCCTACCG
>CAZCMD010000291.1:0-3539 GCA_964499695.1 uncultured Desulfatiglans sp.
GTCTGTGTCGGGATTATTCGGATCAGTATGGTTGTTATACTCCCCTAAATTGCTGAGGTTATCAGCGTCAGGGTCCTCATCTGCGCCATTAGCAAGTGTGCCGAAGTGTCTCATCTCCCAGTCATCGTCCATACCATCATTGTCATTGTCCCCAAGAAGGAGCAGCATTAAGATGGGGATTAAATCATGGCCGGAGGAGGGGCTATCCAATAATGCTTGTTGGTTGTTTTCTTCATCTGCGAGTTCATTGAGGCTATCTTTTGAAATGCCATCGTCATTATCCCTGGAGAAGGTGAGGCCTTCTTCATTTAGAGAATCAGGAGGAACTATTTCATTATTTTCATCTGTATTTTCGGGTTCATTCTCATCGGTTACTTCTGGTAAATCATTTGCATCATCCCAGGGAAATGAAGGAAAATCATTTTCTGCTCCAGGAATCGGAGGCACTGTTTCATTAAACTCACCTGGAATATTCTGTGCTGTCTCAAGGTCAAATACCTCCAGATAACCTGTTGTATCCTTGCTGTTCGGGTTTGTCCCATTTGTAACCTCCCAGAGGTCAGTGACGCCATCATTATCAGAATCGGGGTCATAAGGGTCTGTGCCATATTTCTCTTCTTCAGCATTTTTAAGACCATCATTATCCAGGTCATCCGTGTCTGGTTCAAATCTGGCTGTTATCTCAGATTCAAATGGTCCTGATGGTATATCGTTTATATCACTACCGGGAAAGATATCTTCTGCATAAAGACCGCATGTATTGAAAACCACAAGAAATACAATTAGATAATAAAATCTTTTCATCTCTGCTCCAATAAAGAAATCCAGTAACATATTTTCTTAAGACATATTCATGTAGAACCTACAATACCTCTCTATTTCATAAAATCTGTTGGGAAAAATAAAAGTAATAATCCGGTGAATCAATGCTGGATATATAATTGTGAAGATTATTAATTGCAAGCAATTTAATTATACGCCCGGAAAAATAATCCCGATGCAATAAAAACCTTTCTTTAAGAGAAAATAAAAGAGAAGATTGACATCATAAAGTCTCTTCTTTATATTCCCGCTACTAACAAATAATAACAAAACCAAACGAAACATCAATATGAGTTCAACTACCAAAAGCCAGATTTCCAGGATGGTGGCTAAAATTCGACAGCTTCATAGTCAGAATGCCCCTCTTAACCTGACAGCCGCAAAACGCCACTTTCCGGACCTTGTTGAAGCTGCCTATGCTCTTAAACCCTTTCTTGGCTGGCGAAAACTGCTGATTGCAGCAGGAATCGACTACAAAGATATTAAGCGAGAATACCTTGATTATGTTGTCTGCGAAATCTGTGGTAAAAAATCAGGTATCCTTACCTGGCATCTTATAGCAATTCACTCCATGACCCCTGCGGAATATCGTCAGGAGTATCCTGGCGCTGAACTGATGTCCGAAGCCCTTCGGATTCCGCGCAGAAGAGTGAAGAAAAAACCGATTAACCTTAAAGGTATCCTGCCTCACTGGGAAGAACTATGGACCCAGGAATACCTTCTTGACCGCATTGAAACCTATCGCGAACGTGGTGCTCCGCTCAACTTTAATTCAATACAGGACCATGACAAAGTGACTACGAGTGCTGCGATTCGTTTCTTTGGAAGCTGGGACGCTGCCATCGCACGGCTTGGAATGAGTCCAGATAAGCATCGGAAGCAGGCTTCCGGAATCAGTCTTTCCGATGAAGATGTGATAAATAGCCTGAAGGATCGCCAAAAAAAAGGTTTGCCTTTAAATGAAAATGCTATTTATACATCGGATCTCCGTCTTTACAATGCGGCACGCCGAAGGTTTGGCTCATATCCAAAGGCCCTTAAGGCCGCTGGTATTGATCCCGCGAAGGTATATCTGAGAAAACAGCATACCGATGAAGATATGAACAAGGTTATAAAGGCAGCATACAGGGTTAACAAATTGTCCGGTGATGCCCGCCTCAAAGTCCTAAAAAAATTAAACCAACACTATGGGATCATGGTTTGCCGCCGGTATAAGGGCGGTTGGCGCACCTTTGCTTTTAAAGTTGGGTTAGACCCGGATAAGTTTTCTTTCCACGAACAGGAACAAGAGTTAATAATAGCCATCAAAAAGCTTCCTTCCAACATGACTGCCGGCAGGCTCTTCAAAGAAAACCGATCACTCTATAATAAGATATTGAGACATCTCGGTCTGGTATCAATTGTCCTTAATAAATACCATAAGGTTACTCATATCCTGAGGAAGAGCGGCAAAAAATCAAAATGAAAGCACTTAAATAATATGCCTTTGAAAATGTGCATCATGCACATGAGATTGTGCACTGATTTAATAATTTTATCTTTGATAAATACCTCACCAATATCTCCTCGATAAAATGAATAAAGCCATAAGTCCTGCCATTACTGGATGTAATCTGTTTTTCTCACATACAGGTACATGTTTTATGGGTCTGGCATGATGTTTGTAACCAAAAGCAGGCTGTAGGCTGAAGGTAAGACCTAAAAGACTTCAGACTGAAATGCTTCATCCTATAATAAAGAGTCCATTAACAAAGGATCAGGAGTATGAAAAAATCAGAGACAGTAAAAATTGAAGACGTTATTCTGGATAACAGCATCTATCCAAGAAATAGCATTGACCATAAAAGGGTCTCCATGTTTGAGGAAAATATGCGGGACGGGTTTGAGTTTGATCCCATTCAAATTCAGGAGCACCCGGAATTATCTGGAAAATATCGCATACTGGATGGTGCCCACAGGTTTCAGGCTTACAAGGGTATCGGCGCAACAGACGTCTCATCAGAGATTATAAAACTCAATGGAACAGATCCCCTGCTTTATGCGGCCCAAAAGGCAATAGGCCCCAGGCAGCTTAATGATGAAGAGGCAAAGGATACTGCCAGAAGGGCATATCAGAATAATTCTAAACTAAGTTCTGAAGAAATCGGGAAGGCAATAGGCAGGGCACGAAGAACAGTGGATTTGTATATTGCTGATTTAAGGGCTTCAATACAGACCGCACTTGAACTTAAATTATACCGGATGCAACGTCTGGGTATACCTCAGGACAGGTTAGCTAGTCGATTTGGCTTTTTACAGCAGTCGATCTCAAAGCATTTACATCTTTTGGCAAGATTGCCAAAAGTTGTAAATGACGATCTTAAAAAAGGTTTCACTGTACCTCAGACCGCCGAAAAGCACGGCTGGCCTGAATCTCTGGTGTGGGCAGTTAAACTTGACGGGAAAGACGACCTCGGTAAATGCCATGAATTACAATGGGGAATAAGAACCTGGGATAACTGGTACTGGACAGACTGCGATAAAAGGTTTGGTGATGAATGGCCCGGAAGAATACCCGCCCAGCTTATAGCCCATATCCTCTATTTCTTTTCAAAAGAAAATGACCTTGTCTTTGACCCTATGGCTGGCGGTGGAGTTATAGCGGACACATGCCTTGCACTCAACCGGAAATGCTGGAGCTTTGATATGGTTGATAGACCGGATGTGAGGCCGGAGAT
>CAZCMD010000292.1:0-3447 GCA_964499695.1 uncultured Desulfatiglans sp.
GAGGCCAGGGGCCGCTGGCACCTTTTTTCACAGGAAGCAAAGTTTGGTAAAAACCATTTCTGGGGGACCGGGGTCTATGAAAATGAATACAAAAAAGAAAACGGCAAATGGAAAATAAGCAGGTTACATCTCTACTCCATCATGCGCACTCCATATGATCAGGGTTGGGCAAAGGCTGCCCTGCCAAGGTCAACACAAAATGAACAATATCCGCCTGACCAGCCTCCAAGTGTTGACTACAAAAACTATCCCTCTGTTTTTATACCGCCATTCCACTTTGAAAATCCTGTGACAGGAAACAGAAAACCCCTGACAGAGCCTGAGGTCAAAGAGTTATCAGAGGATGAGCTGGTATCATTAATGAATGACCTGGAAAAACGTATCGGTCTGCTGCAGGATGCTGATGAGGTGGAGCGGTTGCATGCTGTTTACGGATATTATCTTGCCGGGAATCAATGGGATGATCTGACGGGTATATTTACACCGGACGGCACCATCGAGATTGCCCAGCGAGGTGTTTACAAAGGTTATAAGGGTATAAGACGCAATCTCAATCTGTATGGTGAACAGGCTCAACTCCCCGGGCAACTGCACAACCATATGCAGTATCAACCGGTAATTCATGTGAGTGAAGACGGGCAAACCGCTTTCATGCGTTCCAGGGCCTTTTCAATGATGGGGGCGTACAATGGCTCGGGTATGTGGATGGGCGGTGTATACGAAAATATCTTTGTAAAACGTAATGGTACATGGATGATCTACAAAGACCAGGTCTTTAACACCTATTTTGCGCCCTATGATCAGGGCTGGAAGGATCTTGATAGACGCAATCCGCCAGGTATCAACAATGAAAATCCACCGGATGAGCCGCCTTCAGTATATTTTGAAATGTACCCCTCAGCCTTTCTACCTCCATTTCATTATCCTAATCCGGTTACAGGCAGAGATTTTTAAAAAGGAGATAATTATATATGAATCATAACAGACTTCCTGGTTCTCTGGTTCACAGTTACGGTCTCTCCTATGCGGGCTTTAATATGATGATGTTTCTAGCCTTAAACTACTATACCTACTTTCTTACAGACGTGGCATTGATCGCAGCAGGTCACCTGGCAGTTCTAATGTTTATAACACATATAGTGGATGCGGTGTCGATACTGGTAGGAGGCGCTGTAATTCAGAAGACTCAATTCCGGTGGGGGCAGTACCGGTCATGGCTTCTGTTTATGCCTCTTTTTACCTTTGTGTTTTTTACACTCACCTTTACAAATTTACCGGGCCTGAACTACTGGCTTAAAATTATATTTTTAGGTACAGCATATATTATTTCTCATATCAGTCTTAATTTTGCCTTTAATGCACAACTTGGTCTTATTTCGGTGCTGTCACGTCATGTGGATGACAGGGCAAGACTCTCGGCAAGGAATATGCAATATGGCTATACGGCCCAGATTATATTCAGCCTGGCTGCTATTCCGATGCTGAATTATATGAGGCACAGTTATGGAGAATCTCATGGTTTTTTCTTTACAGTGATCATACTTGCATCCGTTCAGGTATTAGGCTACTGGAACCTTTTTTTACGCACCAAAAAATATGACCCCTATGATCCGGACAAAAAGATAAACACCGCATATAATATGCCCTGGCCTGAAATGCTTAAACAGATTATAGGGAACAGGCAGTTGATGATAATAATGATAGCCGATACGGTAAGGGATGTGGGTTTATTCGGTCTTGTATCTGTTGCAGTATATTATTTCAAGTATGTTGCAGGAGACGATTCATGGATGAAGCCGTATACATTTTTTGTGGCATCTTCCACACTCATAAGCACCCTTATAGGGCCATATATTATTAAGAGAGTTGGAAGAAAAGAGATATGTATCTATACAGCCTTTGTGGGAGTTGTCGGATATATTATATTGCGCATGTATGGCGCGGCAGGGCCTGCAACATACATATCAATTATATGTTGCACCAATTTTATAGTGGGACTGGCCTCACCCATAAGGCAGGCAATGTATATGGATACGGCAGAATACGGGTATTACAAAACCGGTAAGAATGCCAGCGCCTTAATAATGTCCATGTTCACAATGCCCATAAAAATCGGCGTTGCCATTTCCCTTACAATAATACCCTTTTATCTTCATAAAGTAATTGGTTACACTCCAGATATGGAAGCAACACCCGTGTTTATTACGAATTTGATGAACCTGATAGCGTTTATGCCTATAATCTGTTACATAGTGGCCGGAATCATTATGATATTCTATGAACTGACAGAAGACAAAATTGCCTTTTATATGGAGGCAAACGCCAAAAAACGAGCGGAAGAAGGATCTCATTAATGCCGGCAAGATTGATCAAGTAGAAAACTGTTAAAAGCAAATAATTGGACACGGATTAACACGGATTTTCAGGATTTTTTTAAAAAACAAATGATCAGTGTTCATCTGTGTAGATCTGTGTCCCTTAATTCTAAATGAAGTTTCATACGAGAGGTCGGAGATCAGCAGCAAAAATTCAAAAGGAGAAGACAATGACCGTAAATATTGAAATCCCCGAGGTAATATATCCCGACCCTGTTCATGAAGGGGTCATCCTTGAAAAAAATGTCTATGGTGAAATGAGGGATGGAATCAAGCTTGCCATGGATCTGTACAAGCCTGCGCACGGGAAAGGGCCATGGCCCGCTATTATCGGTTACTCCGGTTACAGGAAGGAGTATTTTTTTGAAAGCGCCCTCCCGCGATTCTATTGTCCAAGGGGTTATGTCCTTGTCCAGCTCCAGGCAAGGGGAAGCGGTTTTTCTCAGGGGCAGTTCTGCTTTCATGGAAAAAATGAGGCGAGAGACGGTTATGATACCGTGGAATGGCTTGCGAAACAGCCATGGTGTAACGGAAACGTGGGGATGATGGGGGCCTCATATTTCGGGGTTAACCAGTGGTCGACTGCTATACAGAATCCCCCTCATCTCAAGTGTATTGTACCATGCCCGGGGACCACTGATAATTACAGGGGTATGATCTATCCGGGTGGTGTACTGCGATCATCCTTTGTTATCTACATTGTATCCAAGATTTTACAGGAGGCCATATGGCCCGGCATGCTCCCCGGAAAGGAACTTCCTGAAAATGTGATATCCGGTATATTCGCAAACAGTGAGGACGGGCCGTTCTACTGGGAACACGGCGGGGCATGGCGAGAAATGGAAAAGATAAAGATCCCGGTTTTGAGTATTGCCCCTTCTGCCAATGATCTCCATATCACGCAGCACCTTTCCCATTACAACAGAATTAAATCACCAAAAAAATTAATCATATCTCCATGGGCCGGTTCACGTTATCAGCCATTCATATTTGAGACCGAGGCCATAAATGAACATGTGCTCAGGTGGTTTGATTACTGGCTTAAAGAGATTGATACAGGGATCATGGATGA
>CAZCMD010000293.1:0-3427 GCA_964499695.1 uncultured Desulfatiglans sp.
AATCGGATTTCTCCTTGCCGCTCGTTTTGTATTACCAGCAACAGTAAACCATGCAATTAAAATTGCAATTATGCCTGAACCAACACAAATAGGAATCATGCATAATGGATTAAATCGATAAGGGAAGCGTTCCAGCCAACCTTGCATGGCGAATATAGCTATCGGCCAGGCTATAATGTTTGCAATCAAAACCGGCTTTAAAAACTGCCAGCCAAGAAGTTTTACTATATCCTTTACTTTTGCCCCCATGACCTTACGCAACCCTATTTCTTTAACGCGCCTTTCTACTGTGAAGGATGCAATGCCTAACAAACCCATGCAAGCTATAAAAACCGATAAAATAGAGAATGTAAATATTACCCTGTTTTCCTGTTTTTCATGGGAAAATGTTGCGGATAGATTCTGCTTTACATTGCTATCTCTAAAAAGAAAGTCTCCGACTACTTTATTCCAGACATGCCTGACTTCTTTAACCATATAATGATAATCTCCCCGGTACCTGATGGAAATAAAATTAGTGGCATCAGGATATAGTTGATACAATTCGGGCTCCGGTTTTGTACGTAAACTCCTGAATTGAGAGTCTGCTACAACACCGATTATTATGTACTCCCTATTATTTGGAGATCCAGGCTCTCCGGATTGAAGTATCTTACCGATAGCATCGTCTGCTGAATGAAAACCAAATTGTTTTGCTGCCTCCAGATTGATAATTAGGCTCTTAACAACTGCTTTGGCTGGTGTTGAAGTGGTTATATCTGTTTCTTCCTGATCCATCCCTTTGGTGAAGTATCTGCCTGAGAGCAGAGTCATCTCGTATGTATCAAAAAAATTGTAATTTACCTTTATATTAGGGAAAAGTTTGGGATGCTGTGGCATTAAGTCGTCAGTTTTCCTTTGCAACGTAAAAAGAGTCTGGTCTACTTCTCCCAGTAACCTTGGTTGTAATGATGATAAACATACATTGATTACTCCGGGATGTTTTAACAGCTCCTGCTGTAATGTGTTTCTATACTGAGCTATATCAGGCCTGCCTACGCCTTCCACTATTAGAAGATTTTCCGGATTGAACCCCGGGTCATGTTTGTATGTATACTGCAATTGATAATAGGCTGTTATTGTAGCAGCAATTAAAGCAATGGAGGCTGTAAACTGAAATACTACGAGGATGTTTCTCAGTATTATTGAACCTTCTGATTCTGTGGTTTTATATGTCTTTAATATTCGACTCGGTGAGAATCTCGATAATATGATGGAAGGATACAGTCCTCCCAGTGATCCGACAAAAATCACCAGCAGGATTGAAAATAAATAATTGGTCGGTGAAGAATATGCAATGGCAATTTTTTTATCCACCATCAATTCAAAAACCGGAAGTACAAGCTCGGTTAATGCCAAAGCAAAAATAAAGGCAATTAATGTGATAAGAATAGATTCACCAAGAAACTGAAATAGCAGTTGTTTAAAACGGGCACCAACTACTTTCCTCATGGCCACTTCTTTTGCGCGTTGTGTTGCCCTTGCTGTTGTCAAAATCATAAAATTGATGCAACCAATAATAAGAATCAGTATTGAGATAATTATAAATATGGTAATTACTGACTTGTTTCCTTTTTTAAGTAACTGATCGTTGAATTGTTCCTGAAGTTCACTAAAATAGATATCACTCATTTTTTGAAGGCTGTAACTTATAAGATCACTCATTTTCTTATCAGGACTAATAACAAGACTATTGGATTTAAGGTTTTGATTGATAAAATCAGGTAAACGGGTGATAGATTTTTCTTCATCCACTTTTTCATGAAACCGAATATAGGTCTGAAGCTCAAAGGAAAGCCAGTCCGAAGAGTCAGGTCCTGACTCATTTAATAATGAAAAACCCGGGATATTGAGTACAGTGTTTGGTGAAATGAATCTAAAAACAGCCGTTACTTTATATTGCTCCACCTTTCCTTCATCTCGAATAAGGGTAAGAAGTTTACCTATCGGATCAATATCTCCAAAATAAAGAGTTGCTGTTTCTTTGCTTAGAGCAATATTTCCGGGAGATTGTAATGTATTTACCAGACTCCCACTGATTACTTCACTCTGGAATATTTTGATGAACTCTTTATCAACTAATGAAATTGTTCCTGGGTAACATGCATCACCTATTTTTATTTCCCCTGTTCTTTCCTTTATTCGAGTTCCAAATTCTATTTCACGTTGAAAGTAATTTTTAAGAGCCGGTAATAACTGCGGCGAAGTAAGTGAAAATGGTTCATCAAGTGAAGCAACAAAACTAACCTTACTATTAATTCGATATATAAGGTTTGCCTTATCCCAGTGTTTGTCATATGAAAGCTCATCCTGAACATATAGAGTAATAAGGATGCATGCAGCAATCCCTATAGCAAGCCCTGCGATATTGATAACACTATAGAGTTTATTTTTAACAAGGTTGTTTAAGGCTGTTATGAAATAGTTTTTCAGCATTTTAATGCTCCTTCTGAACGGTTCAAGATTCAAGATTCAAGATTCAAAATTCAAAACTTTTAAAACCTGGAACCTCAAACCTGGGACCTTGAACCTGGTTTTTATTCATACCTCAACGCCTTAATCGGTTTACTCTTTGCTACCCGTATTGTATTACCCGCAACTGTCAGCCATGCTATAGCAAGTGCAAATAATCCTGAAACAATACAAATTGGAATCATGAACAAAGGATCAAATCTGTATGGAAAACGTTCCAGCCAGTTTTGCATTGCAAATATGGCAACAGGCCAGGCAATGATGTTTGCAATTAAAACCGGTTTTAAAAAATGCCACCCAAGGAGTCTTACGATATCCTTTACCTTTGCCCCCATAACCTTTCGCATACCTATTTCCTTCACGCGCCTGTCAACAGTAAACGCAGCCATTCCAAAAAGGCCCATACATGCAATAAAAACTGCCAGCAGGGCAAAAGAGATTAATACCTTATTCTCCGTTTCCTCTTGTGCAAAGGTCGTAGCCAGATTTTGATTTACATTATTATACTCAAAGGGAATGTCACCGACTACTTCATGCCAGACACGTTCTACTTCTTTAACTACCTTTTGATAGTCACCCTTGTATCTGACAGTGAGAAAAAAAATACTATCAGAAGCCAATATATATCCTTCAGGAACCGGTTTCAGACGTAAATTCCAGAATTGGGAATCCTCAACAACGCCAATGATTAAGCATTCCACATATCCGGGCTTGCCCTGCTTACCCTCTACAACTATTTCACCAACTGCCTTATCAGCCGATGTGTATCCCAATTGTTTGGCCGCAGCTAAATTGATTATTATTCGTCTATCCTTTTTCTGTTCATAATTCACATCTGGCGACCAATAAAAATAAGACACCGGTTCTTCCTTATCCATATCCCTGGAAAAGTATCTGCCCGAAAGAAGAGGTATCT
>CAZCMD010000294.1:0-3395 GCA_964499695.1 uncultured Desulfatiglans sp.
TCCAGGGGTTTTTCAAAGGCAACAAGTGCCAGTGGATCACCATCATAAAGCCATGAATTGAGTGCTCGCAGCATTAGTACAAGCCCCCTTGGATAGCTCCCTGTATTATTCTCTCTGAATGCAAACTCAATAATATTAAGCGCAGCCTCAATATCGTTTCTGTTAATCCCATTTGCAGCAAGAGCTCTCAAGGTCTGGATTATCAGATTCTGTGCCCGATCAATATTTTCAGATGTGATCCCTTTTAGCCCTGTTGAAAAATATGGTTGTATCAGGTCGGTCTCAAGACCTACTCCTGCAAGGCCTTCACCAAGCCCTGACTCTATAAGCGTCTTTCTTAATGCAGACCCGGGCATACCGAGCAGGATGTATTCAAGCAGGTACATTGCGAAAACATTAACCGCGTCATCTCCCTGTGGTAAAAGCCAGTTGATCGTGAATCTGGCCTTATGATCCTGCTCATCATTCCCTGGATCATATGACCTTATAATCCTTTTTGGCGAGCTGAAGGGTTTCTGGTTTATGATCGTGGAGTCAATCTCATTTTTATCAAAGAGATTCAGGTATTCATCAATCAAGATAAGCCGCTTTTCCGGGTCATCATCACCATAAAAATAAACCATAGCATTAGATGGGTGGTAATACTGCTTATGAAATTCCCTGAATTTTTCAAAGGTGAGATCAGGTATCTTTTTTGGATCACCCCCTGAATCAAACAGATATGCATTATCAGGGAACAGAGAACGCATGGTATACTCTGATAAAAGCGTATCAGGTGACGAATATGCACCCTTCATCTCGCTATATACCACACCCTTGATATCAACCGGCCCTTCCGGGGTTGACAGCTCATAATGCCACCCCTCCTGCATAAGTTTATAAGGGGTAAGGTCAGGGAAAAACACCGCATCAAGGTAGACATCAATAAGGTTGTAAAAATCCTGAAGGTTCTGGCTTGCCACAGGGTAGCAGGTCTTATCAGGAAAGGTCATTGCATTTAAAAATGTCTGGAGCGAACTCTTCATCAGCTCAACAAAGGGTTCTTTTACCGGATATTTTCTTGAACCGCAGAGGACAGAATGCTCCAGTATATGAGGCAGCCCTGTAGAGTCATTTGGCGGTGTGCGGAATGTTATACCAAATACCTTGTTTTCATCGTTATTAACAAACGACAGGATCTCTGCACCTGTCTTGATATGCCTGTAAAAATAGGCAATGGTGCTGATCTCAGGGACATCCTGTTTTTTTATTAACTCATATTTATCACTAATATTCATTAATGACCTCTCTTTTAAAAACAAAAAAGCCAGTTTTAAACCGGCTTTTTAAGAAAATAAAGACTGTTTTAAAATCTACCTTATTATTTTCCAGATTGGGATACTTCTCCATCAACCTTCATAAAATCACCAAAGTAACTATTGATCATCACCTGTTTTGAATATACCAGCTTGATCCTTTCAAGCAGGTCATCATCCGGGATGTCCTTTAACACAGGGTAACGTTCTTTTAATTTTTTAAGGCCGAGATATGAATCAACCTTTGGGATCGGGAGCTTCATATTTATTGCCTCGCCAAGGGTTTTATCCACCAGCTCCCAGTTTTCATCCATATCACTCATCTTCTTCCAGTTATTATCAACAAGTCTCCACGCGTCACCGGTCCACTTATCTACCTTCATGGTCAAGGCAGCTGTTTTTTTTATTTCATACCTCGGGGCAAAGTAATTGAAGAAAAAATAAGAAATAACAACACCAATGATGATCCCTAAAAACAGTGTTTTTTTACCGTTTTTCATGAAGCTCTCTCCTGTTCTAAATATTCCGGAAGTATCTCTTTAAGGGCTTGCTTTATGCCATCACCATCCTGCTTTTCCATAAGGCTCTTCATACGTTCAAGCCGCCCATTCAGTATACTCATATCACAGGGTGTACCTTTTAAAACCATGATCTTTTCATGAGATGTATTTACTATCCCCTCACCTTCCGTGATCAATTCTTCATAGAGCTTTTCACCGGGCCTTAAGCCTATAAATTTTATATCTATGTCCCGGTATGGTTCAAAACCGGAAAGGCGGATCAGGTCTTCTGCCATATCGGCTATCTTTATGGGCACACCCATATCAAGTATGTATATCTCACCACCATTACCCATTGAACCTGCCTGAAGTATAAGCTGGCATGCCTCAGGTATGGTCATAAAAAATCTTGTTATCTCAGGGTGGGTTACGGTTACAGGGCCTCCCTTTTCTATCTGTCTTTTAAAGAGGGGGATTACACTCCCTACACTGCCTACCACATTCCCAAACCTTACAGTAATAAACTTTGTATCGGTAAGGTTGCATCCATTCTGTGCCTGAATCATCAGCTCCGCCACCCTTTTTGATGAACCCATAACATTTGCAGGTCTTACCGCTTTATCAGTAGAGACAAAAACAAATCTCTCAACTTTTGCATTATTGGCAGCAGCAATTACATTTCTTGTTCCAAGGATGTTGTTACCGACTGCCTCCCAGGGATTATGCTCAAGCATGGGTACATGCTTATATGCAGCCGCGTGAAATACCACCTCAGGCATGGTATCACTAAATGCCTTTTCCAGTTTACAGGTATCTGTAATATCAGCAAGCCTTGGGATAATGATTACATTCGGGAAACGCTCTTTCAGCTCCAGATCAATCTCATAAAGCGGGCTTTCAGCACGTTCATAGAGCACAAGGCTTTCAGGCGAGAACCTGCATACCTGCCTGCACAGTTCAGAACCTATTGAACCGCCAGCACCTGTAATAAGCACCCTTTTACCCTTGAGGTAGGCACCTATCCTCTCCTCATCCAGCTTCACAGGCTCTCTGCCGATAAGGTCATTATATGAAACATCCCTTATGGCCTTAATCGTCACCTTACCATTGATAAGCTCACCCATGCCTGGGACAGTCTTATATGGCACACCGCTTTTTTCGCACAGTTTAACAATCTCCCGCATCTCCCTGGCAGCAATGGATGGCATGGCAATCAGTAGCTCCTGTGCCTCCATCTGCTCGACATAATAACCTATCTCATTCCTATTACCCAGCACAGGTATACCATGTATATGCCTGCTTGCCTTATTGGGGTCATCATCAATATAACCCATGATCCTGTATCCAAGATTAGGGTTATCATGTATCTCTCGGCTGATCTTTTCTGCACAATCACCGGCGCCGATTATAATAAGCCTTTTACCCTTCCTGCCAGGTTTTACAAGGGCCTTTAAAAAATTGATACTCCTTACCCCTGCTGATTCATCACCTGCGCCTAACCAGTAATAGAGCCTTATAGCAACACGGCTACCAGCTACACAGAGGAGTGTAAGAACCCAGTCAATAATGAATATTGATCGCGAGAACCCTCCCAGCCTGT
>CAZCMD010000295.1:0-3387 GCA_964499695.1 uncultured Desulfatiglans sp.
ATCAGGGTGTTGAGCCCTATGTCTCCTGGAAAAAACTGCCCGGTGATGCGGTTATTAAACCATACCATGACCCTGGAAAAATCAATATAATCGTGACAGGCGGCGAGACAGGTCCCTTTTTCAAGGTATGCGATTTTGCCTATGTAACAAGTTCACCCGTGGATAAATGGCGGGCTGGCTCAGTCGACCAGTGTACTGACGGCTCATGCGGACTTCCTGACGCACCGGTTGATTATGACTAGCATCGCCATATAACACCTCACAGGATAAATGGCGCACCCCAATAAAATAATATCTTAACCATTTAATTTTATTGATACTTTGAGGTGAGTCCAAGAATATACACTGTCGGTTTCCAACACAGTTTCACATTATTGATTCATACCCGGCATCGCCAGTTAGTGGCACATTTATTGCAAAACTAATATATTTAAACTTAATGTCTCGTAGACAAGGCTATTATCCCGAAAAAGGAAATGCCCCATGAAAACTCAGAAAACCAGTGATACAGGCAGAGGCAAGTGGCCCATCAGGGTTATTCAAATTACTGTGATTTTTTTGGCCGGGGTAATATGTGCCTGGCTTATAGCTGTTAAAACCGGCTGGCATATGCTGAATGACCTGTTTTATCAGGCAGGCATGATGGCACATATCTGGGTTATTGTTTTCATTGCAGGATTACTGCTTATCACAGCCCTTGCTGTTATTCTCCTGATGCTTCTGCGCAGGAGGACCGCCCTCCGTGATGTTCACGAGGAATATCGTGGACATGGGGAACTGCAGAAAAGCGAGTTGAAATACCGGATGCTGTTTGAAAACATGAACGCTGGCTTTGCACTTCATGAGATGATTTATAATAAAGAGGGAAAGCCTGTTGATTATCGTTTTCTTGAAATTAATCCCATGTTCGAGAAGCTTACCGGCATCAAGGCTGAACAGTGTTTAGGCCGCACAGTCATGGAGGTCCTGCCAGACGCCGAGGCATACTGGATCGAAACCTACGGAAAGGTCGTGCAAACCGGTGAACCTGTCTATTTTCAGAATTATGTACAGCAAATGGATAAGTATTTTGACATATACGCGTTTTCGCCCCAAAAAGGCCAGTTTGCTGTATTCTTAGTGGATATTACCGAACGTGTTCATGCAGAGGATGAACTGAAGAAATTCTTTACTGTAAATCTGGACCTGCTATGCATTGCAGACATTGATGGCAATTTTATCAAGACAAATGAGGCATGGGGTCGTACCCTTGGCTATTCGACCTCTGATCTTAATAACATGAAGTTTCTGGACTTTGTTCATCCTGACGATATCCAGTCAACTCTGAAGGCCATGAGCCAACTGGGCAAGGGGGAGGAAGTCCTTAACTTTATTAATCGATACCGGTGTAAAGACGGCTCTTACCGGTTTATCGAGTGGCGTTCTTATCCATCAGGGAAACTGATATATGCTGCTGCCCGCGACATCACAGACCATAAAAGGACTGAAGAGGTACTGCGCGAAAATGAGGCCCGATTGCGGGCAATAACAGATTCGGCGCAGGATGCCATCATCATGATGGCCCCCCATGGTAGGATTTCGTTTTGGAACCCTGCATCGGAAAAAATTCTGGGGTATACTGCAGATGAGGCAATCGGGCAGGACCTTCATGAATTAATAGTTCCAGAGCGCTTTCTTGATGCCCATCGGGCGGCATACCCGGATTTCCTTAAGACTGGCCGGGGCAACGCTATCGGAAAGACGCTGGAATTGTCAGCCCGGCGAAAAGATGGGCAGGAGATCTCCGTTTCTCTTTCTCTTTCTGCCGTTTCAATCCATGGCGAGTGGCACGCGGTTGGTATGCTCCGTGACATCACTGACAGCAAACGGGCAGAAATGCTGTTAAAAATCAGGTTTACCCTTCTGGAATTTGCCAGGAACCATTCGGTAGAAGAGCTGCTCCAAAAGGCGCTTGATGAAGTCGGGGCATTTACAGACAGCCCTATCGGTTTCTACCACTTTGTTGAGAAAGACCAGAAAACACTTTTGCTTCAGGCCTGGTCAACACGCACTATGAAGGAATTCTGTAAAGCCCAGGGCAAGGGTATGCATTACAGTATCGATCAGGCCGGTGTATGGGTGGACTGTGTGCGTGAAAGACGTCCTGTAATACATAACGATTACAATTCACTTCCCCATCGCAAGGGATTGCCGGAGGGTCATGCGCCTGTAATCAGGGAACTTGTCGTACCTGTCATAAGAGGTGAAAATGTTGTTGCTATCCTGGGAATAGGCAACAAACCGGTTGACTATACGGAAAAAGACCTTGAAATGGTAAATTATCTTGCAGATGTGGCATGGGTTATCATCAATTGGAAGCAACTGGATGAAGCCCTCAGAGAGAGTGAAGCCGGTCTGAAAGAGGCACACAATATTGCAAAGATGGGGAGATGGGATTTTTATCATGCTGAAAATAAGCTGAAATGGACAGAATATATTACACGCATCTTTGAAATTTCCTCAGAAAAAATAGAAAAGTCATATGGAGCATTTCTCGCCATAATTCACCCTGAAGACCGGCAGATGGTGGATAAGGCATGGAAGCAGTCTCTTATTGACAGAAAGCCCTATTCTATTGAACACCGGCTACTTATGCCTGACGGAAGAGTAAAATGGGTCTTTTTACACTGCCGTACAGAGTTTGATGAAAATAGCCGGCCTGTCCGGTCAACAGGTGTTGTTCAGGAGATAACCGAACACAAGCAAGACGAGATGCAGATCCTGCAGGACAGGTGGCGATTGGACACTATTTTGCGTGGCACCAATGTCGGTACATGGGAGTGGAACGTTGTGACGGGTGAAACAGTTTTCAATGAACGCTGGGCAGAGATCATAGGATACACCCTGGAAGAACTCTCACCTGTGAACATAAATACCTGGATGAGATTTGCTCATCCGGATGACCTGAAACTGAGCGGGGAGCTGCTTGAGAAACACTTTGCAGGTGAACTCGCCTACTATGAATGCGAATCAAGAATGCACCATAAGAATGGTGAGTGGGTTTGGGTGCTGGATCGAGGCAGAGTGGCCACATGGACTGAAGATGGTAAACCTCTTCTTATGATGGGCACCCATCAGGATATTACAGGACGTAAAAGGGCGGAGGAGGTACTCAGGCAGGCAAAGGAAGAGGCGGAATCAGCGAATCGTTCTAAAAGCGAGTTCCTTGCCAACATGAGTCATGAGATACGCACACCTATGAACGCGGTGATCAGCCTGAGCAGGCTGATGGAAGATACACCCCTGAATGCAGCCCAACACGATTATCTTAACAAAATAAAGGGATCATCACACATGCTTCTTGGCATTATCAATGATATCCTGGATTTTTCTAAGATAGAGGCAGGC
>CAZCMD010000296.1:0-3312 GCA_964499695.1 uncultured Desulfatiglans sp.
AATTTGCATCACCACCATGTTTCCAGGCAACATTCAGAAACTTGTCAATTCCAAGTGGATGTCCTGATCCGAAAACAAGTCCATAGACATTTGCACCTTTTTGTTTGCGAATAGAGAATGAACCGAGATAATATTTCAAACCATCAGGAATCCATCGTCTGTAAGAGTCAGCGACAATCCTGTGCACATTTGTTCCATTCATCCTCGAATAATCTTCATCTGTTACTGGTACCCTTTCACATATTTCAGGTTGGTTTTTAAACCGGTTAACCATTGCTGAAGAAATGAAAAAAAGAAAATCTGTTTTGGGGAGTCTGATAATAGATTGAAATATAGGTTTGGATATTTCTTTAACCCCGTTTTGGTCAAGAAATAAGAGATTTGCCACGCGGCCGTGCATATCAGGGCTCCATTCCTCAAAGGCTATATGAAAATCTTTCTGCAAAGTGGAAAATGAAACCTTAGGTAGTGTAGCTTTCTGCTCTTCGATGTAATGTAATAAACTATTATATTTGTCCGAATCCTTCTCATTCAAATATACTTTTATTGTAACCCCCTTTTTATCATTTTTAATTAAAGCTTCTTTTATCTCCTCACATGTTATCACCGGGCTTCCCGGCTTTCCATCCATATCGAATCCAGGGCCGGCAAAAAAATCGAATACATTTATACTATTTAGAGACGGGCCATGGATGAAAACTGGTAACCATTCGCGCAAATATTCCCGATAAAGCTCCAACTTATCCTGTGTACCTTCATCAAAAGGTTTATGGTGTAAATTTCGAATAGGCATGATATTTTTCTCTAATTGGAAATTTTATTTTTGAAAATCAGGTTAATTGTTAAAACAAAATGCTCGTGGGTAATTATTTAAGACCGGCATATTTTTATCCGGTATTCTTCTCAATCTTTTTTATTTCCTTTTTTGGCTGAAGACCTTCATTGCACGCCTGCCAATCCTCTACGATCATTTGTAAAGCATCAGTATAAGGCGTTCATAGTAGACAGCCTCTAAAAAATAATAAATCAAAAACAACTGGATTCCACAGTTCCTCCTTCGCGAAGGCGATCAAGCTTCGGCGGGACAGGCACGCCGTGGAATGACGAAAAAATACTATTAGTAATTTTTATATGAAGCGCATGGGCGCTTTATGACAGAATTTTATTATACCCGGAAAGATACAATAGGTTACCTTTAAGACTAATCAACTGGAAAATCAAGGGAAATTACACATAATATACATAATTCAAAATTCAAGATTACAGATTCAAAATTAAAAATTCAAGAACCAATATGCAAAATTACAGATTCAAGATTTGAGTGGAAATAGGGGCTATTGGGCTAATCAGTTTGTATCATTTTCACAAGCTCTTTTTCCAGAGTTCTCCAATTGTCAAAAGAACAAGCAGGAGGGTTTTTGACCTTCTCCCCTTCCCTTCTATTGCCAATAAAGCTTCCACGCTTGACAAAGGTTTTGTACAGCAATACTATTTGAAGCCAGTAAAATTTAGCCGGTATGGTAATGGTTACCGGTATCTATCCCGACCTAGGGAGTCTTATCAACCCATTTACAAGGAGGAGTCAGGTATGAAGTTAAGAATAGTCATGGTTGTGTCGCTATGTCTGGGACTGTTTTGCAGCATCACCGGCATAAACAATCCTTTAGATGTGCAGGCTGCAGCTGAGAAAAAGCCAATAATAACGGTGTATAATCCTTTAGGGACACCACCCCCGATTAAACTCAAGGATATGGCGCCCCGTCTCACTACCATCAAGGGCAAAACCATATATATCGTTAATGACGGATATCCGGGATCAGGCATACTGCTGGGAGAGCTCACAGCAGTGATGAAAGAAAAATATCCCGAAACCACATGGGTATATAAGGACAAACCCGGTGGAATGGGTAGCGAAGACGAAGCGCTCTGGAAGGAAATGGGCCAAAAGGCTGATGCAATGATTATAGCCCTTGGGCACTGAAGCGTATGTGCGCCTGGGGTCACCAAGCTATCGATTAATTTTGAAGAGAAGTACAAAAAACCGGCAGTACCGCTTGTTGTATCAAGCTTTGTAGATCAGTTAAAAGATATCGGCCTTACCAATGGAATGCCCGGAATCAGGATTCAGTATATCCTTGGGCCGATCTGGGGAAAAACAGCTCCACAGCTCCGCAAGGATGTTGTTCTGGGTAACAACCCTCTAACAGGGGGACCTGTCATCCAGGAAATATTAGACAAACTTACCAAACCTCTGACTGCCGATGAAAAAAGGACAGGCGAGGTCATACGTAACAATGGGCCTGAAACATTCACGGGCACAGAAGACGAACTACAGCAGATGTTCCTGGAAAAAAGATATACTGATTTCCTCCCGATAATTCTTCCAACCAAAGAAAAGGTGGATGAGATGCTGGCTGCTACAAGCCATGACCCGGAAGAAAAACTCGGAGAGATATCACCTTTTAAACCCTCTTTTGAATCCTGGTCATATACAGTAAAAATAGCTGCCATCAATGCGGTTATGGCTGGCGCAAAACCGGAATATTTTCCTGTTATTCTAGCAATAGGATCAACAGGCGCTGAAGCCATGGATGTATCGGACAATGGTTTTGCCGCAGGGGTGGTAATCAACGGGACCATCCGTGATGAGATCGGCATGAATTACAATTATGGAGCACTGGGTCCGTATGCACATGCCAATACAACAATAGGCCGGGCCTGGACGCTTCTATCCATCAATGGAGGAAACTGCGGCAAGGTTGGAAATACCTACATGGGAACAGTAGGAAACCCCATGAACGGGCTCAACATTATCATTGCAGAGAATGAAGAAAAATCCCCGTGGGATCCTCTCTCAGTAAGAATAGGAAGGGGAGAAGGGATGATGACAAGGCCCGGAATGCCAGCACCAAAACTTGAAAACTTCAAGAAAGGTGAAAACGTTGTTACTTTGTTTATGGGCTGGGGTGTTCTTTCTGCCAAGAACTGGTACGCAAACGTATGGGGCGATAAAATGGATTATCCCAAGATCATTAAGGATATCTACAGCACCCAGGACGGCACCCTGTTCGGTACATGCGCAGTCCTGAGCCCGCCGATAGCCAATTTTGTGCATGATGCCGGTTATGACACGGTTGAAAAATTCACAAAATGGGTTAAGGAAGCACAGGGGAATGCCAAGAGTGATGGCATGTATATCCAGCCTCCGGGAGGCCAGTTTACTGTAATAGTCACCGGGGCATCCAACAATAACTATTTCAGTATGGGCGGTTTCAGACCAGGAGTCTCGGTTAGAATCGATCCATGGAGGTA
>CAZCMD010000297.1:0-3276 GCA_964499695.1 uncultured Desulfatiglans sp.
CATACCTGATATTGAGCTTAATGGAGATGAAAAATTGGTTTTCATGAAAAGGTTCGTGGATGGGGTTACAAACAACCAGATTCCTGAATCACAAAAATGGGCGGATATTACCTCCATGGAAGAACCCCACAATGGGTTACAGGCTTACTGGTAACAGTAGAGACAAGGCATGCCTTGTCTCTACGTCTAGTAATCACTAACTGTGATCATATCAGCTTATTACCCGATACAATGATTATTCCTCCCACTGCTCTACTACCTTCGTCCCATCCAGACCCAGCCCGAATGGCATCTCACCCTTCAGACTTGTCATCTTTGCATCAAGCACCTTAATTGGTCCTAAAAATGTAAGCGGGTCATGTGGGCCGTCAAAGAACTGAACTGTTGCAGTTCCCCTTGTATCATCCGGCCCTGGTTTTGCCTCAAGAGGACCCACACTGGCCTGGGGTGTGTCACAGCCCAGACAGATCATCTGGTTTATTGAAGGGGTTGATAATGATGCTGGCGGAATACGTCTAACCAGAAGAACCGGTCCCATATCCGGCCATTTTACCTCGGGTGTAGATTTGGATACAGTGTATTCTATCTTCATGAGTGGAACACTTCCCTGATCCTTCATCTTGTTGACTACAACCATCCATCCAGTCTGGGTCTTTGACCATGTTATTTCAGCCATCTTCTTAGGCCAGCCATATATTTCACGGCCTGCAATAAGACCCATGTCGCTGTCAATATATTCTATCAGCGTGGTATTACCGACCTTGTCTTTCCATCTGACAGGGGCGTTTATTGCCACCTCATGTACGTTATACCCCCCTTTTTCTACATCCTGTGTCCAGCCTAAGAGAAGGATAAAGCTCTCTTCATCACCTGCCGGTTCCATTGGAGGCATGGTTGCCCTTTTAAGTGCACCTTTCGGCGCCTTGCACAGGATCTGAATAGTATATACATCGCTGAAATGGTGTGGAAGAGGCGGGTACACAGGTGAAAAAATGGGCGAAGGGATAAAATCGGAACCTTTCGCTTTATCCTTTTTATCCTGGGCAAACCCTGTTAAAGAAAAGGCAATAAGAATAAAAATAGCGGTTAATGCAAAACAAAGATTCCTGATTTTCATTACTCCCCCCCTTTTTTAATGGTTAATAATATAAGACTGTGATTATTTCTTTTTAGTTACTCCTACCTGTGCAAAATAATTAGTAATGCCGTCAGGGTCATCAATCCATACTGTTAACAATGAAAACCCGGGAAGTGTGCTGAGTGGCTGATCAATAGTAATACTACGTTCTTTTGCAAGGTTTTGTACTGCTTCAGCGTTAGAGACAACATACTGTATGCCACCACTGCCTGTATCGGCTGGCAGACCTGAACCGAAACAGCGAAGGCTTATTATGGTAGAACCGTGACGGTATGGATATTTTTTAACATGAAAGACAGGGTCATCTTCTGGTGGCATCTCTTCAAGACTTACAAATTCCCTGTAAAAGGCCCTGCTCTTTTCAATATCTGAAACCGATAACCCGACCTCAATCCCCATGCAGGCGGCCTTCTCTGAATCCGGTACAATAACAAGCTCAACCCACTGGCCGTCAGGGTCTTTTAAGAAAGTATGACTTCTGGATGTTCCGGCTATGGGTTCGAAGACCGGAACTGGGAGCCCCTGAGACCTGAACCTCTCTTCAAGGGCATGCCTGTCTGTAAAAAAGAATGTCAGGAGACGCACACCGGTTGCATCTTTTATTTCACCGCGCTTATAGGTACGGTTTGGGACAATGCCTGAAAGCTTTAGCTGGGAGTCACCCACCTGGAACCTTGCCACATCGGTCTTTGCCCCGACATTGAATGTCATAAGCTGTTTGAAACCAAGCACCTTTCCGTAAAAATTATACATGGCCTCGGGTGCTGCTTCAAAACGCCTGAAAACATTCATGGAAGGTTGAACAAAAAGAGGTTTGGCTGATTCTTTTTTTACCGGCATGTTAGTTTGTCCATAAGATGTTGTTAATAGTATGGAGAGTAAAAGAATTACCTTTAAACACTGACCTGTAACATTTTTCATTTTTAATCCTATAGAAAAGTTTATTGATGTTCTTAAGCGATACAATATTTTATGCTTTACTACTATTTTATTGAGATGACCTGAATTGAAAACCATTATTAAGAAGTTATATATTCTTTGTCAACCAAATCATTCTTCATGCGTTTTATATGCCAGGTAGCAAGGATATAACACCCATAAAGGAGAATAATATGAAAGCTAAAACAAAAATGGTAAAAAGGATGTATCTGGCTGTTACGATTTTATTTCTCATTTCAGGAGCGGCACTTGCTGAATCCGGTGAAAATATTGATAACAGGCTTGACAAAAAAGGAGACAGGATCGAAAACCGTCTTGATAAAAGGGGCGATATCATTAATAACAGGCTTGATACTAAAGGAGATCGTATCAATGACAGGTTCGATATCAGGTCAGAGAGGGCAGAGAAAATGGGTAGAGAAGGTCTTGCAGACAGGCTTGATAATAAGGGTGACAGGATAGAGAATCGCCTTGATCAAAAAGGTAATCGTATTGATAACCGTCTTGATAGAAAAGGCGAGAGGATAGACAGGAGACTGGATCGCAGAGGAGACCTGATCAATAAAAGAAGGTAATAAAAAGAATGAACCACCTTATACCGGTTTATTAGAGAGGAATGATCTGCGGAATAACTATGGAGGCATTCCTTAAATCAGTAGAAAAAAAGGCCTTTCGCATTATTCAGATTGCAACAGGAGGCGCTGATGATGCACTGGATATCCTTCAGGAGAGTATGATGTCTTTTGTGCGCAGATATTCCGCTAAGGATGAATCGGAGTGGCGGCCCCTCTTTTATAAGGTGGTTCAGAACAAAATCAGAGACTGGTTAAGAAAGGAAAGATTAAAACGATTCCTGTTTTTAAGTATACCTGCCCATCGCAAGGAAGAATCTCAAACTGAACCTGACCCTATAGATACTGTACCTGATCTGCAAAATGCAAACCCGTTGACAGAGGCTAAAACCTCACAGGCTATGGCAAGACTGGATATCATATTAAAACAGCTCCCGCGCAGAGAACAACAGGTATTTTTGTTAAGGGCATGGGAGGGGTTGAGTACCAAAGAGACAGCCACAGCAATGAAATGTACAGAAGGCACTGTAAAAACGCACTATTTTCGTGCAATCTGTAAACTTAAAGAAGAGCTGGAAGGGACATGGCCATGAAAAATGAAAAAGAGTTGATCAGCGAGATCAGAGA
>CAZCMD010000298.1:0-3235 GCA_964499695.1 uncultured Desulfatiglans sp.
ACATCATCAGGGATAAAGGCAGGGTTCTTTTCTGAAAAGTATGTTCAAAAAGGTACAGACGTATCAAAAGCGATATCAGGTTATATGCTTCTGGGCGGTAAATACGGTTTTGAATATGGAAAACTACGCGATGTTATCAAGGCAATGGTAACCATTAAGGGCTGGAAATTTAAAACCGCCATATTCAGGCCGAAGATTAAAAAATAAGACCGGTAATATACTTTAATACCCACCTGATTATCTCATTAAGAGGAGGGGTAATCTATGATTGAAAAATTACCTTTGCCTGGGTTGTTACCAGTTATCCTGTTGCGTAACCTATGAGGGGCTATTCGACCTAATAACCAAACTTATCAGCGTGAACACCCTTTTAAATCAATGAGAGTGTTATCAATATTTTTCTGGATTTGCCTTGCAGTATCAAGGACCTTACCATTGATACTGTTTGCATCCATAATACGATTGAAACTCAGATACCAGTCCATGGCATTGTAGGTCTGGTTGATAGCAAGCTCTATACTCGCGATGACAGGAATCTTCTTTGCCACCCATTTGCCAAATACTGCATTAGATGCCGCTATCTTTGAGATATCAAGCAGCGCATTCAATTTGGGTTCAGCTTCTTCAAAATATTTCTGCATTCCCGGGTCTTCAAGCATTTGTTCAATATCACGGTTGGAATCGGTCATTTGTGAAATAAGGCTGCTAACGCCATTCTTCATGAAATCATTCCAGTCACTGATATTGCTTATCATCTCTGCCATCTCCCCGGCGGATGATATTCTTTTCAATCTCTGTATTTTTGCTTCAACCTCTCTGATGTTTATGCCATTACCTGCCATTTTTTCAGCATTCTGTTTATAAATCTGCTCCAGCCTTGCGGCTGCCTTGCCTCTGCGGGTCATTACCTCAAGAAGCTCACCGGTGAAGTACTTTATCCCATCCAACGCTACATTAAGCATTGCATTACGATTGGCCGCCTGCCATGTGTTTACCTGGCCCTGGGCAAGCTCGATAGTCTTGTTAAATCTGTCGCGCTGGTCAACATATCCTTTCAATTTATTAGAAAGTTGCGCGCAATCCGGTTTATCAATAATGGGGGCGCCATTATCATCTTCATTAGGTCTCTTCGTGTTGTTGTCAGATGCATCAGGCTCCTTCAGTTTTTCAACAATAAAGGTCTTTGCCTCTCTGAGATCGACAATCCTTGGGTCATTTTCAGGATTAACCAGTAATTGAATATCTTCTAATGGCATAGTATCGCCGAAAAAAGAGGTCGGGTCACCAGTCGTAACCGCATCTGAATCAACCCTCTGATCCGAAGGGGTATCGAATGGCATCTGCGCATTGGATGCAAGCTTTTCAGCGTCATCAAGGGTTTTATATGCACCGCTGGAACCGGAGGCTGCATCAGTCAGGGATTTATATGCAGCACCGGATGATCCACCTGACTCTTTATATGCCTGCATCATATTATTATGCTGTGCCTTAAATGCCGCTTCCTTCTGTTGCTGAAGCGACATTGCATGCTGTGCTTCAGCCTGAGCCTCTGCCTGCTGTGCCATAAGCGCTTCATATTGCTGGACAGGATCAGGCCCGGCACTGTCAGAAAACATGGATGTCAGCATACTCTGAAAAATTGACCCTGCAATCATTGCATTGTAATCAGGTTTTTGATGAAAAGATTTGCCGCCCTTTGAGGTTGTCATATTTAAAGGAGGTGTGTAATAGGGGCAGCTCTTTGCGTGTCTGCTTAGATCAGATGTACCGCAATAGGCGCACACAGGTGTACCCGGGTCAGGCACCTTTATATCGTTTATGGATTGCGCTGAGGAAGCCCCGCTTCCTGTTATGAGGAATAATGCCAGAAGGAGATATGCTGTAATTGCATCTCTTTTTTTCATGTAAACCTTATCTGATAAAACCACCAACTGATAGTCCTTATGGTTTGGGTGCCTCAACACGGTTCAATTTGATGACTGATGTATTTTTACTGCCCTTACGCCATACCTCCAGGGTGATAGTGGAGCCTATTTCCCCTGACAGACGCACCCAGGCCTGGCCCGCTGAAAGCTCTTTGACAGCCGCGCCATCAATAGCAAGGATTTCATCTTCATCCCTCAGGCCCGCTTCATAGGCAGGGCTTCCGGGAGTGACGTTATGCACCTTGAGTCGACCACGCCAACCTATATCCGCAAAAAGACCTTCACCCCATTTGCTGAATCCGGATATTTCGACTCCCGGCATCCCTTTTTTCTGGGGCCCGTAGATGGATATTTTTACAGTACTTCTTCCTTCCATCTTGACGAACTGGCAAGTAGGGTTCGCTCCGAGAAAGGATGTTGATTCAATAAAAAATTTACTGCGTTCATGGTTTAATATCATCTTCCCTTCACTCTCTACCATCTCTCCTGTCACTGCTGCGGCATCCGCCGGGATCTGGCACACCCCTGATTGTCCTGCATTTGCCAATCCACGGCTCCATTTTCCTGATAGCTGGTTACCATGCAAAACAAGCTGGTATTCTATTGGAACAGAATTATCAAGCAGGTAAGAATCAATGTATTCTGCAGTTATCTGATCCTTTGTAACATACTCCTGTGCCTTAAGTGTAAGCGTATTCCCGTTAACACTCAGATGATACCTTGAACCGATATCATCCATCCAGTAGCCTTCCCTGGATTGACTCTTTTCAAGCATCTCCTGGCGGAACTCAAGCTTGACCATCTCATCCCTCACTGCCTGAGCGTCCTGGGCATCCGGTGCATTATCAAGATACTTTTGATAACTCCCCATAGCTTCCTTGTAGAGTCCATACTGCTCTTGTGCCTTGCCCAGGTTATACCAGGCAACGGCCATTTTAGGAGAAATCTCGGTCGCCATGCTGAACTCATCTATTGCAAGTACCAGATCCTCCTTTGTTTTGGCTATCTCAAGGGCAGCCATACCCCTTAAAAAATGCCTGCGGGCATCTTCTTCTGTCCCTGTAGCCTTTGGTCTGTTAACCTTCTGCGCGGGTTCTTCCTTTGCTTGCGTTGTTTCAGATGAAACAGTAGCCTCAGTTGTCTGGGGCATAACACTTGTGAGTGCGGGAGGGCCGGAAGCACATCCGGTAAGAAGCATAACAATAAAACCTAGAGTTATTATTTTTTTCATTCAGTACTCCATTTTTAAAGTTAATACCTGAATCTTGCACGTAACTGCCCTATCCGAAAATAATTCTATAAAAAATTGA
>CAZCMD010000299.1:0-3219 GCA_964499695.1 uncultured Desulfatiglans sp.
CTTTAACCCGATATGGTTCGGGGTTATCATCGTCATACTGCTTGAGGCAGGGGCTATTACACCTCCTGTTGGCCTTAACGTGTTTGTGATAAAGGGAATAGCTCAGGATATTGAACTGCATACGATTTTCAAGGGCATTATACCCTTTCTGGTTGCTATTTTTGTGGGTTTGATAATACTCACCATATTCCCTGATATTGTGCTTTTGCTGCCGGGGATGATGAGATGAGAAGATAGGGGTCTAGGGGTCAAGGGTTCCAGGGTTCAAGTGGTTAAAACGTAAGCTTAAAGCTTGCCCCGCCCTCTTCAAGATTGCCTGCGCTGATAAACCCGCCGTGGTTGGCCATTATCTGGCGGGTTAAAGCAAGGCCAATGCCGCTGCCATCCGGTTTGGTAGTAAAATAGGGGACAAATATCTTGCTTAAGATATCTTCCTTTATTCCGGGGCCATTATCGTTAACCTCTATGGTAATCCCTCCACGCTGATTCAAACCCGCAATAAGTTTTATCGCAGGCTCTCTCGTCTCATTCATGGCCTGTTCTGCGTTTTTTAACAGGTTGATAAGGGCCTGTTCTATCTGTTCCGGATCAATATATAGCTCAAGCCCTGCGGGGTTGACGCTGGTCGTTAAAGTAACATTGCTGTTTAATTTACCTGCCTCGAAGATTTGTGTTACATGGTCAAAAAGGTCCTTTACACTGGTTACCTTTCTGCCGGGTTTCGGAAGCCGTGTAAGCTGCCTGAAGTTGGTCACAAAATCCATCAGGTTACCCGCCCTTCTGGACATGGTCATTGCAGCATTAACGATTTTTTCAATGTTTGCTTTTTGAGGATGATCACTGGCCAGTTCATGACTTACATCCCCGGCAATATCAGCCGTAGTCTGCGCAAGGGAGGCAACAGGTGTTATGGAATTCATGATCTCATGGGTTAATACTCTCACCAGATCCTGCCACGCATTAAGCTGTGTGGATTCAAGCTCCTGGCCAATATCCATAAGGCTGAAGAGTCTTTCTGTACCATCATTCCCTGTAACCTCCATCAGACCCAATGAGAGCTTTGTATCTATACCGTGGATAGTAATCTTTACAACAGGCTTGTCACCGGCGCTGCATCTCATGAGATGATCATAAAAATCCGGGCCATACTTTTTTAAATCGGATATCTTTGTAGGTTGAGGCGTACCGAAAAACCGCCTTGCAGCATTGTTTATTAGTAAAAGGCTTCCATCCTGTTTTACTGTCATGAGTGGGACAGGTATGTGGTTTATGACTGCACGCAGGTGGCTAACCTCAGTCTCCTGAGTAATTCTCAATTTTTTAAAACGTTCCAGTATCTGGGTAAAGGCATCACCCAGGGCCTTAAAGCCGGCGCCACCATTTTCAAAATCAAAACTCTGGTTAAAATCCGTATATCTTGCTGATGCCAGAAAACGCGCCACCTCACGGTTTGTCCGGGTAAGAAAATACCACAGTTCATAAATAAGGCATATGACTATTACAAAGGCTATAAAGGTTACAACATGATACCTGGGGTTTTGATATGCATAATAAAACCCTGAGATCCCCAGACATAAAACGATAAGCCTTATGAGTATTAACAGACCAAAATATTTAAATGCCATATTTTTCCATCCTCCGATAAAGGGCTGCACGGGTGATCCCCAGATCCTTTGCCGCATTGCTGATCACATAGCGGTTCTTTCTTAATGCCTCAATGATGGTCTTATATTCAAGACGATCCAGGTTTAGATCATTTTCATCAGATACATTTGAATTTTCTGGTTTATCAATATCCGGTTTCTTTTCCTCAGTCACTGTTGAAATACTTGCAGGGATCACGTTTTTGGTTTGATTAAGATACTGGCTCTCAAGTTGGAAATCCTCAGTACCAAGGTAATCCTCCCTTGACAGAATTACTGCGCGTTCCACGGCATGCCTTAACGCCCTCACATTACCGGGCCACTGGTAGTGCACAAGCTGTTCCATGGTTTCAGGAGTGATCTGTTTAATGGGTTTTGCGTATTTATTGCAATAAAAACTTACATAGTAGTTTACAATATCAGGGATATCACCGTGGCGTGACCTGAGCGGCGGTAGATTGATCTCAACCGTGTTAAGCCTGAAGAGCAGGTCCTGTCGAAAGTGTTTAGGGTCGCTTAATTCTTCCTTTGGCATGTTGGTGGCTGCAATAACACGCACATCAACAGGAGAGGATTGCCTTGACCCCACCTGGAAGATCTCCCTTTTTTCTAAGACAGAAAGCAGCTTTACCTGAAGGTGTAATGGTATGTTACCGATCTCATCAAGAAACAGGCTGCCCCCGTTTGCGGCTTGTATATATCCGATTCGATCCTCCTTTGCATCGGTGAATGCCCCTTTTTTATGGCCAAAGAGTTCTGATTCAAACAGGGTCTCTGATATTGAACCGAGATCAACAGGTATAAAGACCTGGTTGTTACGCTTGGATAGCCGGTGAATTTCGCGGGCAATAAGCTCCTTGCCGGTTCCGTTTTCTCCAAGTATTAAAACATTTGCATCGGTAGGTGCAGCCCTCCCCACAAGCGACAAAAGGTTTTTCATTACAGGGCTGTTACCGATAATGGCCTGTTTATGCTGAGAGGTTACCTCACTGAGCACACGGTTGCTCTGCCTGAGCATTGATGCCTCATGCTCGCTCTGTCTTAATTTCAGTGCCGCTGAAACGGTTGAGAGCAACCGCTGGTTGTCCCAGGGCTTAACCACATAATCTGCTGCGCCGCGCTTCATTGCCTCTACCGCGGCATTAAGGCTGCCGTGGGCGGTTATCATGACAACAACTGCCTCCGGGTCTATCTCTTTAATCTTTTCAAGCCACAGCATGCCGGGTTTTCCATCTGATTCCCCCGGATGAAAATTCATATCAAGCAGGATCACATCAAATGTTTCTTTTTTAAGAAGTGCAGGTATATCTTCCGGGTTTTCACAGGTCATAACCGTTTGATAATGGCGCTCCAATAGATATTTGGCAGAAATCAGGATATCCGAGTTATCATCAACAACCAGTATTTTTTCTTTTTGCATCAGTTCCGTCCGGTAGAAAAATATTAATATTAATAAATACGTGATTGAGTTAATTGGTTCCCATCCGGAAAGATAAAATTACCGGACAGTGCTTTCAGCGTTCAGCCATCAGCTGTCAGCAACAGAATGTAAAAAAACACTTTCGCGCTTTTCGCG
>CAZCMD010000300.1:0-3156 GCA_964499695.1 uncultured Desulfatiglans sp.
AATGTAAGGTTTTTCATATGTCTGATCTAAATGATCAACAATTCGGGAAATATAAGCTGCTGAGTCGGATTGCCCAGGGCGGGATGGCAGAATTGTACCTGGCAAAACTCTCCGGTCATGAAGGTTTTGAGAAGCTAGTCGCAATTAAAAAAATCCTGCCCGATCTTGCCGAAGAGGCAAACCTGATTAAGGCCTTCATCGATGAAGCCAAGCTTGCCGCGTTTCTGCAGCACCCCAATATCGTACAGATATATGATTTTGGAAGTGTGAAAGATACATACTATATTGCAATGGAATATCTGTACGGTAAGGATCTTAAAATTGTCATAAAGCAGTATAAAGAAAAAGGAATGCTGCTGAGTCTTGAAAATGCGCTCTACATTGCCACCCAGGTATGTGCCGGCATTGATTATGCCCATAAACTTAAGGATTTTAAGGGCAAACCCCTTAATATTATTCACAGGGATATAGGCCCTCATAATGTTTTTATCACATACGACGGTCAGGTAAAGATCATAGATTTTGGCATTGCAAAGGCGGCTACCCAGGTTAATAAAACCCAGCACGGCTCCATTAAGGGGAAAATCACATATATGTCACCGGAGCAGGCCAGGGGCGAAAAGATAGATCACCGGTCTGATATATATGCCATGGGCATACTGCTCTATGAAATGGTTACCCATGAAAGAATGTTCGAGGGAGAGATTAACTACAACCTATTCAAAAAGGTTCTTGAATCGGAATACAGGCCTGCACAGGAAATAAACAGGGAGCTTCCGGAGGATCTTTGCAGGATCATTGACAGGGCTTTAGAGAAAGTCCCTGAAAAACGGTATCAGTCGGCAGAAGAGATGCTGGCTGCCCTTGAAAAGTGCATGCACAGGCTTTCGATAATTCCTTCTTACAGGGATCTCGCCCGGTTTATGAACAGACTTTTTGGCGAAGGGGCTGCTGATGAAGTCAAAGAAACAGAAAAAAACGAACAAACCATTCCCACACTGAAGATATCAGAGGGGTCCGATCTACAGCCTGAAAAAACAGTGCTGCTTTCTAATGCAGAGTTACCTTACAGGAAAAAGCTGATACCAAGGTATGCATTTTATGTGCTGTCTCTGATTGCATTAATATTTATATTGCTCTTTATTATAAAAAGGCCTGAACCCTTAATGAATTATTTTGGTTTCAAAGTTTCGAGCGACGAAACGGCTTCCGGGCCTGTCAGTATCAGTAACACTCCCTCTGCGTCTGACCGGAAAAATGTCAGTCCTATAGATGAACCCTCCGCTTCCGGTGATTTAACACAGGCACATCAAACCGATGTCGATTCACCCAGGTTAAGGGAGGGGATTACATTTCTTAACGCAGAGAAATTTATCGAAGCTGCTGCTGTGTTTGAGGAAATCCTCTCAACTGAACCTCATGCTGGAGAAAGGGTATCTGAATTATACTCTCAGTCATTAATAGGGCAGGCATCCGGTATTTCAGCAAACATGCCTGAAAAGGCAAAGGCATTGCTGCTGAAAGCGGTAAAAATATCTCCTGACAGCTCCCAGGGCCATTTTCTACTGGGGCGCATATATACACAGCAGAAGGATTATACCAGTGCAATTGCATCATATCAGACGGCTATCGATCTTGATCCTCAGATGCCTAACGCCTTTTTTAATATGGGCTACATATACGCAATTAAAAAAGAGTATAATAAGGCACAGGAGATGTTTGCCCGGGTTGTTGCCCTCTCTCCCCCATTTCTGGATGAAGCCCTCTATAATCTTGCGGTTGTTCAAAGAAAAATGGGAAACATACAGGAGTGTATAAAGAATCTTGAGAAGGCAATAGCCATTAATCCTGAAAACAATAACGCGAAAAAACTGCTTGGTACATTGAAAAAATAAAAAAGGATATCAACTATGATAAGAAAATCAGCTCTGCTCCTTTTATTATCAGGGGTTACATTATTGATTTGCAGCGGATGCAACCTTATAGGCGCGAAAAAAACAGAAGTTGTATATAAACCGGTAGATACTGTAAAAAGCCCGCCATATGTCCATACAGTAAAATATCCCGGTGAAACACTGCGTATTATCTCAAAATGGTACACGGAAGATGAGAATAACTGGGAAGCCATTGCAAAGGCCAACCCCTATATGGATTATGAAACGATGCCGGAGGGTACCAGGGTATTTATTCCTGAAAACCTGCTCAAGACAACAGATCCATTATCTGAAGGTTTTATTTCCGACTCTATTCAAAAAAGTAAACCAGTAGAGGAAGTCAAACCCGTGGTAAAGGAAGAAGAAAAGAAGGTTCCGGTTTCAAAACCCAAACCCCAGCCTAAAAAGGATGAAGATTTCGATCTGATTGGACCCAAATAATTTATTAGGAGACGCAGATGAATAAAAAGATACTGATTTTTATATCCATCTTTATCATTTCAATGGTACAGGTTCACCTTCTTTTTGCTGCATCGGAAGTACAACTGACACGATTAACGTTGAGTGATGTTACAGAGACCCTCCGGAAAAGCATCATCTTCCGAAATGCAGATTTAAGCAAACTGGATTTGACAGGATCTGATTTAAGTAAGATATCTCTTCATAATTCATCATTGAACGGAGCCATCTTAAAAAAAGTAAGACTTGCAGATGCCCTTCTGATCACTACAGATTTGAGTGACAGCAACCTGCAAGAGGCAGAAATGACCGGATTAAAATCAGATAACTCAAATTTCATAAAGGCGAATTTAAGAAATGCAAACATGACCTGTGCTGTCATTATTTCAGGCATAATGACCGGGGCGGATCTTTCCGACGCAAACCTAAGTTACGGAATAATCCGGGACAGCGACCTGAGCAATACAGTCATGAATAATACGAACCTGAGCTTCTCTTTAATTAAAGCGGATTTGAGTAATGCGGATCTTGACAGGGCGGATATGCACGGGGCATATCTCTCTGATGTAAAGCTTGTGAATGCCAACATGAGTAATGCCAATCTGAGCACTGCCAGGATGGATGACATAAATATGAAAGGCTCCGAGAAAGGCAGGACTCTCCTTGTAAAGGCAAACCTGAGTTATGCCCATATACAATCATCAAAAATGGATTATGCCCTTCTGGGAGGGGCTTACATGCAGGGTATTTCAATGAAGAAGGT
>CAZCMD010000301.1:0-3153 GCA_964499695.1 uncultured Desulfatiglans sp.
CCCCTGCATTCCAGGAAGAGCTCTATAAACAGTCACGTATAAATTACAGCAGATAGATTTTTTATAATGGCGCTGAACTTTTCAGGTCAGCGCCTTTTTTTTTAAATAAAAATAATCCGAATTTATTTTTCTACTGGCCCATTCCATTTTTTGCGGTTATAATGTGCCCGCTTTAACAATCCATATATTGATACTGGATGCCTGCTATCAGCAGGCCTGTTCTATCAACCTTAATAAATGGAGGATTTTATGACAAAGTCAAGAGATACCCAGAAGGAGACCAAGAAGAAGTCTGAAAAATCTCTGAAGGAAAAACGGAAGGAAAAGAAGGAAAAAAAGGCCCAGAAAAGATCAGGTGAATAACCTGTTGAGGTTAAGCGTCAACTTGTTATGACAGGAAAGATACAAAAGAAAAAGAGTTACCTGTCAAACCCAAATTATACAGGGGAATGTCCGCACAGGGCCTTCCCCTTTTTAAATTAAACCGGAGGAGACGTTTATGGCCAGAAAGGATAAAGGAAAAGAAACCCCGCCTTCCCCTGAAATATCAAAAGGTAATTTCAGGGATGATATCTACCGGCATATACAGTCAACCCTTGGTAATGACCCTTCATGGCCTGATAACTACTCCTGCTTTATGGGGCTATCCTACAGCATCCGTGACAGGCTTATAGAAAAGTGGATAAAAACCCAGAGGTCATTCTATGACACCTTTTCAAAACGGGTATACTACCTTTCAATGGAGTTTCTGCCTGGCCGTTTCATGATGAACTATCTTACAAGCCTCAGGATGCAGGAAGATGCCTCTGATGCAGTAAAAGAGATGGGTTTCAATCTTGAGGAGATTGAAGAGGAGGAGTGGGATGCAGGGCTCGGAAACGGGGGCCTGGGCCGCCTTGCCTCGTGCTATATGGATTCAATGGCAACCCTCGGCATGCCCTGCTACGGGTATGGCATCCGCTATGATTACGGCATATTCCACCAGATACTTGTGGATGGATACCAGCGTGAGCAGTGCGATAACTGGTCACGCCGAACCAGCGCCTGGGAGATCAGGCGGCAGAACAACCTGGAAAAGGTGATGTTCTATGGACGCACAGAATCCTATGAAGATGATATGGGCAGAAGGCGTGTAAGGTGGGTGGATGGTGATGTGGTAATGGCAATGGCCTGCGATATACTTATCCCCGGGTATAATAATGGTTTTGTAACCAATATGCGTTTATGGTCTGCGCAGTCAAGCAGGGAGTTTAACCTGGAGTATTTTAACCAGGGTGACTATATAGGCGCTGTGCAGGCAAAGGTTACAAGCGAAAATATATCAAAGGTGCTTTATCCTTCTGATGAGGCGCAAGAGGGTAAGGAGCTGCGTCTTAAGCAGCAGTATTTTTTTGTGGCCGCAACCTTGAGGGATATTATAAGGCGGTACAGGAAACAGAACCAGGGATTTGAAAATTTTACAGACTATGTTGCAATCCAGCTCAATGATACACACCCCACAATCGCCATACCCGAGCTGATGCGTATCCTTGTGGATGAGGAGTGCATAGAGTGGGATGATGCATGGGCCATCTGTGAAAAGACCTTTGCCTATACAAACCATACGGTCCTGCCAGAGGCGCTCGAGACATGGCCTGTTGACCTTTTAGGCAAGGTGCTGCCAAGGCATCTGGAGATAATATATGAGATCAACCAGAGGTTTCTTGACAGGGTAAGGGCCGGGTTTCATGGTGATGACCAGATGCTTTCAAGGGTATCCCTCATTAATGAAAGGGGTGTAAGGTCTGTGCGTATGGCCAACCTTGCAATTGTCGGGAGCCATTCTGTAAACGGGGTCGCAGCGCTCCATTCACAGATACTTAAAAACGGGCTATTCAAAGATTTTGACCGTATCTTTCCGGATAAAATAATCAACATCACAAATGGTATCACCCCCCGCAGGTGGCTTTACCAGGCAAATCCAGTTCTTTCAAAACTGATTACATCAGTTATAGGTGACGGCTGGGTTAGTGATCTGTCACAGTTGAAACAGCTTATCCCCTATGCAGAGGATGAAGGTTTCAGGGCTGCATGGCACAATGCAAAACTTGAGAATAAAAAACGTCTTGCCCGTTACATACTGCGTAAAATAAGGGTGGGCGTTAATCCTGACACCCTCTTTGATGTGCATGTAAAAAGGTTGCATGAGTATAAAAGACAGCTTTTAAATATCCTCCATGTTATTACACTCTATAACCGCATAAAGGAAAACCCTGCCCGTGGCCACGTGAAAAGGACAGTCCTTTTTGCAGGAAAGGCCGCCCCTGCCTATATACAGGCCAAGCTCATCATTAAACTCATCAATTCTGTGGCTGATGCTGTAAACAACGACCCTGATGTGATGGGCATGCTCAAGGTGCTCTTTCTCCCCAATTACTGCATCTCACAGGCGGAAAAGATCATACCGGCGGCAGACCTCTCTGAACAGATCTCTACAGCAGGTATGGAGGCATCAGGTACAGGCAACATGAAGCTGGCCCTGAATGGTGCGGTGACAATAGGCACCCTTGACGGCGCAAATGTGGAGATCATGGAGGAGGTGGGTGAGAGCAATATCTTTATCTTCGGGCTCAAGGCCTATGAGGTGGAATCCATGAGGGCAGGTGGATATAACCCCTGGAACTATTATGATAATGATCCTGAATTGAAGAGGGTTATAGACATGATTGGATCAGGGTATTTCTCACCAAAAGAACCGGGGCTTTTCAGGCCAATAACCGCTTCGCTTCTGGAGAGGGGTGATTTTTATATGCTCCTGGCCGATTACCGCTCATATATTGCCACACAGGAGGAGGTAGCAAAGGCCTTCAGAGATAAGGATGAATGGATTAAAAAATCCATCCTGAACACAGCAAATATGGGCAGGTTTTCAAGCGACAGGTCTGTGCTTGAGTATGCCAGGGGTATCTGGGGCATTAACCCACCTGAGAGCGGGACAGAAACCGCATAATATGCAAATTTCACCCTGAATCAGGGTACAGGAGGCATTATGGCAGATAAAAAGACAGGCAGCGCCGGTTCCATTGCTATTTCAATCGCAAGGCAGCCTGTATTCAACGCAAAAAAAGACCTGTGGGGTTATGAGCTTGTCTGCGTTTGTAATTCCACGGATAT
>CAZCMD010000302.1:0-3144 GCA_964499695.1 uncultured Desulfatiglans sp.
CCTGATACTTTCCACTGATTCCGAATTCCTGAAATATTTTAAGGGGTACAAGGATGAATAAGGCCCTGTAATCAAACCATTGGGTTAAAACACTGAAACGCACGAAGGCCCCTTAACAAGTTTTCGTGCGTTTTTTTCATCTTATTGAGGTTTAATTAGTGAGGTTAACGTACCTAATTAAATTTGCCTGCTGAGTGATATGATACAGTTTTTTGTAGAAGAGTGGGGGTTTATCTCCAATGCTGTTGAATTAAGGTCCAACTGAAGCTCCTCTCCCTGGATGCTAAGAGGTCGGGTGAGGGTGGAAAAAATAGAATGGACAACGCACATAAAACCATAGAAACGCCTCCTGTTATTGGAAAGGTAATCGATGCATTAAAAAGACGCAAAATCACAGGCCTTGCAGCAGAAAATGCAGCACAAGCGAGAAAACTGATTTGTGATATTGTTCCGGAGGGTGCAGCAATTGGTATTGGTGACTCATCCAGTGTGCGGCAGATACAGGCAGTGAAAGCCCTTGAAGAAAGGGGTAACAGGGTCATTAACGGGTTTGATCCCGATAAAAAAATCCATGACCTGCAATCTCACTTTGAAAACGGATTCTGGCCCATGATTGAGGCAACAGTGTGTGATGTGTTTCTTACAGGCTCAAATGCTATCACAGAAGATGGCAGGATAATTAATGTTGATGGTAATGGGAACAGGATTGCCGGCATGATCTGGGGCCACCCCATTACTATCCTTGTTATGGGAAGAAACAAGATAGTAAAAGACGCTGATGAAGGAATGGATAGGGTAAAAAATGTTATTGCCCCTGAACACCTTAAAAGAAAAGGCGCACCCTCTCCATGCACTAGGACAGGATACTGTCATGACTGCATCGGGCCTCAAAGGGCCTGCGCAATTACAAGTATTATTGAAAGCAGCCCTCCCCATACAAAAATCCATGTGATTCTGATTGATGAAGACCTTGGTTTAAGCTGGGACAGGTCATGGCCTGACGAGAGGATAAACCGGATAATAAATAATCACGAAGAGCACATGGTTATGTGCCCCATGCCGGAATGTGTTTTTGAAAAGGGTAACAATGATAAACTGTGGGAGATGGCAAGACAGAAAAGGCGGGGCAATGTCTGGCCCTGAACGATTGTCAGGGCACAGCGCCAAAAAATTTTATTCCTTTGCCTTAACCCAGCTCATTATCTCTTTCCAGCCAGGCTTGGTGCCTGTGCGCAGGATACCCACCCTGTAAATCTTGCCCGCAATTGGAAAAATAATTGTGAGCGTTGCAATGTTTATCAGGCATGAGATAAGGGGATATATAAAAGACATATCAATCAGTGTAAACCTGCATGGCATTACAAGGATCGTTGCAAAAGGTAGATATGATGCAACAACCGCTATTGGATTGTCAGGATTATTTATCAATGAAAAACAAATAAAGAATGGGATCATTATAAGGAAAATTACCGGAAATACACCCTGCTGAGCCTCCTGCGGGTCATTGAATATTGCGCCAACCATTGCAAACAACCCCTGGTAAATAAGCATGCCCAGGGTAAAATTAAACAGAAAGTACAATATATAACCGATGCTTATGTCAAATTTAAAGTCGACAGGAATAGGGAGGGCAATCCATGATGCGCCTATAAAAAGAATCAGGGGTAATAACCAGATAACCATTTGTGCAAGGGCCGTGACTGTACTCCCGATCGTCTTCCCGGCCATCAGTTCTTTGCTGCTCACGCTTGATAACAGCACCTCCACAACCTTGCTGGTCTTTTCTTCCATGACAGATGACATGGTCATTGTCCCGGTCATTATGAGGCTTAAGTAAAGTAAAAAGGCAAATATAAAGGCCAGCACAATGTTTCCCTTGCCCTGCTCTGTTATCTTGTCCTTCTTTGATACTTTATAGCCATTAAAGTTTACAGACATTCGCGCAAAATCAAGTTCTTCTTTGGTTAATGACTTGTTTGAAAAATACTGATCAATAAGCACATTATTAATCGGGCCAATCATTCTCAGGTTCACTGTCTGCTTGTTAGGTGTCTTGGCATAATACTGTACATTCTTATCTTTAAATGCCTTTTGAGGGATAAAAATTATGCCTGTAAGCCTGTTCGTCAGGAGATCCGCCTTTCTGCTTTCTACATATTGCTCAAGCTCTTTAGCGGATAAAGTATTGTAGGATAGCCCCCAGGATCCGTCTTTTACAAAATCAAGGCCAGGAAATAATTTTTTACATGCATTTGTCAATTCTGCAGATTCAGTTACGATTTCTATCTTTGTACCCTTATCCCCCTGGTAAAGCACCATCAGTGTCTGCAAGCCCAATATTAGAAACATTATTACGGGCATAAGGATAGTCATAAATATAAAAGACTTTGACATAAGTTTTTCACGCAGTTCCCTCTTAATTACTGCCAGTATTCTATAGCTAAGCAAGGTTTAATTCCTCCTTTTCCGAACTCCCGGCCAGTTTAATAAATATCTCGTTAAGAGAAATATTGGCACTGTCAAAACTGATCACCTTTACATTATGTTCGATGAGTAGCTTTAAAAGCTCCTGGGTTTGATCAGGGCTATTAAGAGATATGCTGATGCTGTTACCAAAATCTGAAATGCTGTTTACAATTGGATGTCTGTGCAGAAAAAACAGATCACCCTCATATGTAAGCTTCACACTGTTTTTTGAATAATCCGTCTTTATACTGTTAAGGTCACCGTTCAAAATTATCTTTCCCTTGTCGATCATGGCAATATGATCGCAGAGTTTTTCTGCAAAATCCATAAGGTGGGTACAGAAGATGATAATCTTGCCATCCCTCTTTTTTTCAAGGATTATATCCTTAAGCAGGTTAGCGTTCACCGGATCCATCCCTGAGAAGGGTTCATCAAGGACAATAAAATCAGGATCATGAATAATTGTGGATATAAATTGCACCTTCTGCTGGTTACCTTTTGAAAGGGCTTCGAGCTTTGAATTGGTTCGGCCTGTAAGCTCGAATCTTTCAAGGTACTCCTTCGCCCTTTTTGTGACATCCTTTCCCTTTTTACCCTTGAGTTCCGCAAAATAAAGGATGGTCTCAAGGACCTTCATCTTTTTATAAAGGCCCCTTTCTTCAGGGAGGTACCCGACCC
>CAZCMD010000303.1:0-3144 GCA_964499695.1 uncultured Desulfatiglans sp.
GGCCTGTTTCATGATGATAATACAGGGGTATTCCACTCCGGATTTGATAGAACTGCCATGAGGGAGATTTTTACTGAGGCCGGTTTTGACAATGTTAAAGATATTACAGCCGCTGAAATTGTGAAACCGATCAAGGGTGGAGAAATGAGGCGGTTCAGCATATTTCTTATGACAGGCCAGAGGAGATAAGATCAACCAGTATGACGCGGAGCGTCAAAGTAACCATTCCCACGGGGACCATGGGAACGAGCGGAAAATATTAATCTTCAGTGGAATTGCCAATCAACGGATACCTCGATAAGCTAGGGATAATGGAGTTTCATCCTGCAAAGAAAATTATTACGGTTCCTTTAAAGAGTATTAAATGATTATTCATATAGCAGGATTTGTGATTTCAAAAAATCACAAAGTATAAAAAAAGATATTCCGCGACCTCAGTGATAATGTTACACATACATAAAATATGTACCTTCTTAAGCTGCCTTAATGATTGACAGGAATACTCGTATGGTTTAAAAAAAGTATACCCACTGATTATTTATACTGTTTTTCCATACTCACTTGAAACTAGGCATCCTATGTTTTTATTTTCAAAATTCAAAACTATATTCCAATTATCCTTTTTGTTGATAATTTGCATTAATTTGCAAAACTGTACCTTTGTGCAACTCAGAGAAGAGGTAAAATATGCTGAACAGGCAACGGTTTTAGTCGGTCATATATCATATCCTCTTTATACAGGTGATTCACCGATTGTGGTTGCTGCTTACTCTAAAAAAGTTAATGATATAAAAATCATTCATTACACTACACTCCATGAGCCAGGTCCCTATGAGTTAATGGTTCCAGCTGGTACTCACAATATCATTGCTTTTATAGATAAAAACAGGAATTTAACTTTTGATTATGGAGAACCAGCCGGGCAGATATTGAGCCATGAGCTGATAACGACAGCTGCGGGAGGGGTTGTTGGCGATCTGGATATAGTTATTTCTGAAAAGGATAATAAGAAAATAGATTTTCCAACAGGTTCAAGATTCCCCCACAAAGAGTATTCAGGTTTTCACAGTACCTGCCCTGGTGCTATTATAAATATAGAAGACAAGTTATTCTCTGAAAAATACGCCAGAAAAGGATTCTGGAGTCCCCTCGAGTTTTATAAGGAAATTGGTGGTAATATATATTTCCTTGAAAAATATGATCCTGATAAAATACCTGTTCTTTTTGTGCACGGTTCATCAGGGTCTCCACAAAACTGGCTGACTATTTTAAAAAGCCTTGATCGAACAAGATATCAGCCATGGTTTTTCTACTACCCTTCGGGCGCTTCAATTGATTCGATGTCTTACCTAATGTTCTGGAAACTGTATAATTTGCAGGCTAAATAGAAATTTAAAGAAATTTATATTACCGCCCATAGCATGGGAGGCCTGGTTGTACGCTCTTTTTTAGTAAATCATGGTCAACATTTCCCGGCAATAACCAACTTTATTTCCATTTCAACTCCCTGGGGAGGTGAAGAACTGGCTGACATGGGTGTGAAATATTCGCCCGCAGTAATTCCTGCATGGAGAGACATGCAACCGGGCAGCGAGTTTATAGAATCTATTTATCGAAGAAAGATGCCATCAACTGTGAATCATTACCTGTTTTTCGGGATCAAAGGCAATCATAATATTTTAAGACCGAATAATGACAAGGTAGTTACCCTGGCCAGTCAACTTGATCCGAGATCACAAAGCGATGCTAAAATGGTTTACGGTTTCAATGAAGATCATCTAAGTATTCTATCAAGTCAGCAGGTAATATCCCAATACCATGTCATTTTAGACGATATATACAGAAAAACGTCAGCAGAGAAAATACAATCCGGTAACAGGTTGCTTGTTAATTTTACTTTTGATCTGCCTGAAGATTCACCACGACCAATGCCTCTCCTTATTTTAAGACCTGTCGGAAAAAAGGGGAGTGAAACCCTGATTCAACTTAACTCTGAGGATTCAGGAATAAAACATGGTCCATTCCCACCAGGTGAGTATGAAGTCAGCATAATAGCTCCCGCATTTAAACCGGAGCCTGTCATTCATAGAATATCCATTGATGAAAAAAAAGTCGTAAGCATTGATTTTTTACTGAAGCCTACTGGGTTCCTTAGCGGCTATGTCATAAAGACCCAATCGGACTTTATATAGGCAGGAAAATACAGAGAACGCGATACAGGGATAGATATACAATCGATATCCCTGAAAGGTGGTGGTGATCGACGCATAGTGGTTCCTTCCCGTGGTCAGAAAAATGAAGCATATGACCCTCTAATGCCTGTACATGAAGAACAAATGAGGTATGTCGAATATTATCTTTCAGGTACCGATTTTATATTAAATGGTATTTTCTGTTTTTTTAACCTTAATCCCGGTGAATATGAACTGACTATAAATGCAAAAGGATTTAAACAGTATTTAAGAAGGTATGTTGTTGAGGAGGGAGAATACAAGAATTCAATCCTGGTTGAGCTTGAAAAATGAGTTTTTATATTTTTAAGGCGATGGGTGTTTAACCTACATAGTTGAAATGGAAATAATGATCGCTATTTTGTCAACTGTTTAGAATCGGTACTGTATATTTTTAGTGAGGAAAGAAACATAATGAATTCCGAAAAACGAAACTTTGATAAAGAGGCTGCTACTTGGGATGAAAATCCTGTACGGGTTAAGCTGGTAAAGGATGTTGCATCTGCCATATCAAAACAGGTTGTGCTGACACATGAAATGGATGTAATGGATTTTGGGTGTGGTACTGGATTATTGACTTTCCAGATTGCGCCTCTTGTCCATTCTATTACCGGAGTCGATAGTTCACAGGGGATGCTGGATGTATTTAATAAGAGGATCGCTGAACTTAAGATTAGCAATGTTAAATCCTTACATCTCGATCTTGATAAAGGTGATACTCTTAGCAGGTCATATGATCTTGTTATGAGTAACACGACCATGCATCATATTAAAGATCTAAAACCTCTTTTCCATCAATTTCACAACATCATAGTCCCTGGCGGTTATCTATGCATTGCAGACCTGGATCTGGATAATGGCCTGTTTCATGATGATAATACAGGGGTATTCCACTCCGGATTTGATAGAACTG
>CAZCMD010000304.1:0-3143 GCA_964499695.1 uncultured Desulfatiglans sp.
AATATGCTGCGTATTTAGTTGGAAAGAATGGAAGGAGTCTCCTTATGACCATTACCATCGCAGACAAACAACCTGTCAATGGCATCCGCTGTAGAGATGGTTTTGAGTTTGAAGACTTTCATTGGATTTCGGACCGACGTATCGTTTATGAGTTAGCTGAAAGACAGATTTCGGGGGTACTGTCAGGCACTGGTGAGTTATTCGCTGTCGACGTGGAAGGTAAGAAACATGAGTTTATTTTTGGCTACCGCGCAGGGGAGAAACAGACCGGAAGCCGAATATTAAAACGTAAAGATAGTCTCTCAAGTGGCGAGCTGATAAACCCGCTTTTAGATGATGAAAAAAATATTCTCATACGCGAAATGCCTTACCGCGAGGTAGGCAATTATTTATATTATAATCCTGACGCCAAGCCAATCATTACTCTTCTGGACAGTTTCACAGGCGCAAAAAAAAGCCTTGGGGGAACGCCCTATTCCAATGCTATAGTGATGACCGATCAACAGGACAGGGTGCGTTTTGCTATTGGACTTAACTCAAAACTAGAGTATGCAGTAAGCTGGAAGCCCGATCCTGATGGAGACTGGACTGATTTTGATTTACCAGGTTTTCGCGAAGACTCAATTTTACCTGTTATTATGAGTGAAGATGCTCAATCAATCTTCTTTTTTGGCACTGCTTCCGACAGGCAATATTCTGATCTTTTTGGCCTGGATTTACAGAAAAAAAAAGTAACGAAGATATTTGGCCTGGATAATAGTGATATTTCTAATGTAATTTTTGATCTGACCGGGAAACGCATAATTGGAGTCTCTTCTTATGTTGATAAACCGGTTGCTCACTGGCTAGATAAAAATGATCTTGCCGCAAAAATTCGCACATCACTGGGGAAAAGCTTTGCTGGAAAAACTGTTCAGATCGTGACATCCACCAGGGATGGAAGTCTGGCTGTGATTTTTGTAAATTCGGATATAAATCCTGGTGACTACTACCTATTTGACACCAAGGCCATGAAAGCCGCTTACTTACAGCCTGCCAGAAAATGGATAAATCCGGATGAAATGCGTCCCAAGCAGCCCTTTACCTTTAAGGCACGTGATGATCTGGAAATGCATGGCTATATAACATGTCCTGCTGGAACCGGCCCATACCCAATGATAGTAATACCTCATGGCGGGCCTCATGGTGTAAGGGATTACTGGGAATTCGACTTTGAAGCACAGTTGTTTGCCAATCGGGGCTATGCGGTTTTACAGGTTAATTACCGTGGAAGCGGTGGTTTTGGGGAGGAATTCGCGCGTAAAGGATATAGAGAATGGGGAGGAAAAATCCAGGATGATATTACAGATGCTACAAAATGGGCCATCGACCAGAAAATAGCAGACCCGGACCGTATATGTATATATGGAAGCAGCTTTGGGGCATATTCAGCACTCGAAGGTGTAATACGAGAACCAGCACTTTACCGCTGTGCTGTAGGTTATGCTGGTATCTATGATCTGGAATTAATGGGTGAAACAGGGGATATCCAGCGTTCAAAAATGGGTAAGTCATACCTGAAAATGGTACATGGTACTGATAAAAGTATCCTGCACGAGTGGTCGCCTGTTTATACGGCAGACAGGATACAGGTTCCGGTGTTTTTGATTCACGGTATGGAGGACTGGCGAGCTGATTTTGAACAGGCAACAAAAATGAAATCTGCCCTTGAAAAGAACAATAAAGTATTTGAATGGATGGCATTAGGCAAAGAAGGCCATAACGTTCATGACGAAGAAACGCGAAAGGAAGTATATGAACGCATATTAGCGTTTATAGATAAGCATTTAAAATCACCTGCTAATTAAGGTATTTTGAAAAAGGCATGGAAAATTGTTAATCACTAATTGATATACTGCTGTTAAATAAATCTTACCCTTCTTTTTATCATGTTCCCACAGACCGTGGGAACATGATAAAAAATATCCAAAGGTATTATTAACACTTTTTTCACCTAAATCATTTTTGGGGGAACTATTTTCCATCCAAGGTGTACTAATGTAATAAAGAAGGTAATATGGAGCCCTGATGAATGACAATACAATAATAAGGTTTATCCAGGATGGTAAGATTGATGCCTATGCGAGGCTTGTTCAAAAATACCATAAAAACCTCCTTTCGTTTATTTACAGGCTGGTTCGTGATCCGCACATAACTGAGGATATAGGCCAGGAGGTGTTTCTTTCGGCATATAAATCCATCTCCGGATTCGATACTGAAAAAGGAACTCCCTTTATCGCATGGCTCTTTGTTATTGCACGCAATAAATGTGTGAACTATCTAAGGGATCATAGAAATGTTAAAAACCTGCCTGTTGATGATCTGAAAACATTACAGGTCCCTCACGATAATGCTGAAGAGGTACTGATCAGGCAGGATGATTTACAGATTTTAACAGCCTCACTCAAACAATTACCTGAACCGTTTAAGTCAACGATCATGAAAAGTTTAGAGGGGGCCTCTATGGATGAAATAGCCTGTGAGTTCGGGATACCCCTTTCTACAGTAAAGACACGGTTGTTAAGGGCCAGGGCTAAGATAAAAAAGTTAATGAACATTTATGTAGGAGGTGTAGGTCATGAAAGAAAGATATGAACCATCAACAGACTTTGTATTAAAGGTTATGAAACATGTTTACGAATACGAGGAGTCAAAAAATTCTTTTATTCAATGGCTCACTGTTCATTCATCAGTCCGCTATGCATTGCTCGGGGTTGGCGCATTACTCGGAATATTCAAGACTGTACCGGCTTTTTAAATATCAACAGAGGAGATTAATAACAAATGGAAAACGTTAACTGTGCACCGACTCTTGATCATGCAAAAATTGAAACAAAGTCAAAACTGCGGGAGTTAATCGAAGCAATTATCTGGGCCTTTATTCTGTTCCTTATAATTAGGATATGTCTGGTGCAGTCATTTAAGATCCCATCCAGTTCAATGGAAGATACCCTCCTGATAGGCGACCATCTGATGGTAAACAAGTTTCTATTTGGCATCAAGATCCCTTTTACCGACCTGAGACTGCCAGCGATTAGAGAGCCTGAGCGTGGAGATGTAATAGTCTTTAAATATCCTATGGATACATCCATGGACTTTATAAA
>CAZCMD010000305.1:0-3134 GCA_964499695.1 uncultured Desulfatiglans sp.
TTGACAGCAATAACAAATATACCTGCTCTTACAGAGAACTATGGTTCAAATAAAGACAAGGCATTTGATATTAAGTATCAATTATTTGCTGAATCAAAGGAGTTGCCTGCTGTTGCCATTGGATTTAATGACTTCCATGGAACCAGTCTTTTTCGCAGTGAATATATTGTAATAAGTCGTCAGGTGTACCCGCTTGATCTTACATTCGGTATTGGGAGTAAAAGATTCAGCGGGGGGCAGGTGAAATTTTTTACAGACAGCTACAGCCTTTTTGGTGGTTTTGAGTTTGAGCTGAGCGACCGGTTTATGTTCATGGTAGAATATAACCCTATTAAATATGAAAATGATCTCCCAAGCGCACGTGGTGTGCCCCAGGGTGCCAAAACACCTGTAAATGTCGGCCTGAGGGCAAGGATTATAAAGGGTATTGATATGGGGGTATCATTTCAGCGTGGTGATACCTTGGCCCTATCCCTCAGTATTGGTTCTCTACTGGGCGATCAGATACTCCCCCAGGCCCCTGATCCTTCGCCTTTGTTAGCACTAGATAGAAGGCCATTTAGCGAGAGAGACAATAAGGAAATAATCCAGTCCATATATGATGCTATTAAAAAATCGGGCTTTGAGGATGTGGCTGTCTTTACGGATGGTAAAAGTATTATCTGTGAATTTGAGAATAATAAGTATCTATCAAACCAGAAGGCGGTTGGTAGAATACTCAGACTCATGCTTTTTAATTCACCTCATGATACCCAGCTTTTAACAGCGGTTGTAAAAAAAGGTCATTTTCCTATCCTGAAAATATCGGTGAAACCTGATCATATGGATAAGTATATACTTGGTGATATCCCTGAAGAGACCTTTGTGAATAAGCTCTTAAAGGTTGAGATCACAAATGATATTGCAGAAACTGGTGTTAAAAATTATATCAAGGTTTCAGATAAAAAGGATTTTAATTTTGAATGGGAAATAAGACCTGATCTTGATATGTACTGGAATGACCCTTCTGGGTTTTGGAAGTTCTCAGCGGGTGTATCACCCTATGTCACTTTTGATCTCTGGAAAGGGGCATCTGCCTATGCACGGTTTACTGCGCCTCTCTATTCCAATATTTCATCTCCTTCAACAGAGGATTTGCCCCAGGACGTTATCAGAAGTGATATATCAAAGTATAAAAAGGGTAATTACACCTTTGATAGATTAATGATCAATCAGATAGTCCGATTATCTGACAGATTATTCAGTAGAGTCAGTTTGGGATATTTTGATATTATGTATGCGGGGGTGGGTGGTGAATCACTTTATTTTATTGGCGATGGCAGGGCGGCACTAGGTATTGAATCAGACTGGGTTAAAAAACGTGTTCCTAAAAAGCTGTTTGAACTGATGGATGTGGACCGGCACACCCTGCTTGGTAATGCATATTATTATTACCCCGGCCTTGATATTACATTCAAGACACAGTATGGAAGGTTCTTAGCCGGTGATGTGGGCTGGAAATTTGACATAAACCGTAGGTATAAAACGGGTGTAATACTCGGAATGTTTGTGACATTTACAGATACGGACAATATAAATCAGCCCAGTTTTAATGATGGGTATAACCATAAGGGTGTATATATGAGTATACCAATACGGATGTTTTATACAAAGGACTCAACAAAAACATTCAATTATGGTATATCACCATGGACAAGGGATGTAGGGCAGACAATTACCCACTGGAAAGATATCTACAGTATTGCCGGTGAGCTTATGCCTGTAAGATTTAAAGATGAATCAGAAGAGGTAAAAGACTGAAAGGCAAATCTCTTTACTTGAAACAAGGGTTTTGGTATTTATATCCTTCGGTTTTAGGTTCTTGATTCAATATTTAAACAGGTCTTTTGCATAGGAAATATGCGGTTAACAGAAATTGAAAAGACAGCAATTTTAGAATCAGTAAGAAAGTTAGATCCTGATGCTGAGGTTTATTTATTTGGATCAAGGACAGATGCACTGAAAAAGGGAGGAGATATAGATATTTTAGTGTTATCAGATCAATTAGAATTTTTTGATAAGCTTGCTATCAAGGCTGCACTGTTTGAAAGGATAGAGGAGCAGAAGGTTGACCTTTTGATAGCAAAACGCAGGGGTGATCCATTTGTAAAAATGGCCCTTGAGCAAGGTATCAGGCTGCAATGAGTAATATAATAGAAATAATGAAAAATGAGCTGAAAGAACTTGAGAAAGCCAATGATATTCTTCAATATTCCTATAAGAAATGTTCTACAATTGGCCTGAGAGATGATTTAACAAGTGATGAACTTGAAAGTTTTGAGGCCCTGACCAGCCGGTTTGCGAGATTGAGCGATCTGATAATTCAGAAAATATTAAGGTATTTTGATGTCCTGGATCTTGAAGATGAAGGCACTGTTCGAGATCGTATAAACAGGGCAGAAAAGAAAGGAATAATTAATTCCGCAGATGATTTTGTAAAGATAAGGCTTCTGAGGAATGAAATCTCACATGAATATAAATCAGATACAGTATATGACATATACAAAAGTGTATTGACGCTTACGCCTCTATTGCTGGAATGCGTGGAGAATATTTTAAAATATTCATCGAGATACTGAAATAAAAGTAATGCTTAATAAACCTATTTGATTTAAAAATAACGGATATTTTTGTTGCCCAGATTTTTATATAAAAATTTTTTTATAATATTCATAGTCGATATTTTACTTATTGGCTTTTCCTGGTATTTTGCCTATCTCTTAAGGCATAACTTTGTAATACCCGAGGGCACTTTATCAATACTCCAGCGTTTTATTCCCTTTGTAATAATCACCAAAATTATTATCTTCTATCTCTTTAATCTTTACGAGGGTATGTGGAGGTATACAAGCCTTTCAGACCTGCTTTCTATCCTTAAGGCCGGTAGTATTGCATCACTTATTGTTATACTCCTCACATTTTTTACACACAGGCTGGGAGGGTTCTCGCGTTCAATATTCATTATTGACTGGGTGCTTACGCTCCTCTGTATAGCAGGTAGCCGTGTTGCCATCAGGCTCTATTACTGGATAGGTGCAGGTGATGAATCAGCAGGGGTAAGGAGCATCAATTTTTTAAAGGCCCTTATAAAAAAT
>CAZCMD010000306.1:0-1621 GCA_964499695.1 uncultured Desulfatiglans sp.
AAAACAGGAACTCACGAGTTTTTGCCATTGATACCAAGGGGGACACAGTTTCCTACTGAAGCGGGATTTAAAAAAATGACCATGAAGGCCACAAGGGACGGCCAGCGTTTTTTTGGGATAGATATCTTTGAAATAGCGGAAAAGGCAGGCAACGCTGAATGTGTGGGAGAAATTGTCTATGACCTGAACGGTTGCGCTGTATTTGATAATAACCATAAGGGGGCCGGCGAATCTAATGAGTTCTGGATGAATGAAAAAAATCCTACCTTCATAGAGGCATTACCTCCCGGAGAAAAGGGGGTAAAAAGATTTTCTGTAAGCTTTCGAGTAGGCCCTAATAAGGATTTGAGGGTAACAGTCAGGGATATTTTTACACAGAAACTCCTTTATGAGGATTACCCTGTTGTTAAGTTGAAGTAAGATATTTTTACCAAAGCGTTTAGCTATCGGTGTAAAATAAATAAGTTGAAAATCAAAAGCTGGAATCAATACATAATTTTTTAAGGATAATAACATTATGAAAAAAAATATTTTAATTGTACTGCTGATAGTGGCTGCTGTTTTTATCTATTTCAGGCAGGAGAATAAAAATTATTATGACATGGTTAATGCTGTCTCAGGGGCAACGCCGCTTGCAATAGAGAAGGATGTGCCGAAAGGTGTTTCACTCATAATAGACGGGCTGGTCAAACAGGAATACAGGTTTGATGCATCGGCCCTTAATGGCTTTGCATCAACGAGGATAAGAACAAGGGAGTTCGCACCTGATGGGAAGTTCCTTGGCGCATATGCATATACAGGCATACCTGTATTCAATATACTGGAGGGCATTGCGCCTCAAAAGGAGAAAGATGCAATCTTTAATCAACCCCTGGATATCCTGGTGAAGTTCATATCAGCTTCCGGTAAAAGTGTGGGGTTCACCTTTACTGAGTTGATCATGGCTGATGACAGCCTGCCTGTTACCCTTGCATACTACCGGGAACAGGTGAAACCCACTGCCGATACTGTTAAAGATACCTATGATAAAAATATATATAAAGAACAGCTTGCTGGTCTGAGGCTTATTGCACCAGGAGAACCGGATACCGGAAGGTATCTGGATGATGTTATAAAAATTACCTACACGACCCTTCCAGCCCCGGATAACATGCTCCCAGTTCGTAAAAAGGCTAAATGTGTGAGTACTGCTATTACATGCATAGACGGAGAAAAGAGATATCAGGCTTTATTTGAAAATATTCCCCGCATAATTAAAAAAGACTGGGTGCTTATAGGCCACGGGCATGGGTATGAGGAAAAGGTGGATGCAGAGGGTTTTGAATTAAGGGTCTTTCTGAATGCAAACTTTAAAGAGGTAAGCCCTGATGACTATTTTCTTTTTGTTGCGTGTGACGGGTACAGGTGCCTTTTTTCATGGAGAGAAATATTCGCTGTTGAAAAGGGAAAGGAGATCATGATCGCCGATAAGGTTAAAGGAGAAATGGCTGAAACCGGTTACAGGCTTGCCCCGACCGCAGATTTTTTTAATGACAGGTCAATGTGGGGTGTGGCTTACATTGTGAAGATTAACGTGGATTGAAACAAGATTTAACCGCGAACAGCGCGAACCACACGAACG
>CAZCMD010000306.1:1721-3118 GCA_964499695.1 uncultured Desulfatiglans sp.
TTGACATATACTAAACGGTACACTATACTCCCCTTACTTTAACTACCTAGTGTCCATCCAGAAAGAGACAAATTCTGGATAGAGCTTTCAGCAGTCAGCCAACTCTTTGTTTTGAATGCCTTTTGCTGAAAGCTGAATGCTAATGGCTGACCGCTAGAATCCAAAAACAACAATTTTTGGATGGACACTACCTGTTTCAGGAGAGATTCCACATGCAAAAGATCACTAACAATGTATTCGCCAGGACATCATTTCATAGCTGCAACTCCGGATTTGTTGTAACAAAGGAAGGATCTGTGGTTATTGATACACCAATGGTTCCATCTGAAGCCAGGGAATGGAAACAGGAGATAGAGAAACATGCACCTGTCAGGTATGTGATAGTTAACGAGGCGCATACTGATCATTATTGCGGTAGCTGTTACCTTGGCGGTACTGTTATAGGGACTGATGATTCAGTAAATGCCCTTAAGAATGCAAAAATAGAAACGCTTATAAGAGAGCTTTCATGGATGGCACCTGGCACTCCTGCGCCTGATGACTCATTTTATTTCAGGCCCCCTGAGATCTCTATTAATGGAGATGTGACATTATATCTTCAAGATCATACTATAAAAATCCTCCTGGTGCCCGGTCATACAGCAAAACAACTTGCAGTTTATGTACCTGAAGAAAAGGTGCTCTTTACCTCGGACAATATCAATCTTGCTATTCCCATATTCATAGATGCCCTTCCAAATGAGTGGATAAGATCTTTAAACCGGTTAAACGAACTTGATGTTGTTCACGTGATCCCCGGCCATGGTGAGGTAACAGATAAAAGCGCCTTTAAAACCATGAAAGACAAAATCAATATGTGGCTAGACTTTGTAGGCGGAGCAATAAACCAGGGTATGGATATTGAGGCGGTTCGCCAAAAGATAATGGTAGCAAAGGAATTCGCTAATGTCCCCAAGATGGGACCAATGGCCGGTATCTTTAACATGAACCTGGATGCGCTTTACAGGGCGTTAAAATAAAAAAACGGCCCGCGAAAAAATATTTCATGGGTCGTTTTTTGTTTGCAGGGGCGCCTCTACATTTTCATAACATGACCGCATCAAACTCTTTCCTGTTGAGCCTGTGTAATGGATTTTTTCATGAATTCATTAAGCTTCATGATATCTCTTCCCTGTTCTTTGCACCTCTCATGCATATCCGGCACCAGTATAATGTAATCCTCCCTTTTCATCCCTTCAAGGAAGCCTTCTGCAAGCTGATCGGGTGAAAGAAAAAAAGGCATCTTAAAAAACTCTTCAGTATCTTTTTTCATCCTGCTCTTTTCTTCTTCTGTGCCCACATACCTTGAATTCTCACTGATATTAGTCCTTACCCCGCCGGGCACCAGGCATGAAACC
>CAZCMD010000307.1:0-3098 GCA_964499695.1 uncultured Desulfatiglans sp.
TTAGTTGACAAGCAACTAATTTCTTAGTTATAAACATGCGCAAGGAGACATTCTATGAAAAAGAAAAATATCGAAGATTCTGAAAAACGGTTGTTAACAGAAGTTGAACAGGAACTTATGACTATACTCTGGAGAATAAACGAAGGCACAGTGGGACAGGTTATGGCCGAACTGCCTGAAGGACGTGAGCTTGCCTATACATCTGTTTCCACAATCCTGAGAATCCTGGAACAAAAAAAGATTGTGGATACCCGCAAGGAGGGGCGAGGACATGTATATATCCCTCTTATGAGTAAATCTGATTATGAGGAGAAGACAGTCAGACATGTTGTTGACAATATCTTTGATGGCGCCCCAATCTCCCTGATAAAAAGGTTGCTGGATACCGTAAGTATCACTGAGGAGGAGCTTGAAGAGATAAAGGTACTTATAAAAAAGAACGGTAAAAAGAAATGAGCCTTGTGCATATATTCACAACCTATATAAACCTGAACATCCTGATTGTAGCCGGTTTCTTAAGCCTTTTTCTGTTTCAGATGATAAACCGCTTAATAAAGAGAAGTATCAGCTCAGAATCCCTGCTCAAACTGCACTATGCAGTGTTAACAATATTATTTTTTATCCTGATTGCCTATCCCTTTCTTCCGGGTAAAAAGGTCTTTACACCATCTGCTAAAATCTGGTCTGCCCAGTCAATAAAGACATTTAATATGGATTATTCGTCATCTGATAATGAAGGTTATCTGAGCCTTCCCGGCTTAAAAGATAATAATTCAATGGATGCCCGTGTTATAAGGCTCGCAGGGATCATCTTTTTAGGTTCATTATTCATGTTAGGGATCATCAGGATATCCAGCGATTTGTACAGGCTGATGTTAATCCGAAAAGAATCATATCTTATAAAAAAATACAGGGCTGTTTCTATTTATGCAAATAACCGCATGCAGGTCCCTTTTTCTTACTGGCTCCCGGGTCAGGCGAATATAGTAATCCCAACCGGGTTATTAGGTAAACATCCTGATTACAAGATCACTCTTTTACATGAAATACAGCATCACCGTAACGGTGATACAAAATGGGTGTATGCCATATGGCTGATAAGGTCCTTATGCATAATCAATCCATGCATCCATATATGGAACCGTTTTATATCCGAGCTTCAGGAGTTTGCCTGTGATGAAGCGCTGGCCGGCCGCCGAAAAATTGATTCACAGGCCTATGCACGCTGCCTGCTTGAGGCGGCGAAATCAGCGTTAAATTATAAGCGGGTGCCTGTATGCGCAACAGGTCTCACGTTTATGGTGGAGCGCCAACTGTTAAAAAGGAGAATAGAAAGAATGTATAATAAATTACCTGCACCATTAAAGTGGCAAACCAGTCTTATGGTAATAATATTTATTTTCGGGTTGATGGCATCTATTGCCTTTGCATCAAAAGGCGTTATACAGGACAGGCGTATAACAGAGGCACAGGCTTATGAGATGTTAGAAAAAGCCAAATCAGGCTCTGAATTTCCGATTGTTATGAATGATCTTGTTTTAAAGCAATTGAACATCTATCTGGGTACACCTGAAGGCCGTGAATTCATGAAGAGCGCTCTTAAGAGGATGGAAGATTACCGTAAAACCATTCAGGCAAAACTCAATCAATATGAGGCCTCTGAGGAATTTCTTGCAATACCTATTGTTGAATCAGGTTATCAAAACCTTAAACAATCTGAAAAAAAAGAGTGGGGAGCGTTGGGAGCAGGGATCTGGATGTTTATTGAATCAACTGCCAGAAACTATGGGCTTAAAGTAGATGATACGAATGATGAAAGGCTGGATGTTGATCTGCTTACTGATGCAGCCATGAGGTATCTCTCTGCATCCAGGTACAGGTTTAATGACTGGCAACTGGCTCTCCTCTCATACAACATGGGAGAAGCAAAAGTACAGGAGGCTATTGAAAAGACAGGCTCGCGTGATGTCTGGGAAATTATCAGGGCCGGGTATGAAAATGATAAGGACTATTATCCAAAAATAATGGCAGCAATTATTATTTTAAAAAATCCCGATTTAGTAAATTAAGCAAGAGTAACATGTAATCCCATAAGCAGAATATTTTTAATATAAGAAAGGTCCCTCATAATGAGTGACCTTTCTTATACCCGCACCAACCGTGGAATCCAACACTCAAAATCGTCATTCCCTCGAAGGAGGGAATCCATTTTTTCTTCTGAAATTCTCCTCGCTTTTTAAGCCTTTCAAGGGAGAATACCTACCACTATTTTTCGTAGTTAATCCCAGCAACGCATATAAGCATAGGTGTTCTACTCACCCAAACAAGAGCTAATCGGAGATATGACCCCTTTAGACATAATGATAAATGGAGACATACTGCCGTCACCTGATTGCGCAGAGTTACATTTGACATACAGTGAGAAGCCACTTATACTCCTTTTCATTTTTAAGAGGAGGAATCCATGAAAAGACTTTTGATTACGTTGATACTGTGTATTATCAGTTTCATTCCCGCCTACGCGGAAGAAACCCCCAAGGTGCTTCTCTTCATGCGCGAGGCGCAGACCTCAGGCGATCTGGAGTATATGCTCAAGAAGGAAGTCGGAGTTATGAAGGACACACTTGAAAAGGCCGGATACAGGGTTGTTATCGCCACACTCGACGGATCGTCATTTTCCGCAGGCGCCGTGACTGTTAAGGCCGATATCAGACTTGCCGACGCGAATGTTGCCGATTACGCAGGCGTTATCCTGCCGTGTCTGGCTGTGCCGTCCATGCCCCCGCCCCCCAAGGTATCCCCGGAAGCGATAGCCCTGGTCAAGGCGGCCGTATCCGCCGGCAGACCTGTAGCAGCGCAGACTGGGTCGCTCTGGACGCTTGCAGAGGCCGGGCTGCTGAAAGGGAAGAAATATGCCTATGCCATGGAAGAGAAACATCCCTTTTTCGCGGAGGCAACCTTTGCAGGGACAGGCGTAGTGAAGGACGGGCTTATTATCACATCCGGCATCTGCCCGTTTTTTGAACTGAAGACCAAGATGAAGGACGGCACAGAGGAACTAGCCCGCACCCTTGCCGAGGCAATGAAAGATAAGAAGT
>CAZCMD010000308.1:0-3044 GCA_964499695.1 uncultured Desulfatiglans sp.
CTGGCGGCGGAACCAATACATTCTGGTCAGGCGGTGACTTCGGTTATGTGGGCAGCACATCAGTAGATTTCTGGAGATAGGAGGCGAACATGATAAAAAGAAAATATATTATTATTTCTCTCTGTGCCTTATTGTGCCTGACACTCTTTAACGGCAGCGCCATTGCACAGTATAATTCATCAAAAAATCCTGCCGCCATCGGTTCACCGGCAAAATCAATGATTGAGCTTGGGTCTGTATATTCAAGCATATATGATATTACCATCACAGTTCTTGAAACGGTGAGGGGCAATGATGCCATGGCACTCCTCAAAAAGGCAGATCCGGGCATTAAAAAACCTCCAAAAGGGTTTGAGTATATACTTGCGAAGGTAAGGTTTGAGATGAAGGCAAGGGCTGTATCCGATAAATTGACCATTAATATAGGTGACTCACCTCTTCAGTGGGTTGCCCTTGCATCGGAGCTGACCGAATATCCCGGTGTTTCAGTAACCGTACCCGAGCCCGCACTCAAGGGCACTGTAAAAGCCGGTGATGCACTTGAAGGGTGGGTAGCATTTGCAGTGGATAAAAAGGATAAGGGCCCGGTAATGGTATTTGATCCGGATACAGGCGGAGCAACCGGGAGGGGCAATACCCTGTTCTTTAAGCTGTTTAAGTAAAATTAAAATACAGGGGGACTGCATCTACCCTGTTGCATGATTTTGATAATTGTAGGGGCAGACCTGAGTGTCTGCCCTGTTTCTTGATTTTAATGTAGAGACGGGTTTAAAACCCGTCTCTACATAATTGGTATCCGGTGCATAATTTGTCTTGTTCCCATGCTCCCCGCGGGAACACTGTTTTGATGCCCTGCGTTAGTTTTAAACACGATGTCCATTCATAATTCACCTACATTATTATTCCCTGGACATTTTATGATCTTCACACCCTAGCTTAATTATATTTGTTTTAATTTTATTTTATTATGTTAAAATGCCGATAATATATTTAATCTGTCTGAATGGGCTCACTATACTTGATAGGAGGCTGTATTTTCATCAGTTTAGTTAACAGATGGTTTTTTACACAAATGATTAACACCGCTAGTGATAAAGGAGAAAGCCATGTGGAATAATCTAAAAATAAGAACAAAGATAATTATAACAACAAGTTTACTCCTTATTTTTATGGGGTTGTTTTTAAGCCTTCTTGCCTATAAAAACTCCAGTAAAATCAGCAACAATCTGGTTGAAAATACATTCCGTTCAAAGCTTGATGGAGATATACATTCCGCAAGGATGTATATTAAAAATTACTATGGCACAATCAGGATGGCAAATGGAGTCCTTGTTGATGAAACCGGTACACCGATCAATAACCGGTATGAAATGGTAGATGCCATCAAGCAGGACATGGGTGTTGTTGCTACTATTTTTATTCATGAATCAGGGGATTTTACCAGGATAACCACCAATATACTTAATGAAAACAGGGAACGTGCCGTCGGGACAAAACTGGGTAATCAAAGCGCTGCATTTAAACCGGTAATGGAAAAACAACTGTATGTCGGGAACGCTCAGATATTAGGCCATCCTTATCTCTGTGCATATGACCCTATTCTGGATAAAGAAAACAATCTGATAGGTATACTTTTTATTGGGATACCTCAATCAGAAATAAACGCATTTATTGCCAGTGAACTGAACAAGCTTCTAGCCCAGATACTAACAGCCTTCGTTCTGATTTCTATAATCGGGATCGTCATATTATTTCTTGTCACGAATGCAATAGTAAAACCTATTCGCATCATAGTAGCGATGGTCAAGGATGTTGCACAGGGTGAAGGTGAGTTGAGAAAAAGGCTTGAAATAAAGAGTAAAGATGGTGTTGGAGAGCTCGCCAAATGGTTTAATATGTTTTTGGAAAACCTTCAGGGGATTATCAGAGAAATTTCCGAAGGCACAAATACACTGGGTTTGTCTTCAAATGACTTATCAAGGCTCTCTTCCGAAATGGCTGATGGAACAAATAATATGTCTACAAAAACAAGAACAGTAGCCGCTTCATCTGAAGAGATGAGTTCCAGCATGGTTTCCATAGCTGCCTCCATGGAGCAGGCATCTACCAACCTTGACATAGTGGCATCTTCTGCTGAAGAGATGAGTGCAACTATTGATGAAATCGCTAAAAATGCTGAAGCAGCAAGGGAAGTCACCGGAAAGGCTGTCAACCAGACCAACAATGCCTCATTAAAGGTGGATCAACTCGGAGTATCTGCAAATGAAATAGGCAAGGTTACAGAGACTATTACAGATATCTCTGAACAGACCAACCTTCTTGCTTTAAATGCTACAATAGAGGCAGCACGCGCCGGAGAGGCTGGCAAGGGATTTGCTGTTGTAGCTAATGAAATCAAAGAGCTGGCAAAACAGACAGCGGATGCCACGGTGGAGATAAAAAAACGTATAAAAGATATTCAGGATAATACATCGGGTACGGTAGTGGAAATAGGCCAGATAAGCAAGGTAATAAATGATGTTAATGAGATAATAACCATAATAGCAAGTGCGGTTGAAGAACAGTCTGTAGCAACCAAGGAGATAGCAGGTAATGTAGCCCAGGCATCCCAGGGCATCAACAGTGTAAACAAGAATGTTGCACAGAATTCATCAGTCTCCAATGAAATTTCAAAAGATATAGGCGATGTAAACAGTCTGGTTGAGGGCATGAAAAATGTAGGATCAAAGGTTAATGACAGCTCCATTGAATTGAAGAGACTGGTGAAAAAACTCTCTTTGATTGTGGGGAAATTCAAGATATAAAAACCGGATAAGAAGGAATTCATCTCCCAGATGTTATTTTCTTTCCGCATAAATTCGGGATAAACTGCATCTGGGAATCCGCCACACCAACGTCATACCCGAAAAAGAGGGTCATTCATCCCGATCGCTTGTCAGGGCGTAGCTTTATGCGAAGACTGAATCGGGAAATCCAACCTAGTGTCGTGTCATGCATCAACTGTCATCTCGACTGTAAGGAGAGATCTTGCTTTTAAAAGAATA
>CAZCMD010000309.1:0-2976 GCA_964499695.1 uncultured Desulfatiglans sp.
TTCATGATACAGAATGCAAATATTGCGAGTGTCACTCCCCAGAAGGGCCTGGGCTTAATATTTATTAAGGGCCAGTTTGAGTTGTCCTTCTTGATAGTGAGAAAGATGAGCATAGTAATAATAAGCAGGTAAAGAAGTGTCGGCATGTTGAGCGCAGGCAGCATATCTGCAAACTCCATCCTGAAGCTTACAGGCATGATCATGGATTTTAAGATGCCAAACATGATTAGAATAATCCCTGCTATCCTGAATGGCCGGGCTAGCTCCTTTGGCCATAAGAGCATGCAGAAGCCGTATGCTATCCAGATAAAGGCATAACAAACTGCCATAATTAAACTTCTGCTGCGAAAGAGCATCAATGGATACCCTGGTTGAAGCATGGTGCTCAATTCCAGTTTTATAAATACCATGCCTATAATAAGCAACATGGCAAGAAAGAGGTTTTTAGTGCTAAGCACCTTTCCTGTTGCCGGCTCTTTTAAAAATAAAAAGATCAGTAAACCAATAACAGGCATGTATGCAATAAGCCCCAGGTTAAAAAATGGGCCCATCTTAAAGAGATCTAAAAGGCCGCTGAATGGGGCGATAATAAGCCATGCTGTGCTTAAGGCTATAAGGCCAAGGCCAGTATAGCGCATTGCCTTTGGCAGGGAGAAAATCCGCCACAGTGCTGTACCAAAACCGGCCCATATAATTTTATACAATATGGACTGAAGCATATTACTACCTGATAAAAATTTCAGTGTTCTACCTGAATGTGCCATCTCCCTGTTTGAAAAGATGTCTGCAATTAAAAGATTTAATAAGAAAAACCCTGTGCCTGAGGCAAGCCACAAAAAGTATTTATCAATCTCGATCTTATTAAGCCTGGATTCAGGGTATCTGCTGAGCCTTACAGCCCAGGTAAGTGAAGCCACACAGGCGGCAATAGAGAGGACAGCCGGGTTTAATATTTTGATGCTCTCCGGCCCCTTCATCTGGTTAAGGCATGATAAGAGTATTATAAGCCCTGCTGGCGCCATAAATATGGATACCCATCTTAAACCGGGGTGTGCAATGCGTCTATTGAGCCATAAAAGGAGTGTGGCCTCAAATACAAGAGCCAGCCCGATCCAGCCGTGATCAAGCAACATGACAGGTATTGTTGATACATAGAAAAGCAGTATACCTCCATGGAATGCAAGTAACAGGTTTCTTTCCTCTTTTGCCTCAAGCCCTTTAATGAGCCTCATAATGGCGGGCAGTTTTATAATGGCGAGGATAAGTGGCACCCAGCCGGATAATGCCCTGTCAAGCAGGTGATCCGCTGCCACTATAACAAAGATCCCCTGAAACAGCTCAAAGAGCGCCCAGACCATCCACATCCTCTTCCATTTTTCGAATGAACTGAACATGAAAAAGGGTATGATTACTGAACAAACGAAAAATACCCCTGCCCAGCCAAGTGCGCTGAAATATAGTTCGGGGTTGTTCGTGGGGTTGAGTACCCACATGGCCTGTGCAAATACAGATGAGAGCAGTGCTACCATTCCCATTGGTTCTGAATACAGGCGTTTTGCGATTGCAAGGGTCAGGACAAGAAAGCAGAGAATGGTTGTCATGCCGGGGTGAGGGTTAAGGGGCCGCTGGTTTATAAAGGATACAGCAATCAGCAGGAAGATCCCCATGATCGGTGTTGAAGTCATCCATTCCATAATGGGTGATTTCAGGTTGATTGATGGCTCTATGGTGTCCGGACTTATTTTTAACATGCCCCGCCATTCGGGAAGCCTTTTTATAAGTATAAAGATAAGAAGAGAGAGTATCGCACCGGCAATGAATGTAAAACTGAAAAAGCCGTACCCTATAAAATATGAAGGGATATTTGTGATCCATATCATCCCACTGATAATAAATAGCAGGGCAAGTATCCCTATCTGTAAGAATCCTCCAAATAGTAAGGTAATAAAAATTCCAAGGACTTGAAGACCCAGGCTCATTGGCCAGAACCAGAATGAGACATCAGGGTCTTTAATAATGGCTATAAGGCTTACACCTGCAACAGCAACAGGGAAGGTCTTGAACCATGAGAGAAACTTTTTATCCGGCCCATATTTCATTATAAGAAGGAGAGGGCCAATGCCACCTGCAATGCCGTAAATGAGATAAAGCAGGAATGACCATCCTGTATCATTCGGGTAAAACCTGTATAATGACCATAATATAGCAGCCATGAATGTAAGCACAGAGTATGGGATCACGCTTGAATACCAGCGCCTGTTATTCCTTGCGAGAATTATCGCACCGCACATGGCTGCTGTATAAATGAGCATGGATGCAGACCCTGTATGCCTTATCATTGTAATAAAACCAATCAACAGAAGTGCAATATAAAGGATCATCCCTGACCAGAGAAGACATTTGCTCTCTGTGTCATCAGCCATTAACATCTCCACAAACAGGCTGAAAAGGCCCATATTTGCTATCCATACAATGGCGATAGTCACGCTCATGGGTTCGGGCTTTGCAAATAATGAACCGATGGCCAGAGATACAATTGTCCCTGATGTTGCTATTAACATAAGCAGGGGGGATTTAAGCCTTTTCATTACCTGGTATAGACCAATATTTACAATGGCAAGGTAGAGGAACAGGAGATAAAGGTTATCTCCGCCTATGCTTACAAGGGTTGGTGTTGCATATGCGCCTATGGCCCCTAAGACAGAGACTGCAATGCCTTTGTGATAAATGGCAAGTACAAATGCGGCAGCCGATACAACAATAAGTAAGCCGAACCCTGCATAATTTGATATGTAGTGGTAGTAGAGAGTAGCTGCAAAGATAACACTGTAGAGCACGCCGATACCGCCTGCAGCGAGCGTATGACGCATTATGTCATATCTGCCCCGCTCAAATCTTCCTGATGCAATAATCAGTATCAACCCTGTTATTGCGCCAATTACAAGTCGCACGATGGGCGGGATGAGGTTCCTGTCT
>CAZCMD010000310.1:0-2943 GCA_964499695.1 uncultured Desulfatiglans sp.
TAATAAATAGCGTAGACAACTTCATCTATTAAATAAATTAATTTTTAAAGCTAACAGTGCCCATAACATGACGGGCGGCGTTTTATCGCCCAGTCATTTGTTGAAGGGCTGGTTATATTTTTCATTCCAGCCATTCTTTGTGGGCGTTTATATCATCTCCGAAACCTGATCCAACTAAAATATCACGCCAATCAATATTAGCTAATTCAATGCTTTCATACAAATAATCCATATTACCTTGAGAACTTTTTAATATTGCTGCGCAAATACGTTCAGATAGCACCCCGGGTTCAGAGCAGATTATGTCATCACATAAATTGATCAATGTCTCTTTGACTTCATTTATGTTGTCTGGAAACATGACTTCAATTTTCTTTTCAATTTTTAGTGTTAGTCTTTTCATAAAATATAACATTGTGATGAGCCGCCGGTGCAGAAAGCATATAAATCTCCCGAAGACTTTTCGGATTTTGACCACCCTATTCCCGGTCGGCTCCATCTATTCGTTGGGCACCTCATGTTCTGGAGGCCAAAAGTCGCGATGAACCGATTCGCCGCCACTGTTCCATAACCTCTTTTGTTGCTTCCTTTGCCTGAGACTTGGACAAGCCTTTCCCGCGAAAATCCTTTACCAGATGCTTGAAATAGGTCTTTTTCCAAGTCTCGCTAAACCCGGTCTCAGGGACTTCTATCAGTATCTTTTTGGCATCGAACGTGTTTTTCAGACGATCACCTTCTCGGCCTGGTTGCAGATAGAGGGCTTTTGACGATAATATCTGATCTACGATCACACCTTGCCTGACGATTTCGAAGTTAAGCACCAACAGAGCCTCAACCGGACGGATGAAGCGGAGAATTAACCCAACGCTATCCGGGGCGTTCTGCATGCTTCCCCACTGAACCTTGATATCGCCAGGCGGGAGATGCTCATGAACCCTGACTAGTTCTTCTATATCCGGCCTTTTAGACGAATCGATGATGACTAACGGAATTAACCTGCCATCGCCTACGTTCCCTGTCGCTATAGCTGCATCGCTTACTATCCTTGCTGGCTCTGCTTCCCACGGGTGGTTTAATGGAATCTCAGTCCTTCTTGGCTTCAGTTTCATCCACCAACTCCTGTAATAATGCTACTTCGACAGACACTTGAATCCCGTGACTGTCGGTGGCAATAACCTCATATCCATCGATGGTGTAATCTCTAAGTAAGTCGCGTTTCAGGACGAAGGTGACTTGGCCAGCGACCGTTTTATGTGCATCCACGGGGACCGGTATTTCAAGGAACGGCTGGCCCATCCCCGGAAATGTGTTGCTGCTTTGGGAAGTGTTTGGAACGTCAACTGTTGCTGGAAACCCAGACCCTGTCCTGTACCGGATGCGAAGGTCGAGTCTGGCAATGGCATTGTTGCTGTCAGAAGGATTGCTCACGGAGAGCAAGAAGAGATAAGCACGGCTCTCATCAGTTTTTCGAACATAGCCGTTGTGCAGATAGAACACCAGTGTAGGTCTGCGTCGTTCTTCTTGCTGTTCTGCAATTTTGAGTGCCCTACCGGAGCGACGTGCCGTCAGATAGGCGAAAAATGCTGCTACCCATGCCGCCAAGGCGGCCGCCAGTGGCATCCATTTGAAAAGATCTGGGGATAGATCATTCATTGTTCAGTCTTTTGCCCAACAAGTTATTAGCTGGACGAAACCGTCCAGCTAATAAGGTTAAATCCGTTATTAACTATAAAAGTATAAACCGTGCCAAAGGAATCAGAAGTCCAGAGGGCTTTCAACTTCTTTGGTGGTTTTGCCTTATACATAATGTGTATAAACCATCATTGTTATCACATCGGCATAACCCAGTACAAGCAAACACGTAAAATGGGATGATGTTCAATAATTCAATATTCTTTATGTTAATTTGTAAATAATATTCTCCCACTATGTGGTTATTCATAATCTTTTAGTTCTCATGAAAAGCAAGCAAATCTTTTTTTATGTAGTATTTGACTCCGAGTTTGTTTAAAAGCGATTTTGCATCAAAGAGGAACTTTTTCCAGTCGACTCTACCTTCATATTCCTTCATGTGATTCAACTTTCCTACCTTCCAGAAATCCACATATTTATAAGCTTTTTTGATTACACTTAATGCCTGATCCGGATCGATCACAGGTTCAAGGCTAACCCACGTGAATATTCCGGCTTCATGAGCGGTTTTCAGGATATTAAATCGTTCACTCACTGTGGACGCTTGTGGCTCCCATTCTTTACGAAGATTATCATCAATAAAACAAAGAGTAATTCCTAACTGGGTTTTAGCCTTTTTCATTAACTCCAGGTCTTCTAAAATCAAATCTGCACAGCCTTTTGTCAATAACTGGTTGTTCAGGTGATATTTAACCATTATTCCCAGAGATTGCCGCGTCAAACGTTCATCTCTTTCAATAGGCTGATAAGGGTCGCAGAGAAAACAAAACAGTATAGAACGAGGATCTCCTTCCAGTTTTTGCGCATCTTTTTCAATGAGCCTTAAAATATCCTTACGTGGCTCAGCGTTTCCATGCCACTTTTCACCTGGTGTCCGCATGGCTGCCGGTGCATAGCAATATCGGCAACTATGAGTGCATCCGCGATACAGGTTGCACGCAAGTTCGGAGTATTCCAGCGCCCTGCCTTTTGGTTCGTATATAACATTCATTTAAGTATTACCCTTTCAACATCTGTTTTTTTCCATGCATCATAGGAAATATGCAATGTCTGTTTTGGTAATTTTTTGTCTTTTATTAACAGGTCAAATGCTTTCCTTGCATGACTCCCAAGCATACCATTTTGTAAAGAAAAAATGTAAAGTTCTTTATTCGTTTTTAAGTGTCCACACAATATAGCCGATTCAAGTTCCTTCTCAAAGGCTGAAATTTTTGATGGTTTATCCATTTCAGGGAATAGTGATGGCTGTGA
>CAZCMD010000311.1:0-2930 GCA_964499695.1 uncultured Desulfatiglans sp.
AGTATGAGGACTATGCTTCCGAAATGGCCAAATACCGCAACCCTCAAACCGATGCACTTGTAAAAAAACAGATAAAGATTACACTGGATTCAGGTACTACGTTTGAGTTGAACTTTATCGAGAAAAATAAGGTTAAGTGGAAAAGCAATGATGGTAATGGTACTGACTGGTGTGAAGTTGTAGAGGTGGAGAAGAATACATATTTTATTGATATGACTTTTTTTGATGCACCCCGCCATTGCCAGACATTCATCATCAACACCGAAACAAGGCAGGCAGTAGGTGTTCACACGCATCTGCGAGAGGGTGATGTGGGCAAGGAGCCCAGAGCAGTCCACAATTATGAGGCAGGTGTTGTAGGGAATCCATCCACTCCTCCATCAGGAAGGAAACCTGCACCGACACGTGATTTGCATGGCCTGCGAGCCATCTATAAGTATAATACCAATCAGTGTTTCGAACATGTTTACATGACCCATGAACGTTATGCCTGGCATTGCGTGGTAGGACCATTAAAGGGTCAGGCCGACGTGGAGATGTGCACAATATACAAGTTTGATGACAACCAGTATATATTCAGCTGGCGTGAGTTCGGCCTCCCGGTTTCCACAGTTTTCTTTTATAACTGGAATCAGATGAAAACGACCGGCAAATTCTTCGTAATCGGGGATGATGGCAATGTAGCTAATACACCGGCGGCAGCACTTATCACCAAGCTGTCAATGGCTTTCTATCCACTGGATGCACAACCGCTCTAACCGGAAGCAGGATATGGGACATTGCAGATAACCAATGGTTAGTCAGGATAATCAGCAATGTCCCAATCTACCGATAAAAATCGGGGTAATTATTTTACCAGCACGGATTTTTATCGGATCCGATCCATTCGGCCATCTGTTCATTGTAAATGCGGCGTTTGCTGAAAAGCCACTCCCCATTCACTTTAACCATTTCATCCTCATAATACCCATAGGAATCAAGCTGAGCCTTTCTCTCCGGATTATTGTTTCCCATGTGAAACCAGTAGGCCCTTCCCACTGCTTTATCGCCATCGATTTTAAAAGTTCATTCTGGTTTTAGACCTGGCTCCGGAGTTAATATTGGTTTTCCGGTTACAGGGTGTTCACAATGAAACGGCAGTACTTCATGCTCGGGCCATAGCAACGGCTTAATCTCTGTCAATTCATCAGGGCCAAATGGATCATCCGGGTATGTCGTTGTCTGGTTTTGAACAAAGTGCGGAGGCGTATAGGCCCATCCGTTTTCATGTGTAGCATGCCATACCGGGCGGTAATTGAGCACTTTAATCCTCCAGACCCCGTCGATCTTAATATAGGAGTTTTCATAGAGTGCACCTTCCCACCACTGGCTTGCTGTTCCTGCCAGAGCAGGCCGCGGGTCTTTTTCATAATGTGTTCCGGCCATCATCATACAGCGGAATCTTGCATTAGCGGTTTTCCTGTCAGGTGCAACATCCACAACATCCTGCATCATGGGATGATCGAGAAGAAAACCAAAGACTGGCCCGTTTTTACCATTTGTAAAACGCTGCCTGAAACCATCACAGTAAGCACGACGTATCCCAGCTTTACCTTTGAAAACTCCACCGAAAAAATAAAACTCACAATCGTCAGCATAGCAATCCACTACTTCATCATACATACATTTATCGATAAAGTAGCCATACAAATGATGCAGCCTTCTGATAGCATGTACATCCTCAAGTCTTCCAAGCCTGTTTTCAAGCTCCTCAGCCCGTTTAGCCAGTTTATCATCACTCGTTATAAAACCCCTCCTTTCCCATAAAGAATAGTTTATGTCATGAAGGTGCATATAGATAAAAGTTATTTAATTTTAAAAGAGCGAACTGCCCTGTTGTATTGTTTTTCACAGGCAGAACATGAACATCATATGTAAGGCGGTCCGGTAGCGCGTTGCTGTACGCTATGCTACCGGACCGGTTTGGTTTAATGATTGTATTTGATAGCGCCGGTCTTCTGATCGCGTGAGAACTGAACCAGGTAATCCCACGCCATACTGGCGTACTGCGGATACAGGGCATGGATCAGATCTTCGGTATAGTTGAGCGCCACCATGGGAACCCCCTTACTGTTATTCAGATACCATATGAAGTTCTTGTGTTCATCATTCAATATAGCCTCGGACCAGGTGTCAGCCTTAAACCCGCACTTCGGGTATGCTTTAAAGTCATAGCTGACCTGGTTCATGTTATTATAATTTAAAAATTTATTAAGCAGAACCTGGGATTTTTCTGAAAGACTCCTGTCTACAGGGTTTATATTGGGCTCAAGGTCATAGGCACTCGTTAAGTACATGAATGGCAGGTCTGTTTCCTTGAACTTTTCCTCCATCTGGTCTGTGAAATTGAACATTGCACCGGCCATGTCTACAACGGCTGCCAGCAGCTTTGGATGGCTCGTTGAAATTGTAAGGGTCGCCCCTCCGCCCATTGAATAGCCGGATGCATATACGCGTGAAGCATCAATCGCGGGATATCTCTTCATCATGTATGCAGCCAGTGCAGCTATTGATTCTCCAAGAACAGATTGATCGGAATAGAGCCCCTGATGTTCCGGTGCAACTATGATAAACCGCTTCTGGCGTGCCATCTCCAGCCAGCCAACCTCTTCAACAAAGGACTGAGGATCATCACCCCCGCCATGAAGTGCGATTACCAGCGGAACAGTGCCGGGCACAACCCTGTTTTGGAGAACTTCGCCTGGGACATACTCGTACCATGTCTGCATGTACTCACCAGTTTTGGACTTGATGCCGGAGAACCTGTCTTCCTGGTGTGAAAATACCGAAATATTACCTGTCGCCACACCGTTTATGACCACGTTCCGGGCCGCCAGCGAATAGGGCGCCTGATCGAAGTTATATCCCTGGTAGGGCGTACCAGCGCTGTG
>CAZCMD010000312.1:0-2920 GCA_964499695.1 uncultured Desulfatiglans sp.
AGTACAGTCAGTAATATCGTTGCAGCAAAAATCAGAACAAACATGGATACCAGGGTTTTAATTGATGATTTCATTTTTATTCTCCTTGATTTCTTCCTTTTATAAAAACCACATTCATCCTCTAATAGTGTTTATCGTTATTACCCTCTCAATCCCTTTATTAACTTTTCCATCTCTTCAAGATAGCTGTTTAGAGCTTTGATTCCTTCAGGAGTGATAATAACCGCAGTATGAGGCTTGTTGTCTCTGAAACTCTTTTTGATTGAAATATAGCCAGCTTCTTCCAGTTTCTTTAGCTGGATAGAGAGGTTACCGGGAGTGAAATCCAGTTTCTCCTTAATATCATTGAAACTAACCTCTGTATCCGTATTACTTGCCAGATGTGTAAGGATAAGCAGGCGAGCCCGTTCATGAATTATTTTATTGAGTTCAGGCACCTTCCTTACTCCCCTTTATTTGACTTATGATCACGATAACCTAATACACCAAAAAATATGTTGCCTATTCCAAAGGATACAGCAGCGGCAATTTCTATAGGTATTGTATTGAATATCAGGAAAGCAACACCTGTAATTAGATACCAATATCCCATCACAAGAAAGTACTTTATATAGAACATTGCTCCTGTAAGACAGTTTAGTCCTACATAGATTGCCAAAGTAGGGACCATGAAATATGTGAGACCTTTAATAGAAAAAAACACAAACAATAAAATAGTTAGGAATACTGAAGCAAAAATGATGTGTTTAATCCTGTGTGAAAAAAGTTCTTTAACCAGATTAAAAAATGTGAAGCTTTTATCTATATTTTTAAATGAGTTTACCCAGAATCGATAATCTAAGATTTCTATAAAAATAAAATATATAATAAAGGCAATAGTAATAAAATATTTTATCTTATCAGGTATAGCTTCATAGCTTCCATAATAGCCCTTGAGATAATAAAACAACATTGAAACAACAAGGACACCTATACCAAGAAGCAGGAAAATCAGTCTGTACTGTGTAAGATTATAAACCTGTTGAAATATAGGTTTATTTCTATTGATGATATTTTTAATAGAGGCGATATCTTCAAGAGTCTTTTCAATCTGATCATTGTCTATGGTTTTCATTAATGTTCTCCTTTGTTGTCGTAAACTAGTTTATAATATAAAGTAGTTTATATTTGATGTCAATATTATTTTTAAATATTTTTTAAAAGGTTTTCAGAAAAATAAAATTGATAGGTCTGTTATCAGAGAAATGAATAGAAAATTTAAAGAGTTAAGGGTGATTTTCCCTGATTTGGTTGATCTTTTTCCACAGTATGCAGGAATGAATTGTGAGGCATTTAGTGTTTAAAGTAATTTCAAGATGAAGCTTTCAGCATTCAGCTATCAGTTAAATTTTATTTTCAGTTTGCTGTATCTAAAGCTGTATCTACAACTGCAATATCCGTGGCTGAGAAATCAGCACCTTTAAAAAGGAGGGGTTCACCTGAATATTTTGAAAGGGCATATGAACAGCAGTCTCCTATATTCAATCCAGCAGGATGCCGACCTTTGCCAAATGTTCTCCAGGCATTTCTGGCAATTTCTGCCTGCTCCTGTTCTATCCCCACAATTTCGATACCTGCCCTGTTAATAAGCAAGTCCAACTCTCTTCCACCTGCATCACCCTTTTTTGCCTCTATAACAATACTGCTCTCAAGATATGTAAAAACACTTATCAGCCTTTTGGGATCATATGACATAACTCTGGCAAATGTCTCAGCTTCAGGTTCGCAAAGAAGAATGGCAATTAAGGCAGAGGTATCAATAACCATTATTTACACCATTACTGTTATAGCCAAGGATTTCATCAGGGCCTCTTTTGTCTAAATCAGGAATGGAGCGACACCTTCTGGAAATATCCATGATCTCTTTTGTTATGTCTGTATGTGCACTCCTTCCTCGAAGACGTTCAAGCTTATCCTGGAGGGCATTGATAATTACCTGAGTTACATTACCCCCATCTATTGCAATGATTTCTTTTGCAAGTTTTTCAGCCTGTGGATTTCTTATGCTTAATGCCATAAAATACTCCTTTTTGTATAGACGTTTACAAAAAGTATATACACCAAGCGAAACATTGTCAACAAATCCTCTAAAATGCAACCATTTGTATTGGTGAGATATCTTATTAAGACCGGCTTACACTATCCTCTTGAACATCTTTTCCAGTTCCATGTAACTGATCTTCTTATAGACTGGTCTGTCGTGGGGGAAATTGGTTGCATCCTTATTAGATAGCTCTATATCAATTGTTTGACAATTGGTATACTATATAGTATTTTGTTATAACATATTATTTGGAGGTATACCATGATCATAGCAAAAACTACTGAAAAGGGTCACGTTATAATCCCTGCATCACTCAGGAAAAAGTATGACATTAAAAAGGGAACCAGGATGGCCATAACAGAAGGAGAAGGGAATGTGATTATAATCAAGCCAATTCCGGATGATCCTATTGAAGCATCAAGGGGTATGTTGAAGGGGAATACCTCTCTAACCAAGGCTCTATTAAAAGACCGGGCAGAAGAGGCAAAACATGGATAATTCTTATGTCCTCGACAGCTATGCACTGATCGCACATCTTGAAGATGAAACAAGCGGCGAAAAAGTCAGAAAATTTCTTAAGGCTGCGCAAGCCGGAAAGGCAACTCTTTATTTGTCGGTAATTAATCTGGGTGAGATATATTATAATACATATCGAGAGCGTGGCAGTAAAAAGGCTGATGAAGCTGTTTTTATGATTGAACAATTGCCTATCACTATTGTGGATGCGGATATGGGAATCACTCTTGAAGCAGCAGGGCTGAAAAGTATCCATCCCATATCCTATGCGGATTGTTTTGCAGCAGCCCTTGGTATAAGGAAAAAGGCTAAAATAATTAC
>CAZCMD010000313.1:0-2901 GCA_964499695.1 uncultured Desulfatiglans sp.
CCTCCATTGCATACATCCTTGCTGTTGCGCCGATGTCCCCCCGCTTTGCATCGAGGATTACCGGTATATCAGGGTAGTTGTTATGGATATGTTCAATGGTGAGTGTAAGTTCATACTCCGCGCTAAAAGCAGAGTAGTAGGCGATCTGTGGTTTATAGGCACAGACAAGGTCATGGGTAGAATCAATTACCTCTCTATTGAATTCAAATAGGGGTTTATTCATACCCCTTATGTGATCCGGTATCTTTTCCATATCAGGGTCAAGACCGACACAAAGGAGTGAATTTGATGATTGCCACCTTGCCTTTAGTTTTGCCATAAAATTCATATTCTGTTATCTCCAGTTAAATTTTCCAGTTACTGCCACCTTTAATCTTATCCACTGCCATAATAAGCGTATCCGGTATCCTGACCGGTTTCCTATCGTTATTGATGCACGCATGAACTGTAAAGCCTTTTACAAGAAGCGTGTTGTTATTGGAATATATCTCATAATCAAACCTGAGCCTTACCCTGCCTATCTCATTGATAGAGGTCTTTACATGGATCACCTCATCATAGCCGACGTTTGCGAAATATTTAGCGGATGCTTCTATAACCGCGAGCGCTGAACCCTTCCCTTCCAGTTCCGAATAGGGGTATCCCACCGCCCTCATGTACTCGGCCCTTCCGACCTCAAAGAATGTAAGATAATTGCCATAATAGACCACGCCCATGCGGTCAGTATCCTTGTATCTGACCCGTATCTGCGTGGTGTGCCAGCCGTTTTCAATCATTATATGTTTCCTTTCCGATCCGGTTTTAGTTGCTTGGAAGCCTTATCCTGAAGATATAAGGCCAGTATTTGCCTGTGACAAGCAGGCTGTCATTTTGAGCGTCATAGGCGATACCGTTAGCAGGGTCATCAAACCCGAATTTATGATGGCCATTAAGTATACTTCTAAGGCTAAAGGATTCAATTACAGCCCCTGTTTCAGGATCAATCTTTTTAATACCGGAGGTCAGGAAGATATTGGCATAGATATGCCCCTTAATGTATTCAAGCTCATTAACAGCCCTGACCTCACCATTTTTGTCATGTACCTGTACCCTTTTTACCACCTCAAATGTCTCGGGGTCTAGAAACTGGAGTGTGGATGTTCCGTCACTCATTATCAGATTTTTTCCATCATTGGTAAGTCCCCATCCCTCTGTGTCATAGCTGAACGTTCCTATCTGTTTAAAGGTCTCAAGGTCATACACATAACCTCTCTTTGTCTTGTAGGTAAGCTGTATGATCCTGCTGCCAAAGATCGTTATACCTTCTCCAAATATAGGTCGAGGAAGAGAGATGTATTTTAGAACCTTGCCAGTTTCAAGGTCTATTTTGCGCAGGCTTGACGGGCCATCCTTGCATGGGCCTGTACCTTCATAGATAAACCCGTTATGCAGCTCAAACCCCTCTGTTTGTGCGTTTTTATCATGGGGGTAAACATCAATCACTTTGTGTTCATCTTCTGTCTCTGCCTCAGATGACTGATATGCGAACAGTAAAGTGCAGAGTATTATATAGATTACCTTTGATGACAGTCTGTATGCGTTGATTCTCATGGGTAGAATGAATATCCTTTTATTAATATTTTTTTAAGATTTTCATTATCCATTTATGAATGGAGTGAAATGACGGCTCAGGTGTTACATACATTACTGCACATGTGCCGGTTCGAAGGTTAATGCCTTTTTCCGCAGCAAGCCTGATTGCCTCCTTTGTGTCGCATCCCATGTGTATCCAGACATCCACAATACCTGCTTCAGCGGCTTTACTCACCCACGATTCTGTCTCTTTTTTTGGCGCCTCAATAATCACACCATCAACCTTTTCCGGTAATTCCATGAGATTCCGGTATACCTTGTCACCCTCATCAATAGTGTCGGCCTTTGGATCAACCGGATACACTGTTTTAGATAGTTTTTTAAGCCCCCTGTAGGTAATCACTGGGAATGCCATCTTTTCAGAATTGCCGATAACAGCAAATTTTTGACCATAAAAGAATGTTTCATGATTGGATGGCATAGCTTATCCTTCCTTTAGCATTCTATTGGATTCAAACTCTTTCACTATCTTTTCTCTCACATCTTCAATAAGCCTTGATTTATCTGTCTTTGAATAATCGGTAACATTTACAGAAGGAAGTATGGAGAGGGTTACGTTACCAGGTTTAATGGCTAATGAATCCTTTGACATAATAGACCATGTCCCGTTCAGCACCACAGGAATAATTTGTACCCCTGCGTCATAGGCAAGAAAAAAGCCCCCCTTTTTGAATTCGCCTATATTGCCATCCAGGCTGCGTGTACCCTCCGGAAATATCATAACAGAGACACCTGAGCGGATCTTATCAGCTGCTTCTCTAAGGCTCTGTATGGCCTTTCTCCTGTCTTTTCTTTCAATGCTTATATACCCCGCCCCGCGCATGGCAGGCCCGAAAAGGGGTATCTTAAAGAGCTCGGCCTTTGCTATCCACCTGAACTGTGCCGGAAGGGCTGAAAAAAGGACAAAGATATCAAAATTACTCTGGTGGTTGCACATGAAGACACAGGGTTTACCAAGGTCAAGGTTTTCCAGACCTTTGATCTGAATCTTGATGCCTGATGCCCATAGTATGGACTTTGCCCACCATTTGCCAATTATATGCGGGCCATTTCCGTTCCTGGAGAAAAGGGCGGAACAGATTGCCGCAAGACTCATGATAATTGTGACAAGGATAGTCCAGACGAATATAAATACATATCGAATCATTTAGATATTACTCTTTCAGTTTTAATGCGCCATACTAGCAGAAAAGATGGATCGGGTCATCTAATAATTGGTGAATCTCCTGGTAACTAGCAAAATGGATTAAACCCATTTAAAAAATTGAT
>CAZCMD010000314.1:0-2865 GCA_964499695.1 uncultured Desulfatiglans sp.
TACCATTCTGGAAAGAACCTGTCACGGCGCTTAAGGAGTTTTACCGGATTCTTGCACCGGGTGGAATGTTATATGTGGGCACAGGCAGGGGTACGCCCGAGGTAAAAAAACAGGTTGAGGCAAAGAGAGAAGAGCTGGGTGAAAAACCCCATGACTGGGAAAAAGAGCATCATCACATGAGAAGGATACACTGTGATTATGATGGCATTGAATCAAGGATAAAGATCACAAATTTTAAATTGAACAGGGGTGAAGACGGCTCATGGATACATATGTGGAAATAGGTAAGGCTGTTAAGGAGATGGGTGTGAGCAAGGATCATCTGAAAATGGAAACACCTCCAAAAAAAGGAGATGAGGAAACATATATATATGAGAATAGTTCTGTTCCGATTCTTGAGGAGGCAGCAGAGACCCTTGAAAAATATTATGGCGATAGCCTTTCACATCTCACAATAGAACGGCTGGTAGTGGGTGTTTTTTTCGTCGGGGTAAAGCTTTCAAACGGATGCGGCGGGGTTGCATATTCGCCCCCGGAGGTGGTCAAAAACGCCGGAAGAAGGATATTAAAGGAAAACTCTCCCCTCATACGTGGCATGTCTGCTGCTGAAGTGGCAAGGGGCAAAGCCCCCGGACCATTTTCAGGTATCATCAGGCTTGCAACCATCAATGCCCTGTCAGTCCCCTTTTTTAATGACGGCCATTATGAGGTGCGTAAAGAAAGTGACCTTTCTGATACAAAGGCGCTCTTTAAAAACCGCCGTGTGTGTATGGTAGGCGCAATAATTCCCCTTTTGAAACGATTAAAGGAACTGGAACCAGCCGGGGTAACAATAATAGACCGAAAGGAGGCAACACAGGCAGAGGCAGAGGCTGGCTACGGGCAGTTCGTCTCGCCAAAGTATACTGCGGAAAGCCTTGCCTGCTGTGAAACAGCGGTATTTACAGGTGCTACCATTGCAAACGGGAGTATCCAGGAACTCATCGGGTATGTTCCGGCTGATGCAGCAATCGCAATTGTTGGACCTACAGCGGGGTTTGTGCCTGACCCTCTTTTCAGGCGCAATGTAGCGCTTGTCGGGACAGTAAAAGTAACGAACAGCGACCTTGCCCTTGAAATACTCGCTGAGGGCGGCGGGGGATACAGGCTTTTCAATAGCTGTGTCAACAAGATTAACATAATAAACACCGATCGTATGAGATACCTGGGATTGGATAAAACAAAATAAAACGGAGGGAGTATGGAAAAAAAATATTATCAGGACTATGAGACATGTATTGCAGAGGCAAAGGCATTTCATGGAGGTGTCTGCGCAGGTATTGTGCTGGGCACACGTATGACAATGATAGGGCTTGAACGAATCGGGATCACAGATCCTAAAAACGCTGACAGAAAAAAGCTTATGGTATTTGTGGAGATAGACAGATGCTGCGCTGACGCCATTACAGCCCTTACAGGATGCAGGCCGGGAAAGCGTACAATGAAGGTATATGACTATGGCAAGATGGCTGCAACCTTTCTAAACCTTGAAACCGGGAAGTCAGTAAGGGTCTCGACAAAGGGGCGACGAAAAGATCAGGAGAAACAAGGCGGTGAGATGCCGGATTTCTCAAAGATACCTGAAGAAGATCTCTTTATTGTAAAGGATGTGAAGGTATCTTTAAAACCCGAAGACATGCCCGGAAAACCATTACGCCGTGTTGTCTGTGCATCATGCGGTGAAGGGATCATGGATGCCCGTGATGTGGAAGAAAACGGCGAGATACTGTGCCGGCCATGCTCACAGAAGAAAAATTACTATGCCATGGCCTGATGTATATTAGAGGCAGAATGAGATAAAAGGTAAAAGTGGCAATCGACTTGATTTTAGACAGCAAATATATACTGGTTCGTCTGGTCATTAGCATTAAGGGAAAATGGATATGGTCAGGTTTATTTGCCATTTTTATGACCATGCTGTTGTTTGCTCTTATGCCTGCACTTTCGGAGTCAGGGAAAAATCATTCAGCCAGTAAAAGATACACCATACAAACTAAAGAAATATATATTCCACAGCCTGAGACCCCCGTTGAGATTGAGGAACCGAAACAGCTTGAACCATTATCAAAAAGGCTTCACGTTTCGACAAGCTCTTCATCCTTGAAGAGCCCGAAGCCAAAGACTCATCTGGCATTTGAAATAAACAGTGCCCTTACTGGCGGGGCTTCCGAATTCAAGCTCCATGCACCGGCTGGGATATCGGCCCTTGAATTGGGGCTTCCCAATATCTTTAATGCTGGCGACCTCGATCACCCGTTGATATCTGTTAAACGAATTCCGCCTGTTTATCCTGTACATGCCAAACAGGAGAAGATACAGGGCTATGTAACCATACAATTTATTGTGAACACCCTGGGTGCAGTGGAGGATGTGACTGTAATAGAATCTAATCCCTCCGGAGTATTTGATCAGAGCGTTATTAACTGTGTATACAAATGGCTGTTTAAACCGGGTGCAGTGAATGGAGAGGTGGTTAATACGCTCGCGCAGACAACAGTGAATTTTGAACTTGATCAGAATTGATAAGGATTTTATGCATAATATCTGTCATCCTTCCATTTCAAAGGATTTGTGCAAATGTATTCTGCGATTTCATTGTATGATTCTTCATTGCGGATGATGTGTTCGTAATAATTTCGTTGCCATACAGGGACACCTGGCGTTTTACGCAATAGATTTATTTGCTTTGATGTAACCATTTTAAAACACCCCATAATTTTGGATAACAGCATTTTACGGCGTTGTTGGGGTGATTCATTTTGGGGCAATTCGTGATCGGGTCGAGTTACGGGGATTGCGCCCCGTAACCCTCCCACACCACCAAGA
>CAZCMD010000315.1:0-2862 GCA_964499695.1 uncultured Desulfatiglans sp.
GCATGGTTTACAGTAGCAGGAAATACAACACGGGTGGCAAAGAGTAAACCGATTAAGGCGTTGAGATATGAATAAAGAAAGGCGCAAGGCGCAGGGTTTTAAAAGCTTTTAATCTTGAATCTTGAATTTTGAATCTTTAATCGATCCGTTAGGAGATCATCATGTTAAAAAACTATTTCATAACAGCCTTAAACAACCTGATCAAAAATAAGCTCTACAGTATAATCAATATTGCAGGGCTTGCTATAGGCCTTGCGGCCTGCATTATCATAGCCCTGTATGTTAAAGATCAGTTTTCCTATGATACACAATGGAAAAATGCCGACAGAATTTACAGGGTTAACTGGTCTGGCGGCCGCCCTGGTAAGGCCCCCTACAAATATGCCCTTACACCTATACCTGCAATGCCTCAATTGCATGAGTTTTTTAATGACAAGATTGAGAAAAGCACCAGGACCTATTCAAATAAAATGGTAATTGATATTAATACAACACAGTTTGAAGAAAATCTTGTGATGGTTGATCCTGCTTTTATTGAGATGTTCCAGATAGAAGAGGTATCAGGAAGCCTTAAAAACACCTTTACAAATCCTTCAAGTCTTGCACTGAGTGCTGAAGCTGCCAGGAAATATTTTGGCGTTGTAAATCCTATAGGAAAAGAGATAACAGCGAAGATTCAGGGTATCTCCATTCCATATAAGGTTACAGCAGTATACAGGATTCATGGCAATACAATTCTCGATATTCCTTTATTGAGCCTGCTTCCGGAGGCTTATTTGCCACCTTCTCAGAAAAGCTGGAACAACCTTAATGCCGCTGCTTATTTTTTGTTAAAGGAAGGTGTTGATATAAAGTCTTTATACCCCTTTACGCCAGCCTTTATTGATAAATACATTGATATTTCAGAGGTAATAAAAGATCCTGGTTTAAAAGCAAGTATTTTACAATCCATTGAATTCCAAAAATTAAAAGAAGCTCATCTTGATTCAACCTGGGATCTATTACGTGCAGGAGGCAATAAAACAGTCGTTCTTTCTTTTGCTGGCATATCTCTTCTTGTTCTATTGATCGGCTGCATCAACTTTACCATTCTCACAACTGCAAAGGCCACTCATCGGGCCAGGGAAGTTGCCATAAGAAAGGTTGTGGGTGCAAAACGTAAACAACTGATCGTGCAGTTTCTCGGAGAGTCAATATTTATAGTATTGCTTGCAATGATACTTTCCCTGGGTATAGTTGAACTAATGCTCCCTCTTTTTGAAACAATAGTAAATAAAACTCTTTCCCTGGATTACACATCGCCGTCAGTGTTTTTACCACTGTTATTGCTGCTTATTATTGTTGGTATAAGCGGAGGTATTTACCCTGCCTTTATTCTCTCAGGGTTTCGTCCGGGAAATAATCTAAAATCGAATCAGTCAAAGGAAACAAGAGGGTCTATATCCCTAAGAAATATACTTGTAATTTTGCAATTCAGCATTTCAATCACCCTGATCATTGCAACCGGAGTACTCTATTCACAAATGCAGTACAGCCTTAATCGTGATCCCGGATATAATAAAGATAATTTACTGGCGATCAATCAGATAGCTATGTACCCTGAATTGAGTGACAGACTTGAGTCTCTAAAACATGAACTAATTAAACTCCCGAATGTTTCGAGTGTAAGCTTTTCGAGTCTTCTCCCCAGTCATCATAGTTTGAATAATCGCGTTTTTACTCGATCCGGACAACCTGAGGTGAGTTACTCTATTCCAAGAAACGGAGTAGATTGTGATTTTTTTAAAACCTATCAGATCCCGATTATTGCTGGCAGGACTTATGAGATTGGTCGTGACACTTCTGAGCCAATAATTGATATCATGGAAGCCAAACTCATCAATACCTCAGGAAAAAAAGATGAAAGAAATATTATAATCAACGAAAAAGCTTCCAGGGAATTAGGTTTTGCAAATGCAGAAGAGGCAGTTGGAAAGATACTTGACACATCAGTTGTCGTTAACGCCAGATATACCATTATTGGAGTTGTTGGAGATAATCATTTCTACAGTATAAATGCACCACCTAGAGCCGAAGTTTTTTTACTTGATCCTGTCCATTTTTCTCAGATTAATGCCCTCACCCTGCGGTTTAAAGGATCTCCTCAAATGGTTTTAAAGGAAGTTAAAGACGTCTGGAAAAAAGTAATGGGAAATGTAGAAATATCTACAATATTTGTTGATCAACTTCTTGCTAAGGAGTTTGAACAGGAGCAGACAGAAATAAAAGTTTTTATCAGTTTTTCCTTGCTGGCAATCTTTGTTGCCTGCCTGGGATTGTTCGGATCAGCTTCCTTTGCTGTTGAAAGAAGAACCAAAGAGATTGGCCTCAGGAAGGTTATGGGTGCAAAGGTTAAAAACATTGTACGCCTGCTCCTGTGGCAGTTTTCAAAACCGGTATTGATTGCAAACATAATTGCCTGGCCAGTGGCTATATTTGTAATGCAGAACTGGCTGGAACGTTTCGCGTATCGGTTTGATTTTATGTATATGATTCCCATATGCATTATATCAGGTCTTATCGCCTTGCTTATTGCATGGTTTACAGTTGCGGGGAACACTGCCCGTGTTGCACGGACCAATCCAATTCACGCATTACGTTATGAATAATTCAAAATAATAAGGAGAATCTAAAATGACAATTCGATTTCTGGAAAATAAAACCTGTGAAAAGATTATTGCAATCCTTTTTCTCTGTTTGGTTATTTTATTTACAAGCTCAATATACGCTCAGGACAAAAACCAGTCTACTGTCAAGATTACATTAACTAATCTGAAATCAGATGATGGTGTAATCAAAATTGATGTTTTTAACAGTGAAGAA
>CAZCMD010000316.1:0-2827 GCA_964499695.1 uncultured Desulfatiglans sp.
CGACCGCAGGACAGTGAGAAGGTATATAGAATTATATCAAGGTTGACAAAGAAAATAGGGTGATATACAGAATAGTTCGTTTTCGTCCGGTTTTCTATAAATATGATAAAAAGATGGCAATAAAAGATAAAACCCGACTGTTACAGGTGTCAGTCAGATTGTTCATTTAACAGGCACAATCTGTTTATACCAGTTCTTAATGAAACAGGTATCATATCTTTGTTAGGGAGGGAATTGAATGTCAACAGCGTTAATAATTGCAATCGGTTATTATGTTATCCTGAGTGTCGGCACCAGCATCTATCTTAAAAAAAAGGTGAAATCAGGCAGTGATTTTGTGACCGGAGGCGGGCATACACTTGCCTGGCCCCTGATTACAGCAGGTTTTGTCCTTGCTCCCCTTGGAAGCGGCCATACCCTTTCACTCTGGGAGGCATCAGCAGGTTTCGGGGCATCTGTTTTATGGTGGGGGATCATAGGTGGCGGTCTGTTTGTGCCCCTGTTTCTGTTATGGTTTGGCCCCTGGTTTAGAAGGCTTCATGTCCAGACATTCCCTGAAGGGATGGGAAAGATATTTGGCGAGGGCATAGGCTGGCTAATTTCAGCGGTGTTTCCTGCCCAGCTCATAGGCATCTGTATAGCTGAGATTCTGGCTACTGCAACCGCATTTTATGCCCTTGGCGGCGAGGCCATCCCATTTAATCCCCACTGTATACTCCTCGCGGTTGGCCTTACAATCCTTTATATCATAGTAGCCGGTTTACAGCAGGTGGCATGGATGAATTTTGTCAACGCTATAATGCTGATACTTGGTTCATTTGCTGCTGTGTTTGCAACCGGAAGGTGGCTTAACAACGGTCATGGAGGATGGGAATCGGTTGCTGACTTTTATATGAAGGCAGGAAAACCACTCCATCTCGATATCCTTAATTTTTCACCGGATGTGATGTATGCACTGCTTATCCCATGCCTGTTTCTCCTCGTGTTCATGTGCAGCGCATCCCAGGCGCAGTACCAGCCGCTTCTTCTTGCAAGGTCTGAATCGGATATAAGAAAGGGTGTCTTCTGGGCATCCTTTGTCAATAGCCTTGTGACATATCCGTGGGTAATACTGGCACTGGTTGGGATGTCCATTACCGGTATAGCCGCAGCAGGCGCCAAGCTTGCAGTGCCGAAAATAGCACTGATGGCGCTTCCACAGTGGATGGTAGGCATATTGATGATTGCTCTTCTGGCTGCAACCCTTTCAACCAGTTCCCAGCTCATACTGGCTTCTTCTCATATGATTGTGCATGACATATTCAAGAGGGCGGTAAACCCAAATATGAGTGACAGGACATTCCTGATACTCACAAGGATCATGATTTTTGTATGCGCTATTATCGTTATTATCCCAGCCCTGAAGCTCCAGCTTGTGCTTTCCATATTCTTCTGGACATTTTCTTTTGGCATACCTGTGTTTGGCGTTTACCTGATAGGTATGGTGTGGAAGGTCAACAAATTTGCAGCGTGGGTGACCCTGCTTGCCGGTTATGGTGCAAATTTTCTGTGGACATTTGCCGCACCCACATGGCTGCCGGATTTTATGAGCCTGAACGTATATCCGACAACATTTGCCACGGTTTTTTTTGGTGTTGTCCTGAATCTCATATTACCAGGTAAACCGGGTTATTTACGGCAGCTTAAAATGGCGGAACAGAAGTAGGAAAAATAATATCTATAAAAGGAGATAACAATATGGCATGGCCCTGGAAAATACTCATAATACAATTTGCAATAACTATGGGGATGGCGGTGGTTTTTTATATAATCTGGAGACTTGCACATCCGGGTAAAAAATGGTAGGCCTTCAAAGATAAAGAGAGGAGAATATTATGCCTTTATTAGATGCAGCAATAGCTATTTATCTGATCAGTATCATGGTTGTACTGGGGCTGATCATATCGATAGGCGCAATAAGACAAAAATTAGGTAAAAATAAAAAATAGTTTTTAATCAGGGATTATCATAATAGATAAATTACCAGGGGCACAGGATCGGGTTCTTTTGCCCCTTTTTTATCTCTGCAACAGATGAATAATGTACTTATAGCAATAGGGTTGACCCTGTTTGCCGGTATGGCAACCGGCATAGGGAGTATACTGGCCTTTTTTGCCAAAAAGGATAACCACCGCTTCCTATCTCTTGCCACAGGCTTTTCAGCAGGAGTAATGCTTTATGTCTCCTTTGCGGAAATATTTTTCAAGGGCCTTGAAACCCTTGTAGAGCAGTATGGCGAGAGGTTGGGTAACTGGATAAATGCAGCCTCCTTTTTTGGGGGCATACTCTTGATAGGGGTTATTGATAAACTCATTCCTGCGGCAGAAAACCCGCATGAGATACATTCAGACAGCGAAAAGGCCTTCATGAAGGATCCTCTGGCCCCGGCACCATGTGCAGAGGATTCTTTGTCAGCAACCGATCCTATGACACATGATCACAGTCCCGGACATACCAGGCTGATGCGCATGGGTCTTTTTACCGCCCTTGCTATTGGAATCCACAATTTCCCGGAAGGGCTTGCTACCTTCCTGGCCGCCCTTGACGACCCGTCACTGGGTATTGCAATCGCTGTTGCTATTGCGCTGCACAATATCCCTGAAGGCATAAGTGTTTCTGTGCCTATTTTTTACGCCACAGGCAACAGAAAAAAGGCATTCCTGTTTTCATTATTGAGCGGTCTTGCAGAACCTGTGGGCGCAGTTGCTGCATATGTCATACTGAGGTTTATAATTGGCTGGCAGACATCACTTGTTCCACAGGGCTTTATGGCAGTCATGTTCGGAGG
>CAZCMD010000317.1:0-2818 GCA_964499695.1 uncultured Desulfatiglans sp.
TATGTGAACAAGCCCGTCAATACCTTCATCAATGCCTATAAAGATGCCGAAGTCAGTGATATTCTTGATTCGGCCCTCAATGGTAGTGCCTATGGGGTATTTCTCACCTATCACCTTCCAGGGGTTTGGCTCTACCTGTTTCAGGCCAAGAGATATTCTCTTATTTTCAGTGTCTATATTGAGCACGACCGCCTCTACCTCATCGCCCACCTTCAGTATCTGTGAAGGATGCCTGATCTTTCGTGTCCATGACATCTCGGATACGTGGATAAGCCCCTCAATGCCCTCCTTTATCTCGACAAATGCGCCGTAATCAGCAAGGCTTACTACCTTTCCTTTTACCTTTGTGTTGATCGGGTAATCTGTATTGGCATTTATCCATGGATCAGGGTTAAGCTGTTTAAGGCCCAGAGAGACCCTCTCTTTTTCTTCATCATATTTGAGTATCTTTACTGTAATCTCATCACCAACCTGATACAGTTCTGATGGGTGGCCTACTCTACCCCATGATATATCTGTAATATGGAGGAGACCGTCTATCCCGCCCAGGTCAATAAAGAAACCGTAATCTGTTATATTCTTTACTGTGCCAGTAAGGACAGCGCCTTCCCTGATATCATGCATGGTTTGATCACGTTTTACCTTGCGGTCTTTCTCAAGGAGCGCCCTTCTGGAGAGGACTATATTTGCCCTTCTCTTGTTGTATTTGAGTATCTTGAATTCGTGTTTTGTGCCTATAAGAGAATCAAAATTTCTTACAGGTTTGAGGTCAATCTGTGAACCGGGCAGAAATGCCTGAAGACCTATATCAACGGCCATACCACCCTTGAGCCTTGCGACTATTTCACCTTCAACAGTGCGGTCCTCTTCATAGATATTCTTGATCTCATCCCATATCTTTATCTTTGCGGCCTTTTCTTTTGAGAGGATTATCCTGCCATCATCATCCTCGCGTTTTTCAAGGAGTACATCTATCTTGTCGCCCACCTTGGCGGTCATGGTTCCATCTGGTTCAATGAATTCGCCGATGCGGATTTGGCCTTCTGACTTGTAACCGACATCAACAAGTACATATTCTTTACCGATCATAACTATCTCGCCGGTAACAAGTTCACCCTCCTGGATAGTTCTGAGGCTCTTCTCATAGAGCTCCATAAAACTGTTATCACCGGAACCCTCATCACCCTCTTCACTGCCTGAATCAGATGAAAAAAGGCTGCCATCACTGATGTCGCCTGAGTCTTTACTGTCTTTTTTGAAATTATCATCGGAATTGGTCTGATTGTTAATTTCGTCCTGATTGCCATCTATAATTTTGTCTGTTGGTTTGTTCATTAAACAAAGTACCCCCTGAATAATTTTTCCTTTAAAAAGGATTTTTGTAAGCCTGCTTTTCTACCAAATTTTTTTAAAATTATCAACTGTATAATTTATGTTTTGACATTAACGGGCTTTAAGTTCTTTGCTCTCTTTTGAGTCATAAACGATCGCCCTTTATATGGCTAAGTATTACCTCCATTACCCTTTCTATCCCCATAGTGGAGGTATCTATCATAATAGCGTCATCTGCAGGCTTTAAAGGGGCGAGTTTCCTTGACTGATCCTGTTCATCACGCTTTTTTATATCAGCCTCAACCTTATTTATGTCTATTTCTTCATTCCTGGCCTTTCTCTCATCATAGCGCCTCTGGGCACGTATCTCGGGGCTTGCAGTAACGAAAAACTTATAATCTGCATCAGGAAACACAACCGTGCCCATGTCCCTCCCCTCTGCAACAATGCCTCCCTTTTCACCAATCTTACGCTGGAGCGCGGTCATGGCCTTTCTTACCTCAGGGACTGCTGAGACCGATGATGAGAGCATATCCATCTCAGGCATTCTGATTTGAGTTGAAACATCCTCATTATCAATGAATATAGCTGAGTTTTCACCATCACCTTTAAAATGTATATTTATCTTTTCGCACATATTAAAAAGGGCATTACCGTCTGAAAAGGGGATATTCTCCCTTTTTGCCTTAAGTGCTACGGCTCTGTACATTGCACCTGTGTCAAGGTAAATAAGGTTAAGTCTTTTTGCTAAGGTTCGGCTTACAGTGCTCTTTCCTGCCCCTGCAGGGCCGTCTATTGTAATAACAGGCTGTTTCATTTTGTCCTCATTTTAAGCTATTTCAGACCGCTTATTACCTTTTTAAGTGTCCTTATAAACCGCTCGTTTTCTTCTGGCAGCCCAACATTGATCCTTATATAATCCTTAAGCCCATAACTCTCCATGGAACGGATTATGACCCCCTCCTTCAGCATCAGCTCGTAGATATTTTTTGCGCCCGAAGGCACCCTTATCAGAAAGAAATTGGTCTCAGTAGGCACATAGAAAAGCCCCATCTCATCAATAGATTTATACAGATATTTTAATCCTTCCTTTACGAGATTGAGTGTTTTTTGAACAAAATCGTTATCATCCAGTGCTGCCACTGCTGCCGACTGTGCGAGGAGGTTTGCATTGAATGGCTGTCTTACCCTGTTTATATAGTCAACGATCTCAGCAGAAGAGAAGCCGTAACCCACCCTTAACCCGGCAAGCCCGTAGAGCTTTGAAAATGTCCTTAAGACAATGAGCCTGTCCCGTTTATCCAAGAAGTCAGTCCCCTTTGCGACTTTACTTGAAGAAAACTCGATATAGGCCTCATCTAAAACAATGACAATATCCTTTGGAACCGATTCTATAAAATCCCCTATCTCCTTTTTTGAGAGCCCTGTACCTGTGGGGTTATTGGGGTTATTAATAAAGATCAGCTTTGTTTTAGAGGTTATTGCC
>CAZCMD010000318.1:0-2807 GCA_964499695.1 uncultured Desulfatiglans sp.
AGGACACTGAAAAGGCATGAGCGTCAGGACGAACTGGATCTGATTACAGAACATACAAAGAGTAAAGAATGTAAAAAGGATTTAAAGACGAGGCAACATTTATCAGAGCGTTCCTTTGCCAGGTCAACACGATATGGTTTTAAGCGGGCAAGGTGGCGTAGCTTATGGCGAATGGAGATACAGGATTATCTGATAGCAGCCATACAAAACATAATGGTGCTTGTGAACCATAAGAAGAACAAAATATCAAAGAGTAATGTACAGGGAGGCAGAGAAAGGGGCATACATAGCCTAGAAAGTCTATTAATGCGATGCTATGAGTGGATTTTGTACTGGTTGTTCCCGGTTTTTAGATTTTGTATTCCTCGGCACAATATCTTTGCTTGATATAAAACTGTAGAAAATACAAACCAACTATTTGTTGAGAAGGGCTTTGGGCAACAGCCCGTTGACATTAGACATTTTTGCACTAAAAACAATTCAAAAAAAACAGCTGGATTCCCGATCCAGCCCTCGTTAAAACTTCGGCTCGGCTGAAAGGCTGGGAATGACGTTTGAGGACAAAGCACTTGTTTACTTTTATATCATGACAGTTAATTTTTACAACTGCCTTTCATAGAATCATATCCCAATCCGGTCTCAGTAAGACTCCTCCGACAAAGGAATTATATCTACTTGACGATAGTATCATTTGATACTATCATGACATCATGAAACCGCCATACGAAATAACTCATAAAATTTTGGAATTATACGGGCAAATCACAGAGGCCCTTGGCATCTGTCAAAACCTTATGCTTGTTAAACCGGAAGCAAGGCTAAGAAAACAGAATCGAATAAAAACAATTCACTCCTCACTCGCTATAGAAGGTAATACGTTAAATATCGAGCATGTCACTGCGATTATTGAAAACACCCCTGTTATTGGACCTGAAAGAGATATCTTAGAGGTTCAAAACGCAATAAAGGCATATGATCAACTGAATGCGTTTAATCCTTATCAAATAAAAGACTTTTTAAAAGCGCATAAGGTGTTAATGCATGGCCTGGTCGCGAACCCTGGAAAATTTAGAAATTCACAGGTCGGGATATTAAAGGGAAAACAGGTTTCACACATCGCACCAGGTTATAAAATGGTCCCGGGCTTAATGAATGATCTATTTGAATATCTGAAGAATGATAATGATCTTACGATAGTAAAAAGTTGTCTCTTTCATTATGAAATGGAGTTTATCCATCCATTCGAGGATGGCAATGGACGAATAGGAAGATACTGGCAGACACGTCTGCTGATGAAAGTGAATCCGATATTTGAGTTTGTTCCAATAGAAAAGGTGATAAGGGATAACCAGGGAGAATATTATAATGCTCTTGAACTTTCTGACAGTTCCGGGAGCTCGACAAGATTTATTGAATTTATGCTGGAGGTAACCAGTAAATCGTTGCGTGAAATGATTGATGAAACAAAGGCGCTGATACCTGATTATACAAAACGGGCAGGATATGCATTATCAGCACTGACTGGTTGGTTTGATAGAAAAGAATACATGAAGATATGCAAGGGTATTTCAACCGCAACCGCAAGCAGGGATTTGAAACAATTGCTGGATGACAATAAAATCGAAACAACCGGGACCGGGCGGATGACCAGATATAGAAAAAAATAAGTTAAAAGGGTTCAGTCCAGAATTGGTATCTGTTATATGCATTAAATGTACAATATTTATGTTTATCACAACTTAAATTCCTGATACCATACAAATATCATATTGAAATTACACCACATAACAGGCGGCGCTTTAATGGCACAGATCATGCTTTATTTACACATAAACTATTTATTCGATAATGAGACAGAAATATGGATAAAGAGATCATAAGAAATTACAGGGCATTTTTAAAGGACAGTATCCGGAAGACCATTGACTTTTCACAGACCGATCAGAACAGAGGTATTTTGCCACCTCCTGTGGAAAAGCCCTTCTCAAATGAAAAGAGGCTCATTGATCTACTCGGAGTTGACCAGTTTAAAGAGGTTGGGACCATTGACCTGAAAACTGCCATACAAAACCGTGAAAGCCGCAGGACTTACAGCCGTGAGGCCATCTCTATTAAAGAACTCTCCTTTCTATTATGGGCCACCCAGGGTATACGAAAGCACCTTGCCCACGGCCATGCATTAAGAACAGTGCCCTCTGCAGGTTGCCGTCACGCCTTTGAGACATACCTTTTCGTATTCAATGTGCAGGGTCTTGAACAGGGGGTGTACCGCTATCTTCCGGTTGAGCACCAGCTCCTCCTTGAATTCACCGAAGAGCATCTGAAACACAAGGTTGTTGAAGCAACATTCAGGCAGGGCTGGGTCGCAGATTCAGCGGTCACCTTTGTCTGGACAGCTATCCCCTATCGAATGGAGTGGCGATACGATATAGATTCAGCAAAGGTAATAGCAATTGAGGCAGGTCACATATGCCAGAACCTCTACCTTGCCTGTGAGGCAATAGAGGCAGGGACATGCGCCATAGCTGCCTATGACCAGGAAAAGATGGATGAATTACTCAAAATAGACGGGGAGGATGAGATCACGGTATATATTGCACCAGTAGGGAAAATATAAAGTATATTATGTTAAATATCTTTTATTAAAGGTAACATTTATAACGATAAAGAAGAATGATCATTTTTTGACTTACCGGTTTTACCCTTAAATATGTGACTTGCCATTACTTCTTATGATGGAGGATATAGATGGTTATACTTTGGCTCCTGGTTTTCGCCTGCATTGTTATACTTTTTATAAAGACCAG
>CAZCMD010000319.1:0-2791 GCA_964499695.1 uncultured Desulfatiglans sp.
GAAACATGGAAGACCAGTCTCATCCTGTTAAAGATCGTTATACCTGTCAGTATCGCTACAAAGTTTTTAACCGATTGGGGTGTTGTAGATTATATCGGTCTTGCACTGGGGTATGTGATGAAACTGGCAGGGCTCCCCGGAAGCATGGGGGTTGTATGGGCAACTGCCATGATTACAAACCTGTATGCAGCCATAGTTGTCTTTTCATCAATGGTTGTTTACGAGCATCTCACTATTGCCCAGGTAACGATCCTTGCAACAATGATGCTTGTTGCCCATTCGCTGCCGATTGAGCTTGGAATCACACGGAAGGCCGGTATAAGGCTCAGATTTATGCTGCTCTTCAGGGTCTTGTTTTCGCTGATATTTGGAATCATACTTAACCGGATATACCTGTTGACAGGGTTTCTCCAGGCCGGCTTTATTGCCGTATGGCAACCGGAAAAGATTGATCCCTCATGGTCAGCCTGGGTCATCTCCCAGTGCAAGACAATTTTAACCATATATGTGATAATCCTCCTGCTTCTGATTATAGTCAAGTTACTGAACTGGCTTCATATCACAGATTTGCTGGGCCGTGTGCTAAGGCCGGTACTCTATCTGATGGGTATCAGCAAGGATGCAGCCCCTGTAACCATCATCGGTATGACTATGGGGTTAGGCTATGGCGGTGGGCTTATAATCCATGAGGCCAGGTCAGGGAGGTTATCAAAAAGGGATATATTTTTTTCCTTATCCTTTATGGGGCTTATGCACAGCATGATAGAGGATACCCTGCTCATGATACTTCTGGGCGGGCACATATCAGGGGTGCTTTTTATGAGATTTATATTCGCCATGATTGTTATCTTTATTATGGTAAGGCTTATGAGAAATCTGACAGATACGTCATTCAACCGCTATTTTATCAGGGCAGAGGTTATCAGGTAATAATCCGATTGATATTTTAGACAGAATCTGCAATCGTTATAATGGAAGGAATATAACAGGTAGATAATATGGATATTTTACTTTCACAGGAAGAGATCAGGGTGCTGGGGAGTCTGATGGAAAAGGAGATGGCAACACCTGAATATTATCCCCTTTCTATTAATGCCCTTATTAACGCATGTAACCAGAAGTCAAACCGTGACCCTGTAACATCCTATTCGGAGGATAGAGTTGCAAATGCCCTTGAAGGGCTGCGTAAAAAGAAACTCGCAATGGAAAGCAGCGGGACCAGGGTCTCAAGGTATGCCCAGACCTTTTCAAAGGAGTATAATTTAAAGCGCAGTGAAGAGGCTATAATGTGCGTCCTGTTTGTGCGTGGTCCCCAGACCATGGGTGAAATACGCAGCCGCACAGAGAGGCTTTATCCATTTTCAGGCATTGAAGAGGTGCAGGAAACCATATCAAATCTGGAACGGGTGGGTCTTGTAATTAAACTCGAAAGGCAGCCGGGTAGAAAGGAACACAGGTATGCCCATCTTTTAGCCGGGGAACAGACGGTTACCCCTGAACAGGATATTACAGAACTGGATGCCATTGAGAAGAAGGCCGATGGTGAGGATAAACTGAATCTGTTAAAGGATGAGATCACCATGCTGCGGGAAGAACTATCAGACCTTAAAAAAGAGTTTGAGGCGTTCAAGGCCCAGTTTGGTTAACAATAAAACATAGAAAGAAGATAATAAAATGACAGAATATAAAAAACCGGGTCAACAAAGAGAAAAAGGCAGGATAATAGTAAAGCGCAGGCCTCGCCCTGAACCGGTACAGGAAGAGATTAAAGAGATTGCGCCTGTGGAGTTAAGGGTTGGGGAACCAGTTGATCTTGTAATAGGTGAGATCACCCCAATGGGATACAAGGCTATTGTAAACAGTAAGCACCTCGGGATGCTTTATAAAAATGAGATTTTCCAGCCATTGAAACTGGGGCAGGCATTAAAGGGGTATATTAAAAAGATCAGGGAAGACGGTAAGATTGACCTCTGCCTGCAGAAGCGGAACATTGAGGATATCGACCTTCTTACTGAAAAGATACTGAAAATCCTTAAGGAAAATGGAGGCAGCCTTGATATCTCGGACAAGACACCCCCTGAAGAGATATACAGCATGTTTGGGGTGAGTAAAAAGATATATAAAAACGCAATAGGCTCCCTGTATAAGAGGCGTCTTATAACGATTGATGATTATTCAATAGCCCTTGGCCAGAACAGGGATCAGGACAAGCCTAAAAGGCAGGGAAAAAAAGGCATGTCGGAAAAGCCTGTAAAAAGATATCGAATAGTGGAAAATAAAAAAGGAGATAGAAGATGATTAATGTAATCGCAACAGTTCACGTTAAAAAAGGTAAGGTCCAGGAATTTATAAAACTATTCAAGACTATCGTTCCCAAGGTCAGGGCAGAGAAGGGGTGTATTAACTATTTCCCCGCCATTGATCTTAAGACAGGGCTCCCACCGCAGGAGCTGGATGAGAATGTGGTAACTATTATGGAGAGGTGGGAAAGCCTTGAAGACCTTATGGTCCATATATCAGCGCCATATATGGCTGAACATCTGGAAAAAGAAAAGGATCTCGTTGTAAAGAGTTCGATAAAGATACTGAAAGAAGAATAAAATCAGACTAAAATGGAAGCGAAAATATTTGAAATTATCATGTTGTTATGCTTTGGCCTTGCCTGGCCATTTTCCATTTACCGGACATGGAAAACAAAATCTTCCAAAGCCAAAAGCATGTTTTTCCTGTGCATAGTATTAGTGGGTTATGCTTCCGGGATCATGTTTAAGATATATGGTCGGATGGATGA
>CAZCMD010000320.1:0-2768 GCA_964499695.1 uncultured Desulfatiglans sp.
CATATACTTCAAGGCTGCCACTATTTATTAGCGGCAGCCTGTATACAGTGGTGGGCAACATTGCGGGTGATTATGACTTCCCATGATTCAGGGAAAGGGGCCTCAGTAAATTTTTTCTGCGAAAGTCGTTTAACCAGCCAAACAATGAAGTTTCTTTTGAAAATGATTTTGATCTCAAAACATATAGGCTACACTTAAGCAAGTTTACGAGATTTTGTATATGTCGGGTTTTGTTACTAAACCCGACTCAATTTTGATTTGAATACTTTAAGCTGAAAACTGATAGCTGAGAGCTTTCATTATGTCCCCTCTATCATATACTCTCTGAATTCCTCAAGGGGTTTACCAGCGCTCTTAATGATTTCTTTTTTACCATTATGGGTAATCATGAGTTCTATCTCATTCGTCTTTGCATCGCTGTATGATGCGGTGATGGATGCGGCAAGCATGTCTGTCTCCGGGGTTCTTTTACCTGAAACATACACAATAGGTCCGGGCACAGTGACTGTGTTTATGGTGTATCCTGTGTTACCCGCTAGCTCCAGTATCCTATCATTCTCCTTCATGTTTCTACCCACAACCATTTTGAGTTCAGGATATATGCGGAAATGTCTCCCCACCTTTAAGAGCTCTATATCATTTCTTACAAGGTCAGGGCTGTTATCTTGCAGGTCCTTGAACCTCTTGCAGAATATGGGGTCTGTTAAGAGGCAGCCGCCGCCCGGTGTGGGGTAATGCGTTACTCCAAGTTCCTTAGCCAGTTTTATCTGTGGTTTTCTGGAGCGGCCGGATAACCTGAGCAGGCTTATATCCTGAACCCACCCGTTTATCTCAGGGATAGTTTTTTCTAACAGCTTTGCAGAAAGGGGCCTTAACACAAACCCCTTCATGGTGCTTGTCTTTTCAACCGCTGCAAGTGCTGATTTGTGCTGTGACATGGGCCTCTGGCCAAGCACCTCTCCGCTTACTAAAAAGGATGCATTCTCTGCCTCAAGCATTTCTCCTGCAATCTTCAGCATAAGCGCATGGCAGTCTATGCATGGGTTCATATAGCCGCCAAAGCCGTATACAGGGGCCTTGAACATGGGGAAATATCTGTCAGTAATATCAACAACTTTTAAGGGGAGATTATTTTTTTCAGCGGATTCAATTGCCTTATCGGGGCTAAAAAAAGGGGTGGTAAAGTTGACTGATAAAACATCCACCCCTGACAGCATTACAAGCTTTACCGCAAGGATGCTGTCAAGCCCTCCTGAAAATATAGATAAGGCCTTCATGCTACAGGCCCATCTCAGCGAGCTTTTTTATGGTTTCTTCCTGTTTCTTTGTAAGATTTTTCGGCACCTCTATGCTGATACTCACATATGCATCACCACGGTCAACACCGTTCATGCGGGGGACACCATAACCCTTGAGTCTCAGTTTCGCATTATTCTGTGTACCCGCAGGCACCTTGAGCCTTAAGGTCTTTTTATCAATGGTTTGTACCTCTATTTCTGTGCCGAGTATTGCCTCTGTAAATTTAATACTCTTTGTCATGGTAAGGTCATCCCCGTCACGTTTAAAGATCGGGTGATCCATTACCCTGACCTGTATGTAAAGGTCACCCCTTGGGCCGCCATTGATACCGGGATTACCCTTACCGGCTAATCTTAGTTTTTTACCTGTAGATATGCCTGCCGGTATCTTTACAGATATCTTTTCCTGCTCGGAGTTATCCTTGCGGTAGGCGATCATTTTTTCTGTATCAGCTATTATATCTTCAAGGCTGATCGCAAGTTCATATATGATATCTTTACCCTTTACAGGCTGAGGCCGGCCACCGAATGCGCCGCCAAATGGTGAAGCCCCTCCCTTAAATGAGTTTCCTCCCATGCCACCGAATATATTTCCAAAACCACCGCGGCCACGACCACCAAACCCGAATTCACTGAATATGCTGTCAAAATCGAAATTGCGGAATATATCTTCCTGTGAATATTGTTTCTGGAATCCTTCAGAGCCAAAATTATCATACTGCACTCTCTTTTCCTTGTTACTCAAAACAGCATATGCCTCGGATATATCCTTGAATCTCGCCTCTGCGTTTTTATCATCCTTGTTGCGGTCAGGATGATATTTCATGGCGAGTTTGCGGTATGCCTTTTTTATCTCATCATCAGTAGCTGTTTTTGAAATGCCCAGTATCTTGTAATAATCTTTCCCTGCCATTTTAACTCCGAAATCTAATTTTCATAACCTTAACACTGCATTTAATGAATCTTAATTTCTCACCACAGAGGACACATAGAATTTTATTTTTTGTTTTTCTCCGTGTTCTATGTGATAAAATTTTTCTTAAACTTTAGTGACTTAAAATAACCATATTTTTATTTGAGTCAAGAAGGTTATAACTCCCCGATTTATAAATTCTTTTTTGCAGTAGAAATGCGGTATTCAAAGGTAACATTGATATTGAGCCTTTCTACTGTAATGGACTCAGGAAAGGGAGGGAAGGGCGCTGCCCGCTTAATTGCATCCAGACCCTCCTGATCCAGTATTTCATAGCCTGAAGGGCCTGTTACCTCAACGCCTGTAAGATTACCGTCCCGTGAAAGATGGAATATTGCATGTGTCTTCCCCTCCATGGATTTTTCCTTTGCCTCCTTCGGGTAACCCCAGCAGGCGGCAAGCCTCTTTTTTAAAATACCTGTATAGGATATATAGCGCTTATCAACTGTATCAAGGGAGATAGTTTCCTCTGTTTTTTGATCTGCCTCAATAATCTT
>CAZCMD010000321.1:0-2744 GCA_964499695.1 uncultured Desulfatiglans sp.
CCATGTAGTCTAATTATATCCAACTTCTGAGACATGAATTCAGAAACGGAGCGTTTTTGAGACGTTTTGGACATGGATGAGGACGTCATTTAAGGGCTGAGACTTGAGACCTGAGACCGGAGTAGAGCGATGTGGGGTGAAACCGGAAGCTTGAGGAGAATCTTTTTCCATTATTTGAATCTCATTTTTACGTTTTTTGACATTTTTACGAATATTGCAATCAGTTGGTTAGATTCATCAAGTAGCCAGTCAAGCTGGTCAGCTATAATAGCGCAATCATCTCGAAGAAGCTCAAGCCATAGAATGGTTACATCTGCTTCCTGCGAGAATAAGTCAATTTTCGAAATAAATTCTGCGTTGCTCCGTGCCCTTGATGCTTCACGATAGTTTGCGGCTACAGAAGTGCCCGACCTTAGAAGCTGTTTACCTACAACTTGACATTCCATTCGCTTTTTCGACAATTCACAATAAAGACGAATGACTTTGGAAGCATACTCCTTAGTCCTCTTCCGCAATAACTCTTTTCTGTCTTCACTCTTTTCCATTATATTACTGTTGTCTTTTGAGGTTCAGGTCTCAAGTTTCAGGAATCAGGTTTCCGGACGCATCCATCTCTTTTACGCACTCATGCGTTCAATAAGTATCGGCATTGCCGCCCGATAGATAATCCAGAAAATTAAAAGCAGACTAAGTACACAGCCATTTATTACAAGGTAATAGTTCAAAAAGTCCAATGGAAAATCTGTCAACCAGTTGCGGGCTGTCGTGATCAACGGAGTCAGTGGGTTCAGATTATAGATAACCGCTGAAATCCCGCCTTTGGGCATGGGGAAGACAACCGGTGTAAGGTACATCAGAAATTGCATAAGCAGTGGCAATGACTTCCCGACATCAGTATATAGCAAACCTACTGGCGTAATAAGCAGCCCCAATGCTGTACCGGTCAATATAAGAGACAAAATGCCCAATGGAAACCATATGAGGTTCCAGCCAGGGTATATTCCAGAAAATAAGATAACCACCAGCATCAAAACTATTTTTATCACTGCATTGAATATGGTTTGGTAGATGCCTGAGACAACTAGCGCCTCTCTTGGGAAATTGATCTTGGCGAGCATCTGCTTCGCGTTTGTGGTCTGCTGAAGCGGGGCGTTTACCGCATCCATGAATATGGCCCAGAGCATTGTACCTGTAAACACATAAACAGGGTAGGGCAGTGATGTATCCCTGATATTTACAATGCCCGAGCTGTTCAGGAATATCCATGTTAAGGTATGGGCGACAGGCAAAATAAAAGCCCAGAGAATGCCCAGAAATGTCTGCCTATACTGTGCGCTGATATCCCTTACTGCAAGCCTCCATGCGAGTTCACGGCCACTAATCAGGTCGCAGAACATATCGTGAAGAAGGCGGAGAGGATTCCTCAACGAGGATTCAGGTGTATAGATGGTTATTGAATCTATATTATGTGAATGATTCCGGTTGTTCATTGCAGGAATTCTTCGAGATTAATGACTTTTATGTTTTTATTCTTTTTCAAGTCAAAGTCATTTGATAAAAAATATCAGCATCAGACAGTCTCATGACTCACTTTTAAAATATGTTTTGTTGCATTCAAATGGAATACGGATCAAGGACAGTTAAATCAGTAATGTTTTTAAAATCTTCTATGTTATGAGTGATCAACAAACATTCGTTTTCAATAGCTGATGCGGCAATTATTGCGTCTGGAACTTTGATTCTTAATTTTTTTCTGATGCTAATTGCTCTGTCAATAATGCTGGAATCAACTGGGATTTCAATAAAATCTCTCAGAAGTTCGGTAATTTTCGACTCTTCTTCATTCTTAATATCAGGATAACCGAAAAGCTCAAGCCTTGTAATAGCAGAATACCCGGCCCAATCTGCATTAATAGACATTTTTAAAAAAGAGGCAGATGGAATTTTACCTGATATCGCATCTATCCATACATTAGTGTCTAATAGATGTCTCATAACCGGTTGTCCCATTCAGATCTGATTTGCTGTTGCCACTCAACCGAATCTCTGTTAGTTTTAAGCCACCCAAGAAGACTACTAATTTTATCAACATCAGGTTTTTTTTTCTTTTCATCAAGTACAATCAAGAGAAGCTTGCCATTCTTGGGTATTTTCTCGGGATTAGCCGGATAGATCACTCCTTCTTTTACAATTGCTTCTACTGTATTGTAGGTTGCCATGAATACCTCCATTTTGAAGCTATGGCTTAAGCTCTAACTTTATTATAATACCTTATGATATTATGTCGTTGTGTTTTAGAAGATGCAAGGGGTTTGTTGTCTACCCTTAGATATATTTTATATCAAAGGATTTTATTCCCTTTTTTCTAAATTCAATATCCTATTTTCATACAGCTCCGCCCTTTGAGTTACATTTTTCATTAAAATAAGCAAGATTGGTGCCTTTAACCAGCATGAGAAAATCTAACTGTTTTTTTTGGCTTCCCATATTAAAAGCTTTGGCCTGGCTTCAAGCTTTGGCTTCAGGTTCTCATATTCTTCTTTTGTCAGCACAAGAGAGCGTATTTTTCTTTTAATATACCTTTCGGTTTTTCTACTCAAATCATTAAGGTGATATTCATCAATATTACCCACCAGAAGCAGATCCATAATCCCGGTATCCTTTCCATTTGCGTAATCGTCCAGCAAAAAGGCAAGTTCAAGGTCCCCTAACCTTGTCACTATACTGTCTATAACCTGGTCAAG
>CAZCMD010000322.1:0-2659 GCA_964499695.1 uncultured Desulfatiglans sp.
TGCGGTAGCGATAATCACGGCATTTTTTATTTATGATGCGAAGGACTGATAAAAACAGGCACAGGGCGTAGGGCACAGGGAAAAGCTTTAAAATATCTTAATTTTGAATTTTGAATCTTGAATCTTGAATTTTGAATTCTGAATCCTGTGCCCTTATTCCTGTATTAATCCAAAAGCAGTAACGGTAAGAATGGCATCTCTTTTGCGCTGCTAGAAGGTTCCATTGAAACATTGTTGTATCCTGTGCGGCCATAGTTCCCACGCCCTGTCCCCCAGAGTATCCGGGCATTCTGCGTATTGGGCATATCATAAGCGCAAACTCCACTCTTAACCGTATTCACGATAAGCTCCAAATCCCCATCATCATCAATGTTGGCAAGGGTCGGGGCAGCCAGACTTCCGTTCCAGTCTTCAGCAGTCGGCAGGTCAATTTCATGGAGTGTATTGCCGTACATGTCAAGAATGTGTATTTTACCGACCTTGTTGCTACTCTTCTGTGTCCAGGAACTAAAGATAATCTCTGCCTTGCCGTCATTGTCAAGGTCAGCCACCACAGGTTCACTGGCGAAACGTAAAACACCCTCCGAGGGATTGTAAACGGAATGGGGCCAGTTGTGTTTCTCATTTTTATCGAGCCAGAAGCAATGAAGTTTGCCATCATATGAGGGGTACAGGACTTCCTTCATCCCATCGCCATCAATGTCTACAACAACAGGATTGGGCATACAGCTTTCTATGACATCATAATCCTCACTGATGGGGGCTCCCGTGTTTGTCGGAACAGTCTCCCAATTGAAAAGGCCTTGTTTGAATCGGCTTCTGTCCGCATTAAATATGAAGACCCCCTCATAAAGGCTCGAATAGGGATCAGTGTCGCAATTGTAAACATTACCCGTTACAATGACTTCGGGAACCCCGTCATTGTTCACATCGGCTATCGTTGCAGGCGAGTCTGCAAAATTCGGGCGATGCTCTGTACCGCAGTTAACATAGCCCCTCAATTCAGCAGTCAGGTCCACTGCCACGCCGACTTTACCCCAGGCCTTGGTGCCGTACATGGTATTTGCCTCTACCTGGACACCCGTTGGCCGGTACGCGCAGATGTAATGCACATCAGAGGGAACAACAATCTCTGCCTTGCCGTCATTATCGAGGTCGGCGATAGCGGCATTACTATTGTAAACACCCCAGGCATAACCTGTGTCATTACTCAACTGCGGCCAACCGGAGCGGATGGTGCCATCATATTCAAAGACCCATGTGTTGGTCTTATTGCCATAAGCTGCGGTGGGAATAATTTCCTTCTTGCCATTATTATCAATGTCGGCCACGGACAATCCCCTGAATTCATTCACGCTTACATGTTTTGGCCAACCCGGTTTAAAATAACCATTAATGCTGTACACTGAGACATAACCCTCGCCATGGGCTGTGACAATCTCCGGTTGACTGTCACCATCAACATCGGCTAACACAATGCCCGGCCATGTGCGTCCGACATTGGCCTGATTTGGATTGGACCGATCAGTGCCGGAGTTCATGCGCCATTTAAGATTGCCAGTATTCCCATCCAGAGCAACAATAGAGTAGGCCGAGGCGATGACTTCCATCTTACCATCACCATCCACATCAGCTATTGCAGGAGAAGAATACCATCCAGTTTCGCACCATGATGAATAGCAACCTCCCTTTTGCCATTTCAATATTGGGGCATAAACAGTAGCATGTACAATGCCTGTCATCAGAATAAAAATTCCTGAAAAAATTAAAAACACTTTTTTGAACATGAACCTCTCCTTTGTTTGATTCAAGTTGACCGGTATTATGCAATAGGAGGCAGTGGCGGCGGCAGTTCGCCCCTTTCAAGGGCCTCCCGTGCTGATTTTACAGGTATCATGGATTCGCATGGTACACCCACCTGGCACAGGCCGCACCCATAGCCATCAAAATTATATTTTTCCTTCACATACTTTCTGGTTTCAGCCAGATATAATCTGCATTTTTCCTTGTCATGCCCCTTTTCTGTGATTGCATGGGCAGGGCAGCGCTCAATGCATTTTTTGCATGTACCTTCCGCATAGAAAAGACAGTAGGCGTGGTGGTTATTATATGGCCTTGGGTCTGGTTCCAGTGATGTATGGGCCACAACCGAACCTGCCCTCATGGCCTTACCACGGGCGGTTATAAGCCCGTCACACAGTCCAAAGGTGCCGAGCCCTGCCGCATGGGCCACATGGCGTTCTGACCATGTAGACGCCCATGAGAAACGTTCAGATTTAACTATTGTAAAGTTTGGTGCCAGCATGGGGGCCACAGCTCTAAAGCCTGTTTGTTCAAGCCTTTCTACCACATGACGCCTCAGTGCAGCATTGAATGCCTCACCGAATATCCTTATCCTCGCCCACTCTTCTGATGGGAATTTTTCAGATGAAAGATTACTCTTCCGTACCTCTTTGCGCTGAGGAAGTACCCATGAAATTACTGTTAGTGATCCAGCGTTTACAGTATTTTCAGGGACATGCTGGTTAAAGACCTCCCATGGTGTCCAGTGAAATGCGCCTGCATATTCCTTATATTGCTGCCAGATCGGGTCAGCGCCCGATGCAAACCCTATAAGTGCATCATCCCATGCAGGTTCACCGGTTCCATCTTCCATTGT
>CAZCMD010000323.1:0-2653 GCA_964499695.1 uncultured Desulfatiglans sp.
ATCCGCCAATTGCCAAGCCCTGCGAACCCCCTGCGGGTATTGCAAGGCTTGCAGGCGCTATGGGTGATTACTCTGTTTCTGTGATTGACGCTAATCTGGAATTCATTTTAAAATCTATCAATCAGCCAGCAGGGGCAGATGATACATGGACACGCAGGGCAAAGAAGAATCTTTCTGCCAATCTTGATTATCTTAAGTATAAACAACCGTGGAAACTGGACAGGTATATAAGGGCGGCAATGGATATCAACCGCCTGCTGGAAAAATCCGTGCAATCAGACGTTATAAGGGTGAACCTGAGCAATTATCAGGATGACAACCTATCCCCTGTAAAAAGCAGCGATCTTTTACAGGCCGCAGAAACACCTGAAAAGAGCCCATTTTATCCCTTTTTCAGGGATGCTTTAATCCCGCATGATGATGGTCTCATAGGCATCTCACTCAATTTTCTGAGCCAGGCCCTCCCTGCCTTTGCCATAACAGGTTATTTAAAAAGAGCGTACCCCGAGGTAAAAATTATAATGGGTGGCGGGCTTGTTACATCATGGATAAAAGGCCCTGCATGGAAAAATCCTTTTAAAGGTCTTGTGGATGAGATGGTGGCTGGTCCCGGGGAGGGGTTTCTCCGCACCCTTTTAAATATAAAGGACTGTGCAACCCATATTATGCCTCGCTATGATCTCTTTCCGGTAAATGAATATTTCTCTCCTGGCTTTATTCTTCCCTACAGTGCTTCGAGTGGCTGCTACTGGCAGAAGTGCCGGTTTTGCCCTGAAAGGGCAGAAGGAAATCCTTATAAGCCGATATCTCCTGATACGGTGCTGGATGATCTCTCTTCGCTTATAGAAAAACACCGGCCTTCAATGATTCATATACTAGATAATGCAATCGGCCCTGCCCTGTTAAAGCGCATGATAGAGCGCCCGCTCAATACCCCCTGGTACGGGTTTGTACGCATAACCGATCACTTTAAGGACCCGGATTTCTGTATGGGGTTAAAGAGGTCAGGGTGCACAATGCTCAAGATAGGCATAGAGTCAGGGGATCAGGGGGTGCTTGATGCCCTGGATAAGGGCATGGATCTTACGACCGCCTCCATTGCCCTGAAAAACCTCAGGGATGCAGGCATAGCAACCTATCTCTATTTTTTGTTCGGCACACCCCCTGAAGGAGAGAATGAGGCAAGGCATACAATGGAGTTTGTAAAGAGCCATCATGAGTATATTAGTTTTTTGAACCTTGCCATATTTAACATGCCGGTGAACAGCCCTGATGAGGATAGGTATAAAAGAGATGTGTTTTATGAGGGCGACCTCTCACTATATTCCAGCTTTGAACACCCGAAAGGGTGGGACAGGGCAAAGGTAAGGGCGTTTCTTGATAATGAATTCAGAAAAGATAATGGGATAAGGGAGATTGTAAAAAGAAATCCGCCCTTTTTTACATCAAACCATGCAGCATTTTTTACCGGTAACCGGGCCTGTTCATGAATATCTCTTGATATATCCTGCTACCTTCACCTTTCTTGCAGTATTTGCTGAACTCATATACCTTACCTTGCCGAATATCTCCCTTTCAGGTCCCCAGGCACGGTCGTATCTCCCCAGGACCCAGAAGATACCGCTATATGAGTTGGGGTCTCTGCCATCAAGGGCATACTTGTTGTTGAGATGGATCATTATTTCAAGCGCCCTTTCAGGCGTGTGTGACCATTCAAGTATCTTTTTACCCCAGAGCATCCTTAAGTAATTATGTATCCTGCCTTCCCTTACAAGCTGAATCTGGGCTGCATTCCACAGGGGGTCATGGGTTCGGCCGTTTTCAAGCTCTTCTTCCGAATAGATATATTCCCTGTTATCCATCTCATGAATCTTAAGTGTTTGTTTTGCCCACCCGGGTAATGATTTAAATTTGTCATAATCCTTATTAAATCTGCACATATTAAAGCCAAGCTCGCGCCAGGTGATAAGCTGATCAAGAAATGCCTCGGCTGATTTATCCATGCCCCACCACCCTTCCTTCTGCCCCAGGGTAGTTACTGACAACATGCCCGGATGCCACTGCTCAGCCTCTTGTATCCTGACAAAAATTTCATGGACAGAGATGTGCCCGAAGTGCAGGTATGGTGAAAGGTTGCTTGTTGCATCCTCGTAAGGTTCGTTTCGTTTTTCATCATATGATGATAGCTTTTCATTGATAAAGATTTCAAGCAGTCGATCTCCTTCAGTATACCCTCCAGCATCCTTGATTGCCTTTACTTTATGATCAACAGGCAGTCTTTCGAGTTCTATAGTACAGTTTTCAAGAAACTTAAGTGATATAGGAGGCCATTTTTCAATTATATCTTTCGGCAGGGATTTTAGTTTTTCCAGTCGTATATTTTTAAGCGGAGATGCTTGAGGAAAATCCATAAGATAATCGGGCAGGGTTTTCTGCAAAAACCTGCGGAACGAATATGCGGTGGTAAACTCCTTTCCTGCCATACTCATGGGCAATAGCCCGCTTGAATCCACCTTTTCAATGAGAACAGGGAGTTTAACAGATATCCTATCCAGCATGGCCGGTATAAAAAAGGCAGAGAAATCATCTGTTACAACAAGGCATGATTTTTCTGCAAGTTTCAGGACAAGGCCGCTGCCTTTGCCCTTAGCCA
>CAZCMD010000324.1:0-2611 GCA_964499695.1 uncultured Desulfatiglans sp.
GCATCGGTTTGAGGGTTGCGGTATTTGGCCATTTCGGAAGCATAGTCCTCATACTTATAATCTGTTCCACCTTCTCTTTGAGACATGATTTTCCTCCTTTATTTTAATATTTATAATTGCAAAACCTTACAGTAAATATTGGCTATGGGGTTATTATATCCTGCAATATCAGGATCCGGCTGGAGGATAAGAGAGGTATCAACAAGCGTATATAGAGATTGCTGGAATCGCTGCAGAAACCGGAAATTATTAATGACTATGGCAACAATATAACTGTCACATATTAATTATATGACCTCCATCAGGTTGATGGTTGATTCGCTTAAATTATATACCGCATGAGGAGATTACGTTACATTATTTATTGAAGCTGGCTTTCATTAAAAAAACTATAAGGGCAGTCGAGGTGGTGTGTCAAGATAATATTGCATAAACCCTTTTGTGAATGATGTCTGATTTTAGGATTCAGGGTTTTATTAAAATTGATTAACATCCCATAGACCTGCTACCTCACAATGCCTACCTTTACAGAATGTAGGGAGATTATATAACTATGTCGCCTTTTACTGGAATTATCTTTGTTAAATCAGAAAATCCGGACTTTATCTCAAGTTTCTCTGTAATGCTCAGGTACAGATCGGTATCTTTATCCCATGCAGGCCATTCTATCAATCCATTTACGCCGGGGTCTCCTGTTCTGGCAAATTGAGTCCAGATATTTATCATCTCTTCCGATACTCTTCTGTCAACATCCGATAGGGCAGGAAGGGGCGATCTGGCCCCGGAGTAAGTAAAGCCGTCATAGTGTGCCTCCCATGCCTCTTTAACATCCAGTGATCCGAACATATAGTGGAGTTCCATGCCATGAGCTGCCACGCAGCCCTCCTGCCGCCAGTTGTCAGGTACCCGGTCGAATACCGCAGCATATCCTCTTGCGTCCGGGCTGGTTGATGCCTCAAGCATGCTCAAATAATCGGCAAGCATGGTATCGGCGATAACAAGGCCCGGTCCTGTAAGTTCCCCCATATCGGCGGTCACAAGGTACGGGACCTGATTCCGCCTGCCGTTCCTGAATAAATTGAATATTGAATCGGGCATAAACCATCCGTCCTCTACCAGGCTCCAGGGGCCCATAAATACAAACTCAGGCCCAAGCTCCACATTTTGCGCCTGTTCGACTTCTGCGATCTTCTCCCAGGGTATTGCGCGTGCTTCTGCCAGAGGGTTATCCTTTTTATGGATACCAAGTTTATTGAAAAAATCTTCGCCGTATTTTTCGAGGTCATTCAGCCTTACGGGCTCAAAATATTTACCGCCGCTCTGGATGATGGCCCTGTGGAAAAGCCCTCTCGCCAGGGGTGAAGCAATCAGGGCTGCTACTTTCAAACCCCCGCCGGATTGACCAAAGATGGTCACATTATCAGGATCCCCGCCAAACGCGGTGATATTCCTCTTTACCCACTTAAGTGAAGCAACCATGTCCAGAAATAGATAATTGCCTGAAGCGCCATGAGGTGATTCCCGTGATATCAACGGGTGAGAAAATAAACCGAATATTCCCAGACGGGTATTGACAGTAACAAGCACGACATCATGACCCGGGAGCCCCGGGCTGTTACTGATAGGTACATTCCCGTTTCCATACCTGGTACCACCGCCGTGATACCATACCATTACAGGCAGCTTATCCCCGGGTGTTTTTGCCGGTGTCATTACATTGAGGTACAGGCAGTCTTCGCTCGACGGTACTGCCTGCATTTTACCTGATGCATGTATGTCAGGATACTGGGCAGGCTGAATACTGAACCTGGTACATTCGCGCACACCGGACCATGGTGCTAAAGGTTGAGGCGGTTTCCAGCGTAAATCCCCGACAGGAGGAGCTGAATATGGAATCCCCCTGAATATATTTATACCCCTGTTATTATGACTTATCTTTAAGCCCGAAATAATACCTGTATCAAGTTTTACCTTATCCATCATACCCCTCAATTACTTTTAAATATCCCAGTGATAAACGAATTCTTTTTATTTACATGATACTGATAAAAGCAACCCCCTGCATGTGAATCATTAAAAATTGGAAAAGGAATTCAAAAATTACCTGATAAAATTTGTGAAAACCATTTCTTCCTTTTTTGGAAGCGGCACCCCGGCCTTTTCTCCTGCCTCTTTGCACTTTAAAAACCAGGCCATGTTCCTGCCCAGGACCCGCATAATCTGCATCCCTTCGAGATCCTTTTTAACCTCATCAGGGGTTGAACCGTGCACCATGTTCCAGTAACGGGATGAAATAACCGGCATCTCTGAAATGGTAAAGTATTTCATGAGCTGATCAAATGCCGCTGTTGTGCCTGCCCTGCGGGCCGATACAATACAGGCAGCAGGTTTCAGGTAAAAATACCTGTGGCCGCTCAAGGCAGCTGAAAAGAAGGCTCTATCCATAAAGGAGGTGATTGCCCCGCCGGCAGCAGCATAATGGACAGGCGAACCGAATATAAAACCATCAGCGCCCTCTGCCCGGGCTACAAAATCGTTAACATTGTCATCAATAACGCATTTTCCATTTTCCCTGCATTTATAGCAGGCAATGCAACCGGAAATGGGTTTA
>CAZCMD010000325.1:0-2608 GCA_964499695.1 uncultured Desulfatiglans sp.
GTGCCTGCCGGAACCTTTGAGTGCTACTGCGTTGAACTGATAATGGATTCCGAAACAAAAGCAAGGCAATGGATCTCGGCTGATGATAAAAGATATCTGGTAAAATATGACCTTGGCGGTAAGGGAGTTATGGAGCTTGAGAAGATAGAACAGGCGTCAAAAGATAAGCCTGAAGTATTTAATGATAGTGAGTTTGGTGTAAGCATGTCGGCGCCAGCGGGCTGGCATATTGTCAAGAGCCCTCTTTTAACCGAGCCATTTAAAATGATTGCAGTTGTAGCGTCTCCTGAAATGAATGTATGGTTTCCATTTATAATTACCCCGCATGGAATAATAAATCCGGATTCGAATTCATTGCGGGGTATGGTTGACTCCGGTGTGAGTGTATGCAAACAGACCTTAAAGAATTATTCAGTGGATCTTGAAAGCTGGAAAGCTGATATTATCAGCGGATTGCATTCAATATCATACCGTGCGGATTTTGATGGCAAGGATAAAAAGATGGTTGAGTACCGGACCTATATTCTTGGTAAATCTTTCTTGTATCTTTTTGCAATAAGAACGGAAAAATGGGTCTTTGAAAATAGTGAAAAAGAGTTTCTTTCTGTTATTAAAAGCTTTAATGTGCGTGATATCCGGTAAAATATGACGATGCTTTTTAATAAGACCGGCCTTTACCAGCAAAGGCGGATGTGGGCGCTGATAGGCATGCTTATGCTTGTGATCATTATTCCAACTGTATGCCTTCTCTGGTTTGTTTCAGAGGCAGTGCGCAACGAGCGAATGGCTGTCCGGCAGAAACTTACTGAACTGTATCAATCCCAACTGGAAAGTCTTTCACTGGAATTGCAGACCTTCTGGGAACAGAAGATAAACAGGCTTTCTGCTATTGATCCGGGCATGAGTCCGGCTGAACGATTCAAAAAAATTATTGAGAGCGGACTTTCTGACAGTGTTATTCTTTATGACAGCAAGGGAGAGTTGCTATATCCATGCGAAGTTAAACCACCCGATATAGATGAGGAATGGGGGCAGACGGAGACTCTGGAATTTAGAAAAAAAGAGTATCTCGCCGCAGCAGAATTATATGCCGATATTGCCGGGAAGTCTGAGGATATCAATCTAAAGGCCAGGGCGCTGCAAAGGCAGATCCGGTGTCTTATCAAAGCCTCGAAAAATGATAATGCTGTAATTATAGCCGTAGGTGTTTTGAGCAAGCCAGAATATAAAGAGGTGCGTGATAACAATGGTCGTCTGATTGTTCCCGATACTAACCTATTTACCCTTCAATATATGAAAGAATCTTCTCCCGTTTTCCAAAGTGCGCTGGAGAACCTTATTTCAAGAGTAAAAGATTACCGCCCTCCTGTTATGCCCTCTTCACAACGATTGTTTTTAATGGAGGAATTGAAGAAAATAGATAATAAAATAGAGTTTTCTACTTTTGATGCTGAGAGACTAGTGTCATTATATCCTTATTTATTAAAGCCCAGGTATTATGGACTAACGAATGTTTCGGAAAGTGGTTTATGGCAAAAAGTATCTTCTGATCAGAAATTTTTAGATCAGGTTAGTTTGCCAAAAGTTGATCCAGAAATACTTGCCTCATCATCCAAACAGCATGTACTACAATCTGGACAATCTGGGTTTACAAAAGTACCTGATGTAAATGGTTTATGGAAAATTGCTTCTTTAGACTGGTCAACTATTGCACTATTTAACCAGAAGAGTATTGAAAAAGAATCAAAGAAATTCATCGATTCTAAGATTTCGCATTCGGATGCAGATTTTTTATTAATTCATAAAGATGCAAGCAAAGACTATGGACCTATACTTCGAATGGCTGCTGGTGATTATTTCCCAGGCTGGGAATTAATTGTTCAAGTAAAAAATGATGATCTTTTTATGGCAGCATCAGAGAAGCAGATATCACTATATATATGGACGGCCCTTCTGATTATTGTTGGGATACTGATCCTAGCTATTATTACAACCCGGTTGTTCGTTCGCCAGATGAACCTTACCAGGATGAAAAACGACCTTATCACAACTGTATCTCATGAACTTAAAACACCACTTGCTTCAATACGCCTGCTTCTTGATACACTTATTGAAGGAAGATACAAGGATGAAAACCTTGTCAGAGATTATATAGGATTAATCGCAAAGGAAAATGATCGGCTAATAAGGCTGGTTGAAAATTTCTTAACCTTTTCACGGATAGAGGATAAGAGACAGACCTTCAATTTCAAGATTGTTGAGCCTGGAAACCTTGTCAGATCAGTATATAACACAATAAAGCATCGATTTGAATCAGGAGGGTTTTCATTTGAGCTGAAAATCCAGGATGAATTACCGAATATTATTGCAGACTATGATGCTTTTGTTATGGCTTTACTTAATCTCTTAGACAATGCATATCACTATTCTGATAAAATCAAATCAGTTGTTTTGTCAGCATATCAGGAGAATGGGAATATCTGTTTTGAAGTCAGTGACAAAGGCATTGGTATATCCGCGGATCAAAGGAAAAAAATCCTTAAGCCTTTTTACCAGGTTGACCAGACCCTTTCCCGCAAGGGAAGCGGATTCGGGCTGGGTTTGAGTA
>CAZCMD010000326.1:0-2593 GCA_964499695.1 uncultured Desulfatiglans sp.
CTCTCCACAAGGCTCAAACGCCCTGTACCATGTGATGGATCCACAATAACAGGCAGATGTGATACCTCCTTAATGGAAGGGACAATCGCAAGGTCAAGGGTATTTCTTGTATATGATTCGAAAGTTCTTATTCCCCTTTCACATAAGATCACATTCGGGTTTCCTTCAGCAAGCACATATTCAGCACAACTGAGCCATTCGCTCAAGGTTGAAAACATGCCTCTTTTAAGTAATACCGGTTTACCTGCCTTCCCAACCTCTTTAAGGAGTGAAAAATTCTGCATATTCCTTGTGCCCACCTGCAGGATATCCACATACTCGCATACCCATGATACATCCCTGGGATCAAGTACCTCTGTTACAACAGGAAGACCTGATGCTTTACCGGCCTTTTCAAGTATCTGTAAACCCTTTATACCCAGGCCCTGGAATGCGTATGGAGATGTCCTGGGCTTAAATGCCCCGCCCCTCAGGATATCCGCACCTGCTTCTTTTACCTTGAGAGCGGTTTCTATTGCCTGCTCTTCACTCTCAATACTGCAAGGCCCGGCAATAACAGTGAACCCTTCACCAATCGTTATATTCTTAATCTTGATGAGGGTCCTTGCCTGATCCTTTCCCTTTAATGTAGTAAGTTTTAGATTTTTCATTTTTATCCATCCAATTTTTTATAATTCGGGCAAATGGCCACACGGATAGGAGCCCAGAATTTTTAAAAACACACAATGCTCTCCCATTTTGCGCAGGGCATGATCTATCTTTTTATCATCCCTGTGGCCTTCAATATCCACAAAAAAAAGGTATTCCCACTTTAAAGTCTTTGCAGGCCTGGATTCTATCCTGGTCATGTTCACTGCCATTTCAGCAAGCACGGAAAGACAGTTATATAGTGCGCCTGGTTTATGTTGTAGAAAAAAGAGTATTGATGTCTTATCATCTCCTGTAAAAGCAGGGGTATCTTTTCCTATCACAAAGAACCTTGTTATGTTATTTTTATCATCCTCTATCCCCTCACAAAGGATATTGAGACCATATCTTTCAGCCGCAAAACTGCTCCCCACCGCTGCAGTACAGGGCTCATCTTTAACTATTCTTGCAGCGAGTGCGGTACTTGTCATTTCAGTCACCTGGGCCCTCGGCAGGTTCGCTCTTAACCATGACCTGCACTGTGCAATTGCCTGCTGATGTGAATAAACTTTTTTGATATCATGAATCTTTTTTTCTCTGCTAATAAGATTCTGCCTGATTCGCATATAGTATTCAGCGCAGATATTAACATCATATTTATTTAAAAGATCCTGAGTTATGTTTACTGGTCCTTCAATAGAGTTTTCAATAGGGACAACACCCTGTTCACATTCTTCGTTTACAACCATTTGAAAGACATCTTCAATAGTTTCCGCATCTTTTAGAACCGTATTGCTGCCATAAAGCATTGTTGCTGCCTGATGGGTGAATGTTGCCTCAGGGCCAAGATAGCACACGTATGACGGTTCACTTTTTTCCATTTTGCGGTTCCGTATCCTGAAATTTCCTATAGTTATCAGCGATCAAGCTGCGGAGATAATGGTCAGCCAGTGTTATCTTTACCATTGCCTCCATAACAGGGATAACCCTTGGTATTGCAGTGACATCAAATCTGCCTGCGGTTTTAATTTTTGTTGGGCTGCCATTTTTATCAACTGTTTCCTGTTCCAGACCTATGGACGGAATAGGTTTCACTGCCGCCCTCATGACAATATCATCGCCATTTGATATGCCCGCAAGTATTCCCCCGGCATTGTTTGAACCAAACCCCGATGGAGTGATGGGATCATTGTTCTGTGATCCCTTAAGCCTTGCCGCTTCAAAACCCGCACCTATTTCAAAGCCCTTCACTGCCCCTATGGACATGATGGCCTTTGCAAGATCAGCCGAGAGCTTATCAAATACAGGTTCGCCCAGGCCAGGCGGACACCCTTTTACAAGCACTTCGATAACCCCGCCAAGGGAATCGCCGTTAGCCTTTGCCTCAGAAAGTGCCTTCTCCATTTCTTTGTATTTTTTCACGTCAGGGCAACTTAAAGGATTATTCGCAATCACTGAAAGATCCTTTGTCTCTATGCCTATTCCGCCCAACTCAACAGTATAGGCGATCGCCTTTATACCGGCCTGAGAAATGATTTTCCCGGCAATTACCCCTGCTGCAACCCTTGCAGCGGTCTCCCTTGCCGAATACCTTCCTGCACCCCTGTAATCATAATGACCATATTTTTTGTAATAGGTATAATCGCCATGCCCTGGTCTGAAAAGGTTTTTCATATAGTCATATGATTTGCTGCTCGCATCCCTGTTTTTTATAAAAAGGGCAATTGGCGCACCGGTTGTACGATCTTCAAATACACCTGAAAGGATTTCTACATCGTCCTCTTCCTTTCTGGGAGTATCAAATGCGCCTGATCCGGGCCTCCGCCTGACCATTTCCTGGGTAAAATCTTCCTGTTTAAGCTCTATGCATGGAGGGCATCCGTCAACAACCACACCTATCCCTTTACCATGTGATTCCCCGAATGTAGTTATCCTGAATATCTCTCCAAATGAGTTGCCTGCCATT
>CAZCMD010000327.1:0-2542 GCA_964499695.1 uncultured Desulfatiglans sp.
GTTTGACAGCAAGGTTAAAAAAGCCCTCAGGTTTTATGTCAATACTGCATGTGAGACGTCTGTTTCTGAAAGGCTTGAAAAAAGGCTTGATGATGCGGCAAAAGAGGCCGGTTATACCATAATAAAAAGCGGCGAATTTGAGATGGAAAAGAAAAAGGGTTCTGATGAGACCGAGTTCAGGCTTCTTCCCTATTAGTATTTTACAGGATCGGAAATGGACAGTAATAAAAAAATGGTTGAACTCTCAGAAGATGAGAAAAAGAAGAAGACTGCAGTGCTCTTTTCTGTTCAGACCCAGGGTGTTACCGATGAGGAGAACAGCTCTTCTTTAATCGAACTCAGGCGCCTTGTAAAGACCCTTGGTCTTGAAGTAGTAGGCACAGTAACCCAGCGGCGGCCCAAACCTGACCCTGGTGTACTGCTTGGTCCCGGAAAACTAAAGGAGCTTGCCAGCTATACCGGGGGTACAGGTGTTGTTGAGGGGTTCAGCAGTAAATCACGTAATGAAGAAGATGAAGAGATTGACGAAGATATCCCTGAAGAGATTGATTCTGATACATTTGAAGATGATACATCTGATACCGGGGATGAAGAAGAGGATGTTGAGGCCGGTGTTGTCGTCTATGATGGTGAAATAGCCCCAAGGCAGTTAAGTAACCTTGAAAAGGCTACTGGCGTTGAGGTGCTTGATCGTACCGGTGTGATTCTTGAGATCTTCAGCCGCCATGCAAAGAGCCGTGAGGCAATGCTTCAGGTAGAGATTGCCAAGCTTGCTTATATGGCACCAAGGCTCAGGGCATCCCATATCGGCAGTGACCGGCAGGGCGCGGGTATAGGGACCAGAGGGGCTGGTGAAACCTCACACGAGCTGGATAAACGCCGTATACGTGATCGCATATCAGAGCTCAAGGCGCGCCTTGTTGATATTAAGAAGGAGCAGGACAGGCGGCGTGACCGCAGGAAGGAGACCTTCCAGGTATCCCTGGTGGGTTATACCAATGCGGGTAAATCATCTATTATGAGAAAACTCACGGACAGCGATGTGCTGGTGGAGGATAAACTGTTTGCCACGCTCGATACCCGTGTAAAGACCATGCAGCCTGAGGAGTATCCACCTGTGCTTGTCTCTGACACGGTCGGTTTTATAAAAAAGCTGCCACATGACCTTGTTGCATCCTTCCAGTCCACCCTTGATGAGGCACTTGCTGCTTCACTACTGTTATACATAGTGGATGTGGCTGACCCGGCATTCAGGTCACAGCTCACAGTTACAAAGGATGTTATCAAGGAAATAGGCGGTGAAAAGATACCCTGGTTTTTGATTATGAACAAGTCAGATAAACTCACAAAGCCTGATCTTGAAACCCTGCGCTGTGAGTTCCCGGATGGTCTTTTTATCTCTGCCCATAACACAGAGGATATCGCCATGTTAAGAGCCAAGATCATTGAATTTTTCAAATCAAACATGGTCGAGACAACAATGGTGATCCCCTATGATAAGGGGGGTATACTGGGGCAGTTAAGAATAAGGGCAGAGATCAAGAGTGAGTCATATAATGAAGCAGGGACAAGCGTAACCTTCATGACGACAACTGATACACTTGCATGGCTTAAGAAAAGTCTATGAGACCGGGAATAACATCTAATAAATACCCATTAATACTTTTAATAATTGTTGTATCGTTCTGGATATGGTCAGGGATTAATCCCCATGACACCCGTTTAACATGGGTTTTGGAAACCTTCCCTGTTATGATAGCCTTACCGATCATGCTTATAACCTACCGGAGATTTCGCCTGACCGGTCTCACCTACACCCTTATCGCTATCCATGCAATAATACTGATGCTGGGGGGGCATTACTCCTATGCCAAAGTACCACTGGGTTTTTGGATGGAAGACTGGTTTGGCTGGACACGAAATGACTATGATAAGATCGGACATTTGATGCAGGGTTTTGGCCCTGCAATCTATGTAAGGGAAATCATTACACGTACATCACCATTAAAACCTGGTAAATGGCTCTCTTTTATATCTGTTGCCGTGCCCCTCGCCTTTTCAGCAATATATGAAATAATTGAATGGCTGGCCTCTCTTTCAAACCCGACCGACACGGAGGCCTTTCTTGGAACCCAGGGTTATATCTGGGACACACAGACAGATATGTTCTGGTGTCTTATAGGCTCTATCTTAGCGCTGAGTTTATTTACCAGGGTGCACAACAGGTACCTGAAAAAAATGGAAAACAGATGATCAAAACCAAGGAGTAAGACATGACTAAATAAAAGGATCACACGATCGATAAAATAATGACTCTCTGTATTCTATCCCAGTCTATGTATATATCATTCATTCGGGTCTTTCTTTCATTACATTTTGAGATTGAATATCATCATAAAGGGGCAGGGAATATCACCAGCACAATCAATGCCCGATACTTTTACCTTGATTTTGTTAAATCAATATCTTAAGCTTTTTAATAATTTTAAATCCAATACAGCTAATTCTAAATTTTGATCTCATTTTCAATGCTGATTGATCA
>CAZCMD010000328.1:0-2518 GCA_964499695.1 uncultured Desulfatiglans sp.
TTAAGGAGGTATGGAAAGTGGTACTAACTACAGAAACAAAAAAAGAGATAATCGAGAAATTCAAACTGCATGGAAAGGATACAGGTTCACCTGAAGTGCAAATCGCCCTTTTAAGCAACAGAATCAGCTATCTTACAGATCATTTTAAGACCCATAAAAAGGATCATCATTCAAGAAGAGGTCTTTTAAAGCTTGTAGGGCAAAGAAGAAAACTTCTTAATTATTTGAAAAAAGCGGATTTATCCAGGTACCAGCAGATCATCAAGGAACTTGGAATCAGGAAGTAGCACAAGGGCATGTGATTTTGCATAGCCCTGTTAAATGATTTGACCATTATACTTATGGTCATGAAAGGTAAAATAATATGATAAAAATGTCGACAATTGAAATAAATGGTAAGAGCTTGTCGATTGAGACCGGTCGTATTGCCAAACAGGCAAGCGGTTCCGTTGTTGTCACCTTTGGTGAGACAGTGGTACTGGTAACTGCGGTCTCAACCGATAATGTCAGGGAGGGAATAGATTTTCTGCCCCTTTCATGTGAATACCAGGAAATGTCATATGCCGGAGGGAAGTTCCCCGGTAATTATTTCAGAAGGGACATGGGCAGGCCAGGTGAAAACGAGACACTTACAGCAAGGCTTATAGATCGGCCCTTGAGGCCCCTTTTCCCAAAGAACTATCACAATGAGATACAGATAATTGCCAGTGTGCTTTCAACAGACAGGCAGAATGATGCGGATATGCTGGCTATCCTGGGCGCCTCTGCTGCCCTGGAGGTGTCTGATATCCCCTTTGAAGGCCCGGTTGCCGCAGTACGTGTGGGCAGGGTTAACGGTGAATTTGTCATCAACCCGACCTTTACGGAACTGGAAGAGAGTGATATCAACCTTATTGTTGCGGGCAACAGAACAGCGGTTGTCATGGTTGAAGGAGGCGGTCAGTTTGTTTCTGAGGCTGACATGATTGATGCAATCTTTTATGGCCACAGATCCATGCAGCCGATGCTGGACATGCAGATTGAACTGAAACAGGCAGCAGGAAAGCCGAAAAGGACGGTACCTGCTGGCACAGAAAATGATGAACTCTGCAAGAAAATAGAGGCAATTGCAGCACCGCTTCTGGACAAAACTATACGCATTGCTGATAAACAGCAAAGGAACCAGAGCAGGAAGGATGCCCTTAAGACCGTTCTTGATACACTTGGCGAGGAATACGAGTCAAGAAAGTCAGAGATTGACGCCCTTTTCCATGATCTTGACAGGAAACTTGTCCGCAGCATGATGCTGGATGAACAGAAAAGGATTGACGGTCGTGCATTTAATCAGGTAAGGCCCATTGAATGTCTTGTTGGCATTCTGCCGAGGGTACATGGTTCCGCCCTCTTTACAAGGGGTGAGACACAGGCAATGGTGCTTACCACAATAGGCACTGAAAGGGATGAACAGCGCATAGACTCTATCTATGGCGAGGTGTACAGAAACTTTATCCTGCATTACAACTTTCCCCCCTATTCAGTTGGAGAGGTAAAAAAGCTTGGCTCACCCGGCAGGAGGGAAATAGGTCATGGCGCATTGGCGAGACGCGCCCTTATGCCTGTTATTCCGCCAAAGGAAGAGTTCGGTTATGCAATCAGGGTTGTTTCTGAGATACTTGAATCAAACGGATCTTCATCAATGGCAAGCGTATGCGGAGGCTCTCTTTCTCTGATGGATGCTGGTGTGCCAATAAAAGATGCTGTGGCCGGGGTTGCAATGGGTCTTGTTTCTGATGGCACTAAAACTGTAGTCCTTACAGACATCATAGGTGATGAAGACCACTACGGTGATATGGATTTCAAGGTCACAGGGACAAAAGACGGCATTACTGCTCTTCAGATGGATATCAAGATAGACGGTGTTACAAGAGAGATCATGGAGCAGGCGCTTAGCCAGGCAAAAGAGGGCAGGCTTCATATCCTGAGTAAGATGAATGAGTCTATCTCAAAGGCAAGAAGCAAACTCTCGGAATATGCCCCTGTTATAGCCAAGTTAAAGATCAAACCTGACAAGATAAAGATACTCATCGGCCCGAGCGGTAAGATGATTAAGGAGATAAGCGCCAAGACCGATTCAACCATCAATGTTGATGATGATGGTAATGTAGTGGTGGCATCACCTGATGAAGAACTTTCAAATGCCGCCATTGAATTGATCAATGCAATCGTGCAGGAGGCAGAGGTAGGCAAGCTTTACAAGGGCAAGGTCAGGAAGATCATGGATTTTGGCGCCTTTGTGGAGATACTTCCCGGAACTGACGGCCTGATCCATATTTCGCAGCTTGATAAGGAAAGGGTCAACAAGGTAACCGATATCCTTCAGGAGGGTGATGAAGTGCTTGTCAAGGTAATAGATATTGACAAGAAGTCAGGTAAGATTGCCCTGTCGCGTAAAGCGGCGCTTGATGAAAGTCTTTAGTATGTATCAAAAAACAGTTTTAAGTAATGGTATAAGGATAGTTACCGAAAAGATTGACCATTA
>CAZCMD010000329.1:0-2385 GCA_964499695.1 uncultured Desulfatiglans sp.
TACCTTTTTGAACATACTTTTCAGAAAAGAACCCTGCCTTTATCCCTGATGATGTCTCCACTATCTTTTCCCAGAATATTATTCTCTTTTTTTCAGGATCAAGCAAAGCTATTGCCTCATAACGTACCTTTACCTTCTGGATCGGTGATTGCGCTGAGGTGAGTGATGAAAATTCATAAAACCCATCGGCTTTCTTTACGACTGATAAATAATCGCAGGCAAGTTCCATGAACCGGGTGGCAAAACTACTTTCATCTTCGCTTTCAGGCGTTTTAATATTTTCAGTTTCCATATTCTCTCCTTGTTTTAAAAGGCCCCTTTGAGATGGTTATAGTTTCCTGCAATTTAAAGTGAAAAGTGAACTATTATACAGCTTAGACTTAGTTTTAGTCCAGCGGTTGAACATATATATTTAATACTTATATTTAGCCAACAAGAAGAAGGTGCTGATATAACGATATATGAATAAATGCAATAATTGCGGGAACGGCTTTGAGCAACCTGTATTTTTAGTTTAAAGGATTAAATAAATGGAATTATTCTGGTTAATAGTGATAATAGCTGCATACTTTCTACTTCAGTTGGTTATTTTACCAAAACTTGGAATATCCACCTGAATGAAAAATGCCTGCCAGGTTGGCAGAAAAGAGATCAATAATAAAAATAAGAAATAGATTTCCACTCTATTTTTTATTCCAAAATCAATATTTTTTCACCCGGGGTTCTTGTTACTCTTTTACTCCTCTTTAAATAAGAAAAATTTAAAAGGGCATTTTTTACTGTAACCTTTATTCTCCCTCATGCTCCAAAGCACTGGCCTTACCCCTCTCTTCGTTTACAAAAAAGGCGATAATAACTGATATCATAAAAAAGATTGAACAAATAAGTATTGCATTCCTGAGTCCGAAAAGGTTCTGCAGCAGGCCCAGGCTCATAAGCCCCAGGATGGCTGCAAGACGGTTTGAAAAACTCCAAAGCCCGAAAAACTCACCTGCCTTTGTAACAGGTGAAAACATCCCCACCATTGCCCTGCATGCAGACTGTGTTGCTCCAAGCCCGAGCCCGGCAATGGAGCCTGTCACAAGAAACATATGTTCAGTTTTAAAGGAGACGCCACACACCCTGTTTATAATAGCAGTAATCTCAATCACCCCATAGATTAAGATTATTGCCCCAAACCATAACACCAGTGTTAATATGAATGTCTTTTTCGCGCCCCACCTGTCCTGGATAAAACCAAATAAAAAGGCCCCGCATGCGGCTGTAATCTGGGTTATGACAAACATGAGGGTCTGGGTTGTGCCGGACCACTTTACGACCTGGTCACCATATATGAAGGCAAATGATATAACAATCGAGAGCCCTGCATAGGCAAAAAAGAAGGATGATAAAAGAATTACAAGATCCCTGAAACTTTGGATTTCACTTACAGTCTGCTTAAGCCTCTTAATCCCGATTGAATAATATGTTTCACCATAAGGTAGAACCTTTGGTCTTGTCCTGTCATTCACCCATAAAAAGGTCGGGATCGCTGTTACAAGAAAAAAAAGAGCTGTTACGGGGCCTACAAGGCGGAGATTTGCATAATTATCTATAGTGTATACACCGGCATGAAATACAAATATTACAATAGCTGTAGAAGCTAATCCGCCAAAATAACCAAGCCCCCATGCAAAGCCCGATATCTTGCCCATATCCTCAGGAGAACCGAGACCCGGAAGAAAGCTGGAGACAAATGCCTCACTGTATGAAAAACCTATATTCGATAGAACAATTAGAAACATACAGGGTATTATTAATCCGGGCCTGACAAAATAAAGGGCAGCAGTCGCAAAAACTGTGAGGAGCCAGCTTATTAAAAGGAACCTCTTTTTTGCCCCTGTGAAATCCATTATTGCGCCCAGTAATGGTGTTGATGCAAGTACTACAAGATAACTGATGGAAAGTGCCACACTCCATAAAAGGTTACCCATACGAAATTCAGGCCCGTCACCAACAATGATAGAGCTAAAAACATTGCAGAAGACAATCGTTATTATAACTGTTGTATAGGAGGAGTTGGCAAAGTCAAACATTGCCCAACCGAAAAGTTCTCTGTTTGATGCTCTACTAACTTGAGACATTAAAATTTCCTTCTCTTTCGCCTATCCATTTCCGCATTGCATACTCAACCTGAACACCAAATTTTATTTTATTATCTGTTATTACCCTGAGCCTGATCTTATTGATTTATATTATTTTAAATCCAATATATCAGATAATTTTTTTTTGTAAAAAAAAAATATTATGTTATAAACCCAAGACTGAGCGAAAAAGCAGAAAGGAAGATGATAATAAATGAGTGAAGATGGAATAAAGAAGGTCCGCACCACCACATGGTCCGGT
>CAZCMD010000330.1:0-2337 GCA_964499695.1 uncultured Desulfatiglans sp.
CAATCTCATCCAGAAATGGTATAACCGTTGATTTATATGGTATTGTAACACTCATGCCCTTTATGCCCAGAGCGCGCATCCCCTTTATAGCGCCCTCAATATCATCCGTTTCAAATGCGAGATAAACCGCATTCATACATTTATGGGTGAAGGCCGCATTATGCATTATCGGGCCAAGGGAATGCCTGACCGGTTTTCCGATCACCCCGTACAGTTCTGTATATTGATTGATCTTAAAATGCATTTATTTTACTGCTCATTCGCTTTGCTCATTCGAGACACAGAGAGTACAGAGAAAATCTCTGTGAACTCTGCGTCTCTGTGGTGAACATGTGTTAAAATCAAACTGCAAAATACTTAAGCAACTTTTTTATTTCCGTTACCGGAATCTGGCCTGACGCCGACTCTTCACCTTCTTCCAGAGAAGCAAATGTTAAATATCCCCCCATAAGAGAGCTGAACACCCTGCTCATCCGCCCTAGAGGCCCCATACAAAATGCAACTATGTCTATTTTTCTTTTTTTTGCCTCAGAAACCAGTTCCAGCATCCTCAGGTTGTCTTCAATGCTCCTGGACATGGTAACTATCTTTATTATGTCACCACCCGCCCTGACACTCTTATCAAAGAGAGACATAAGATCATCTTTTGAAGGTGTATATTCCATTATATGTGTGGATATAATAATTCGGCTCTTTTTTCGGTTTTTTATAATATCATTACGCAGTTCAGCAGGCATACTCAGTTCAACATCAATATAGGCCGCATTTGCATCAGCGGCACTTTTAAGGTAACTCACTATCGTTAAAGGGTCGTGCCGCCCCTGCCCTCCTTCTTTCTCCGATCGATAGGTTACAATAACCGGCCTTTCTGCTGAATGGATTATCTCACGCAGATCAAATGAATCCATAAGATCAATGCGGAGCTCAAGTATATCTGCGTGTTCTTTAGCCTCGGATATTTTTATTAATGCACTCCTGGCATCTTTTGCAACTATTGGTATACAGAGCAATTAATTGATCCTTATCTCTTTATAGCAGCCCATAAATCTCATGCTTGAGGTTACATTTCCGATCTGTTCCAGCGAAGCAATTACCTTTTCATCCCTGCTGGAGCCAATAAAATCAAGGAAGAAGGTATAATTACCTGCGCCGCTCTGGATAGATCCGATACGTGTCAGGTTGATATCATGTTTGGCAAATATCTCAAGCACACTGAACAGGGTGCCAGCTCGATGGGCTGTTGAAAAAAGTATCGAGCATTTATCACCCTCTGCCATATTCTCCTTTGCTGAGAGTATAAGGAATCTTGTCATGTTTCTTTCAAAGTCATCGATATCATCTTTAATGATCTCCAGGTCATATATCTCGGCAGCAAGCCTGCTTGCAATAACCGCAGATGATTTTGGAGTCTCTTCTGCAAGCATCTTTGCTGCACCGGCTGAATCATAATACTGGACAGGATCAAGATGGTTTCTTTCAAGAAAATTACGGCACTGGCCAAGGGCCTGGGAGTTGGAATATACACTCCTGATATCACGGTAATCAGTCCCGGGTAATGTTAAGAGGCACAGATAAACCGGCAGCTCTATTGCACCTACAACATAAAGATCAGTATTTACGAGGAGTTCATTAACCTCACCCACAACGCCGCCCAGGGTGTTTTCTACTGCTACTATGCCATAATCAAACAGTCCTTTTTTGACACCCTCAAAAACTGCTGAATAATCCTTGCACGGTACAGAGACCCATTCATTGTTCCATGCCCTTAATGCCACCTCGCCATATGCCCCGTGCTCCCCCTGAAACCCAATCAGGCTGTGATCTCTCTGCTGAAGGGCCTTGCTTTCTTTTATTATCTCCGTATAAACCTTCTCTACAAATTCAGCGTTTATAAGGCCCGTTGAATTCAACCTTATCCTTTCGATGATCTCCTTTTCCCTATCCTTGTCCTCAATGCTTGTTTTCAGCTTTTTAGCCATCAGGGCTAGTTCCATGCGGTAATTGAGTATCCTTAAAATCCTTGAATCAAGAAGATCAATCTTTTTTCTTATATCTTTTAGTTCCATGTTATGCCCCTTCAATCAGGTTTCTTATTTCCCTTCCTTTAATCCAATGCATTTATTGATACCATACAATCCTGTAATTTCCTGACCTTTTTCATCATGCTCATAAACATTGGAGGAGAAAGGCTCTGATCACCATCACAGAGTGCTTCAGCCGGATTGCGATGCACCTCAACCATTATCCCGTCTGCCCCGGCAGCAACGGATGCCAGACACATTCTCTCCACAAGGCTCAAACGCCCTGTACCATGTGATGGATCCACAATAACAGGCA
>CAZCMD010000331.1:0-2316 GCA_964499695.1 uncultured Desulfatiglans sp.
CAACTGTATCAAGGGAGATAGTTTCCTCTGTTTTTTGATCTGCCTCAATAATCTTCTTTATAGTGTTTTCCTTCTCCTTTTCTGTCATCTTTTCAAAGGGGATATCATCTATTGCATCCCTTACAAATTCAACCCTGTAGGTCTTTAGCTCTTCAATGTGCCATATATCCGGCGCAAACTGCTGTATTATTAGTATCAGAACAAGGTGTGAAAAAAAAGAGACCCCGAATGCGGTCTTTCTTATCCTTGATGCCGCATAAAGGCTATTTGTTATGGTTGTTTTTTTTGCCATTTACCCACAGATCTACATTTTTATCAAACCACCATTCGGCCTGGTCAGTTTGAAGAATTTCATCTGCCATTTCTTTTGCCTTTTCAGTGATCAGCCTCTTTCTGGCATAAAAAAGCCACTCATCGGCGTATTTGTTACCAAGATCTTTCTCTCTTTTAAGTTCCAGAATAAGATCAATTTGATCCGCATCCCGGGCAATTTTTGCCTCAATAGTGGCACTTTCATTGAATTCATCAGTCAATGATGCAATTTCAGCACCAAAAGGAAGGCCTTCAGTCATGTGCTTGACAGCCTTTTTTTCATCAACGGTGTTATACTGCTTATTCACATAGTTCATATCACCGGTTCTGGCCTCATGAAGATCATGAAAAAGACACATTAGCACTGTTTTATTCTGGTCTGCCCCTTCTAGCTGACCAGCAAGTATATACCCGATTACTGTCATCCTGAATGAGTGATCTGCTACTGATTCACTCCCTGAACCTAAGAATTGATAACCTGTACGGGGGGTCTTTTTAAGCATGCCCACTTCAAAAAGAAAATTTGCTATATTTTTCATAATGCCTTTTTGTGTCCATCCGGAAAGAAGAAAAGTCTGGATGGAGCTTTCAGCTATCAGCTGTCAGCATAATGTTTATCATGAATGCCTTTTGCTGAACGCTGAATGCTAAAGGCTGACCGCTTAAATCCAAAACGTATACTTTTTGGATGGACACCTTTTCAATATGGAGAATAGCCCTAAATGTCAAGAAACAATAATCAATCTATTCTCTTGAATTATATGAATTTATATTTAAAGTCTGGTTAATTAACCTCTTTTGTAGTATAGAGGTACAAAAAATAATGGCGGTACAGAAATGGGCGATACACTTAAGATATACAGATTCCCGGACCCGATACTCAGGACAAAGGCAAAGCCTGTGGAAAATATTGATGGCAAGCTGCAAAAGCTTGTTGATGACATGACAGAGACCATGTACAAGGCGCCAGGTATAGGGCTTGCGGCCATACAGGTTGGTGAACCAATAAGCCTTGTGGTATATGATGTTTCACCCCCTGAAGAGGCTCATAAAATCAATGTGATAATGAACCCTGAGATCGTCTCAAAGGAAGGCTCGATCACCTATGAAGAGGCCTGTTTATCTGTTTTTGATTATTCTGCTGAGGTAAAAAGGGCGAACAGGATACTGGTTAAGGCGATTGACCGTGAGGGTAACCCCATAGAAATAGAGGCAGAGGGGCTCCATGCGGTTTGTCTCCAGCATGAGATAGACCACCTGAATGGTCTGCTTTTTATTGATCATATAAGCTCCTTAAAAAGGTCTTTATATAAAAATCGACTTAAAAAGATATTAAACAAAGAAGAATAACAGGGATGATGGAACAGGTTATTTCAGATAAATTACCCGAAAGGCCAAAGATCATCTATATGGGCACACCTGATTTTGCAGTGCCTGCGCTTAAAAGCTTGGTTAATGCAGGTTATGAAATAAAGGCAGTTATTACCCAGCCTGATAAGCCAAAGGGAAGGGGGCTTAATTTATCCTGCTGCCCGGTCAAGGAGGCTGCCATCTCATACGGGCTCAATGTAATGCAGCCCGAAAATGTGAATGAGCAGAGTTTTATAAATGAGCTAAAAAAGATAAACCCTGATCTTTTTATTGTTGCTGCATTCGGTCAGTTGTTGGGCCAGGAACTGCTCTCAATACCCCGTTTTGGCGCGATAAATATCCATGCATCGCTCCTTCCCCTTTACAGGGGTGCTGCACCTATACAGTGGGCTATACTGGATAACATGCCAGTTACAGGCATAACCCTCATGAAGATGACAAAAGGGCTTGATAAGGGGCCAGTACTATATGGACATGAAATCCCCATTAAAGAACATGAGACAGCAGGTGCCCTTTTTGACAGGCTCGCTTTAATATCAGGTGATGTGATTGTAAGGTTTCTTAAGGAGTCGGCAGGTAAAGAGATAAAAGGCGTCCCCCAGGATGATTCGCTTTCATCCTATGCCTCAAAGA
>CAZCMD010000332.1:0-2313 GCA_964499695.1 uncultured Desulfatiglans sp.
TTTCAAAAACAATACGAAAGGCCCTTGGTAAAACTGATGGGGTCATAAAATGATAATGTATCTTTGGCAGGGGTAGGGGTTAATCGCATTGTTACTTAGTGTCCATCCAGAAAGAAGCAAATTCTGGATGGGGCTTTCAGCAGTCAGCGATCAGCTGTCAGCTAACTAATTGGTTTGAAAACCTTTTGCTGAAAGCTGAACGCTAATGGCTGACCGCTTGAATCAAAAAACGACAGTTTTTGGATGGACACTACTTATATGCTGCCTCTATGTGCAAACAATAAAAGCACCATTGGTGTTGGAATATTAATAGCACTATATATGCGTCATTTTTATCAGCCCCATCGGGGTGACATATTAACAGAATAGATCTCTGCCAATACTAAAAGCCTTGCCTGTGAACCCCCCGATACTGTAATACCCACCGCTAAATGGTGTAAAGACAAAGGGATCAACCTTATTGATATCCGGCTCTCCCTTATCATTTAAAACAGCCTCATCGACCCTGACATCAAGGATTTTCCCCACAAACAGGGTGTGTAGGCCCAGTTCATGATACTGCATCAGTTCGCATTCCAGTACCATAGGGAATTCTTCTGGATAGGGGGCATCAATAAGGGCCGCTTTTACAGGTGTGATGCCGGCCTTTTCAAATTTATTTTCATTTCTACCAGATGCCATGCCAAAGTAATCAGCTATAGCAGCCTGTTTTTGAGAAGGGACACTTAAGGTAAATGCCTTTCGCTCGATGATATTTCCATAGGTATAGGTGGCCTTACGAAGTGAAATACTCACGCATGGCGGCTCGGAACAGCATATGCCTCCCCAGGCAATGGTCATGATATTTGGCACACCCCTGGAATCGTATGTGCCCACGCACCATACCGGTGTTGGGAATATAAGTGTTTTAGCACCGAATGATTTTTTCATATTGTAACCTCCTTAATGTCCACTGTGGATAACATTATAATTTATCTACCTATATGTAAAATCATTAAACATCGTCATACCCCGATTTATCGGGGTATCCATTTATCCCATCAGGTAGATTCTGGATTTTATGAGAATGACTCGACCTTCCCGGTTACCCGGTATTCTTCAATTACTAATGATTGATAATTACCTTTTTAATGAGTATTATCCTCTCGTTTCTTTTAATAATCAGCCATATAAAAACTAATAAAATCCCGGTTCATCTTTCTGTATAACATCCTAAAAGTAAAGATATCCGGAACTGGTGAGTAACTTGTTCGAAATTCATGTTCAAAGGAGTTCTGTCCAAAATCAAAATCTATTTTAAATTTGGGAGGCTTAAAAATGGAAATGGATCAATCGGAATATTTAGCGATTAAGGAAACCCTTTCAGAAACAAGAAGGATTGCTGAGGAAATGCAAATTTCACTATCCGAAGTATTACTGCTGCGACAGCTAGTCTCGTTGAGATGGTTATGTCAGACAAAAGCAAATGAGCCAAAGTAATATATAGTATAGCTTAAAATGGAACCTCAACTTCATGCACTTATTCAATATTGTTCAAGCAGTGGGCGTATCTGTCCACAACCTCAAAAATGGAATGAGCTATGGGAAATGCTCCCGGATAGAACACGTGACGGATATTGTTGGAAACCTCCACTTCCTTTAATTCTTGCTGCTTGGTGGGAAACCAGCCCACAAGAGAAAAAAGATCGGTTACAACAACATATCTTATATGCAGATCAAAAAGGCATACTGAGTAAAGTGGATCAGTTTCTTAGAGGCTTAGCTGATGAACAATGGTACAAAGAAAATGATTAAAAATTTTTCGAACAAAGGCATTAACTAAGACAAGGCGTTCCGCCTTGCTTGTTATGCCTACTGTTAAACTAGCGGTGGGAGAACAATGGCTGGAAATTATCAAAAAAAAATATAGAAGTGTATCAACTTGCGATAGAATATCTACTTCAATATCAGAATATTTCAGAGTCAATACTTTTTGAAGAGTTGAATTCACCTGGACAGAAAAAAGAAACACAATCATTAAGTGGAATTTACTATGCAATACTTAATTCAGCCCAAAGTCCACAGGCGAAACCAAGTACCATAGGAGGGGCAATTGGTGGTTTAAAAAATCTAGGAAATATATTATTTGATTTTAACCCAATAAAGATTAACCATAGGTGGCAGACAATAGATACTTCGGAAGAATTACCGTGAAAGATCGGGGTCCTTGACATTGGTCATTTTTCAATCCACCCGAGGTGGGCAAGTAATTACAAAAAAACTGGATTCCCGATCAGGTCGGGAATGACGTTCTGGGTCTGGATTCCCGATTCA
>CAZCMD010000333.1:0-2294 GCA_964499695.1 uncultured Desulfatiglans sp.
TATCAGGCCATACAACCTTGTCATACCACTCTGTTGCATCCTCCATAAAGGGTTTGCCGGGCCGCACCATTGAGCCGCCGGCAACAGGGATGAACTCCCACTCAATACCGAACATATCCTTACCGCCACCTTCCTTTGCCATATCAAAGGGTTTACCCTCAAGCACAAAGGCGCGGGCCACATTATCAGGCACGATCCTGGGTGTAAATATACGGCTATCAAGCCCTGACACCTGCCAGACCGGCTTTCTCCTTGTCATGGCATAGTATGCGTCCCTCATGGATACAGGATAGTTAAATATCTTAAGCTCAGGAGAAAATGGTGTAGCAGTGGTCTTGCCAACTACCTCCAGTTCTTTCGGGTCAAATTTTGGTATCTTCATTATTTGTATCACTCCTTTTTTTCAGTATAATTTCTGGACACTTATATACATTAATATCATTAAAAATCAAACATGATTAATTGCTTATGCAGGTTTTTTTAGGCCGGGTAATCCCTTTATTCTTTCTGCAATAACTCCTGCTGCCTCCTCCTGAGATAACGAATTGCAGTCTATCTCCATATCTGCATATCTTTCATAAAGGGGCTGTCGTTCCATGAACAGGTCATAAAAAGATTGATCCCTGGCTTTTGCTATACCCCTCTGATTAAAATTTACGATTCTTTTTTCTATGACACTAAAATCTGCCCTGAGAAAACAGATTACAGAAAAAGAGCTGAGATGCGCCATTGCCTTTTTACTGTAAACCGCGCTCCCTCCGGTGGAAATAACACACCTGTCAGGACTAATTTTCAATATCTCATCCTCCTCAGCTCTTCTAAGGAAGATATGACCCTTTTTATCGACAATATCCTGCAAGGATCTCCGGGTGTTCAACTGGATTAAAATATCAGTATCTATAAAACTAAAGGAGAGTATCTTTGCGAGTATTACCCCTGTTGTGCTTTTTCCTGATCCTGGCATACCTATGAGGGTTATATTATTCAATATCGTAAAATCCTTTACATGGATACCTTTCCGAAATTCACTTATTCCTTGAGAATGCACTGTTTTATGTGCATATCCGATTTTTTTTCCAACCCCCGAGAAAAAAATGCGAGACAGATGATGTTTATTTACCATTATTTTCTTTAAATATCAAAATGTTATAACTGAAACAGAAAAAAGCCATCACGCAGGTATCTCTGGCCCTGTTTTTGCTTTGTAATTCACTAAAAACAGGACCGGGGGAAATATGACAGGAATGGACTCTGAACGTATATACAGGAAAGAAGATGTAGAAAAGGCCTATGACATGGGCCTTGAAAATGCCATTTTAGTCCTTGAAAAATCCATCGGGCTCTCGGTAAATGGCCAGAGGGAGATGCTGAACATGCTAAAAAGGATGCGCAATGAAAACAGGATTAAACCATTTTTCAGAAAATGCGCCATCGGGTAAATAGCTGGATACATTTCACATCATCGATCAGTGCAACCGGCTTTTATTGATCAACCCTGCTAATCCTGAAAAAATTCAGCACACCTAATAGCAGCCATGCCATCCTTTAAGCAGAGGGAATTTAAGGCGTATCTTTTAATCCTTATCTCAAAAGCTTTATCTGTTGAAAAATAATTATAAAATGCATATTAAGAGCTGTAATATTTCTTTATAAAGAGGTTCCTTTGTTCAGGTGCAGATGACCAGAAAACATATTATTACAGGCGGTCCCCATTCAGGAAAGTCAAGTGTCATATCCATGCTTGAATCAAGAGGCATACAGGTGCTGCATGAAACAGCAAGGCTCCTTATCATGGAGGATCAGGCGAAAATAGAGGCAGACCCTAATTTTAAACAACTGTACCCGTGGGAAGACCAGCAAATATTCTGCCGCCGCTGCCATGAAAGGCAGATGGAAAGGGAAAAGGCGCTGAAAGAGGGGCTGGCTGTGCTTGACAGGTCGATCATCGATAACCTCGCCTATGCAGTTGTGGCCGGGATAGAGCTTGATAAAAGGATATACATGGATATTGCTGATGCACATTATGAGAGGAAGGTATTCTTTTTTGAGCTGCTCGGCCAATACACCATGGATGATCAGAGAAAGGATACCCCGGAACAGGTTAATGCGGTTCACAGGGAGATATACAAGGCCTACAGCAGCCTTGGCTTTGAGATGATAACCATACCTCTGTTTTCCACGGATATGGAGATAAATATCCGAAAGCGTGCGGACATGGTGTTTGACCATATCATGAAAGGTTCGCACTCAACACCCGGGGCCATTTGACATTTTTTTAAGTGATCTATATATAT
>CAZCMD010000334.1:0-2279 GCA_964499695.1 uncultured Desulfatiglans sp.
TTTTTATCAGTCCTTCGCATCATAAATAAAAAATGCCGTGATTATCGCTACCGCAGTAACCGCATAGGCGGAGAAGGTAAACATGGCATGAAAGCCATAGTTCCGGATAAAATAACCCATAATGGGGGCGAATATGGCCCCTGTATACTGCATGGTTGAATAATATATTCCATAAACTGTGGAACGGTATTTAGCTTCTGTCTGACTGATAATAAACGCCTCAGCAACAGGAAAACGAAGCGCATGGATTACCCCTATTATCCAGAAGACACTCCATAATCCCCACCCATAACTCGCTTCCTTCAATGCAAATATCATGAGTCCACTCAGTATATCTGTGACAATAATAACCTTGGCACTTCCAAGTTTATCAGAAAAATAGCCCCCAATAGGCCCCGCCCAAATCCCGGAAGAGAATATGATAGACATGGAGGCAGCCGCTACTTCATTTGATACCCCAAGGACATCTACCATATATACGGAGAGAAATGGGTGAACTGAGGCGGCTGCCCCGCCACCCAGAACCATCATTGCGAGGAATGCCCACAAACGTCTTTTATACCCTGGTTGCGGCGGATGTTCTTCGCTCTGTTTGCGCTTCATTGCCTCAATATGGGCTTTTCCATATTTCTTATTAAGGTATAAATAAAAGAAAAAACCAACTATACTCGTCGGTATTGCAAGAATGATATAAACGCTTCTCCAGCCCCATACCCCTGCTATGAGAGCTGCAATCATAGGTGCAACAAAAAAGCTGAAATTACCACCTATGAGATGAAACCCGAGTGCGCGTCCTCTCTGATGAACCGGTACTGACATGGATATAAGAGGAGTTGAAGCCGGGTGATACCCCCCTGACATAAGTCCCATAAAGACAAGCGCCGCGAGGAGCATATAATAACCGGTAGAAAATCCCACAAAAAATCCGCCAATACCGACACCCAGTATGCCCATTGTAATAAGAATCGTGGGACCCATCTTGTCTGCAAGAAGACCGACAGGTATTTGGGATAGTCCTCCAGATATGGAAAAGGCAGAGGTTATTACAGCTGCCTCGGTATAATTGAGGTTAAATTCCTTTTTCATATAGGGAAGCATAGGCTGCGGCAGCGCAGTTAAAATATGATGCGTTGCATGTGCAAGTATAAATAAGGGTAGCGATGTCAGAAAAAAAGAACGCTCCTTTGGAGCATCAATCCTCTTTCCCGTTTCTCCTGAATTTGTATCAACCTGGTTATCAGACATTTAATTGGCTCCTTTAAAGAAAGGGTTCGAGGGGTCCAGGGGTCAAGTGGTCGAGGGAAAAAGAAAAATCACTTGAACCCTCGAACCCATGAACCCTTGACCCCTTTCTTTTACCATACATCAATCGGCCATGGTGTCGGCACACATGGTTTTACAGGTGCAATTACCACGTGCACCTCCCTTATCCAGCCCCTTGTTACGGCAAAGAATTCCGCCACATATGGGGCAGCCCCTGCATCAGGATTATTCGACTGATCTACTTTACCCCCAAATCTTGCGAGGGTTACAATTATTCCCCTCTCCTCATCTATAACAGGGTATCGCCTGTCTTTAACTAAAGTGCCCCTCCACACCCCGTGGTCAAAATCCTGAAGTGCTGTTCGGGGGCTCTTATCCGGGAATGGGTAAGCCGGGGTAAAGACCGGGCCATCCTTGCCGAACAGTTCTGATAAATCAGGCATAATTTCATTTGTGGTATGCATGCCGTTTTCATATCTCTCTGCATCAGGAAGTATGGCAGGCCGCACATAATCGGCAGTGCCCTCTGTCTCCATTGCGCGCCAGTAACCGTCAGCAACATCCATGAGTTTAAACCTTGAATCACGCTCTGCCGGCCTTATTGACCGTTTCCAGTGTGTTGATATCTCTTTTATATTGGCAGGATCAAAGGGTATGGGCGCCCCCTTTGCCCCGGTGTTCACCAGTGTCTCTATCTCGTTAATTTTATCATCAACGATCTTGAGGCGCAGGAAAAACATGATGAGCTTTTCGCCATCATCAAGTACAGACTGAATTGCCGCCTGACCTGTCTTTACATCATACATCTCAAGCCTTACGGTCTCCTTGACCCTGTAGGAGATGATCCCCTCCCCCAGCCTGATAAGCTTGCAGTTTTCAGAATATTTATAGGAATCTGATACAGGCAGCCTTGAAAAATCCCGCTTCTCCAGTGCATCTATATACTTATCTACAAACCCTTTGAGATATTCCCTTGTATACATAGGCAGTTTCTCCTTTTAAGGTAAAAGATAATT
>CAZCMD010000335.1:0-2226 GCA_964499695.1 uncultured Desulfatiglans sp.
TACGCCACCTTATTTTCCTCTTTACTATTTAACTTCAAAAATATTGTCGCAAATCGTTCGGTAAATTCACTGTAAAGTGTAAGACCAATTCTACCAACGGAGAAACTGATGACAGAAAGTGACAGCTTCTATATAGAACGATGTTTGGATGGCCATCCTGACGTTTTTTGTCATCTTGTATGGCGATACCAGTCTGCCCTCGTTTTATTTGGTTCACACTAAGACCGTGGTGGACGAGAAAAAGTAGGGGCGAAAAATTTTTCGCCCCTACGGTTTTAAATAATTGCGTCCTCACAAAATCCAGTATTTCAAATGAAAGTAGGATGCCCCCTGGTTTACGTGGGAAAAAGAAACCTCAGCCCTTTATGTGTAAGATCAAATTTCTGCTTTTACAGATGCTTTGGAACCGGCATTCACAATGTATTTTTATTGTTATGTTACTTTTACGCCGCAGTGAGGACAGAAAGCGGTAAGAGATTTTATTGCGGTGCCGCATTGTGTGCAGGTAGTTATTACACCGATTAGAGATTCAAAAACAGGCTCAGCGGCTTTTGGTTTGCTATAGGTTACTTTTTCTTTTGCTTTTCCTGTTATCGTAACTTTATCATAAATGGCGTGGTTTTTAAAAATGTTGTTATTTGTTGTTTCTTTTTCTTTTCTCAGGAGGCTCTGAGGATGCAGGACATCGATTTGATTATAGTAATTTATTTTGTTTATCATGGCATCCTCCTCAGAAAATGGAGAATATGTTGGAATTCATTTTGCTAAGATTCTAATACTATTTTAAAGAATATTCAATTGGATTTTTTATCTGGTTCCGCCGGAGACCGTGTGAAACCAGAAAAAGTAGGGGCGAAAAATTTTTCGCCCCTACGGTTTTTTAAGCAGCTTCTCCCTCACAAAATCAAATGTTTCCCACGAAAGTGGTGGTGTTGCTGAAGGATGCGATGCAACATCTGCACCCATACGGTTTGCCAGTTCCATGGTTGCTTTAATATCCCAGCCAAGTGTGAAGCCGAACAGGATTCCGGCAGAACATGCGTCACCTGCACCCACCGGATGGGCTGTGCCTTTAACCTTTCCGGACGATGTTATGACAAATTCTCCATCCCGTTTTAGTACAAGGGTGCCCTGATCACCGCGTGTTACAATAACTGCCTTCGCTTTAAACCGTGAAAGCAGCATCCCCATTCTCTTTTTTATACCTTCAAGGGTATTATCTGAATCGCAAGCTAAACCCAGTATATACAGTATTGTATTCAGTTCCCCATGGTTTGCCTTGATGATTGTTGCTGCATTGCAACTGTACTCTAATATTTCCGGTGAATATCCTTTTTCTCCTGTTAGGGTGTTCTGCCTGAGGTTAACATCATACAGGCGTATAGCCTCTTCAGGAACGTATTTAAGAAAATTCCTGATGGTATTGCGGGATGTCTCATTTCTCTGTGCAAGGCTGCCAAAACATACTGCCGAACACCGTTCTGCCAGTTCTTTTAACTCCGGATTATTAGGGATATAATCCCATGCAACATCAGCCTCTATCTGGTATCCCGGTTCACCATTTCGCATAAAAACTGAAACAAGGCCTGTTTTATGTTGATGAACCTGCTCTATATAAGCAGTCGACATCTTCTTTTTTTTAAGTGTGTCAATGATCCTGTTGCCTCTCGTGTCGTTACCGACTGAACTCACAATATACCCCTCGCCAATACCCATCTGGCTTACGAGCTGATGCGCATGAAAGGCAAAATTGAACGGCGCCCCTCCAGGGGTCTCTGACCCGTCTTCAAACACATCAAAAAGGAGTTCACCGATCCCTGCAAAGGTTAAATGAGTTGTTTTTGGTATCAAATCTGGCATTGCGTAATTATAAAAAACTCGTTTATGCTTTATATTTCATTAGAACACTTGTCTTAGCAGGTTAATGCACAATTAAGCACAAAAACCAGTACGACTATATCTTACACCCAATTAAAAAAGTGCATTTACCACAAGTACGGTCAGGTATAAAACCTGACCCTACGAAAGACCTCTAAAATGTAGGGCTGGGTTTTATACCCAATACTGTTGACTTAAGGAGTTCTTAGAGCTCCCCTCCACTTTGTGGGAGGGGCTGGGGGAGGGGGAAGCCCTGATGAATAAACAGAACAAATTTTACTGCCTGTCTTTTCCACCCTCTCCCGACCTCTCCCATCCAGGGAGAGGAGCTTCAGTTGAACCTTAATT
>CAZCMD010000336.1:0-2174 GCA_964499695.1 uncultured Desulfatiglans sp.
ATTCAATGGCCCTGTCAAGGCTGTAGTTCCATTTAAGGCGGCGGTTTGCTGTCATCCAGTAGAGGATAAACCCTCCATCAGGGTTAATCCCCTTGTCGTTTACCTTCATTATCCTTGTTTCAGGGACAGGGCGCAATTATTACCCTCCAGTATAAAAAATTATTTGATTTCAGCTTTCTTAAGTGGCAGCATCATTTTCATTATGTTATTTTACCGAAGCTTCTAGCTGAGATTACACTATGAGGGTATTTTAATGAAATTTTGCCGCCTGCACAATAACAGGATTATCATAATGGCCTTGCTAATGGTATTTTTATTTTCCCCTCTCACCTCCGCCTTTAATAATAACTCATCGGGCATACACTGGGGTATGCTTCTTATCGGTCTTCTGGGCGGACTTGCCCTCTTCCTTTACGGTATGGCCAAAATGAGTGAGGGGATGAAAAAGACCTCTGGAAACCGGATGAGGGATATAATCCATGCCATTACAAAAAACAGGTTTATGGCCCTTATCATCGGCGCCTTTGTAACTATGGTGGTGCAATCCAGCAGCGCTACAACGGTTATGCTCGTAAGTTTTGTTCAGGCCGGGCTCATGACCTTTACACAGTCTCTTGGTGTTATACTCGGCGCGGACATAGGCACAACAGTAACAACCCAGCTTATAGCCTTTAATTTTGACGACTATGCATTACTAATTATTGCCATAGGGTTCGGGATGCACCTGATCGCCAGGAAGGAAAAGATTAAGAATATAGGCGAGATAATCCTGGGTTTCGGCATACTCTTTTACGGCATGAAGCTCATGAGTGATACCATGGCGCCCCTGCGTGATTATCCCCTTTTTATAGAGACGATGGGCCGGCTCAAGTCCCCTTATATGGGACTTCTCGCAGGGACAATTTTCACCGGCCTCATACAGAGCAGTGCGGCTACCACTGGTATTGTAATTGTCCTTGCCCAGCAGGGGCTTATAACCCTTGAGACAGGCATACCGATTATCCTTGGAGCCAATATCGGGACATGCATTACTGCCGGGCTTGCATCAATCAATACCTCCCGTGAGGCAAAACGAGTAGCCCTCGCCCATGTGTGTTTCAAGCTCCTGGGTGTGTTGATATTTATCTTCTGGGTGCCATTGTTTGCCGAACTTGTCAGGGAGATATCCGAACGGTTTGAGAGTGATGTTGCCCGTCAGATAGCAAACGCACATACCCTGTTCAATGTGAGTCTGGGCCTTTTCTTTCTGCCGATGATTACCATATTTTCAAAAATCATGGTAAAAATCCTTCCTGCAGGAGAAAAGAAGTCGGATATTGAACTTAAGGCCAAATACCTTGATGATAAAAATATAGCTTCCCCTGCACTTGCCATAGAGCTTGCGAGAAGAGAACTCTCCTATATGGCCCAGATACTAAGCCGGATGCTAAACACGGTTTTCATACCCTTCATATCAGATAAAAAGGAGGATAAAAACAACGCAAACCTGTCTGATGAAGAAAAGGAGGCCCTGATTAATGAGATACCCCGGGCAGATGAGAAATTTCCCCATTTAACACTATTTGAGGCCCTTGATGTGCGTGAAGAGCATGTGGATTATCTGAACGACAGGATTCAGGAGTTCCTTATAAATATCAGCAAGCGTGAATCAACTGCCGCCCAGGCTAATGAAATATACGGGCTGATATCTATCTCAAGCGATATGGAGAGTATTGCCGATCTCATTCATAGAAACCTCCTCAAGCTGATCCATAAGAAAAATGCACTTGAAAGAGATTTTTCTGAAGAAGGCAAAGAGGAGTTGATGATATACCACGGCAAGGTATGCAGGCAGATTGACAGGCTGGCAGAGGCACTGTCAGAAAGAAGCATTGAAAAGGCAATAGCCATAATGAGCCGTGAAAGGAAATATCTTGACCTTGAGGCCCAGTACAGGGTAAAGCATCTTGAAAGGGTGCTGCATGAAAGGCTTGATTCGGTTCTAACCCATGAGGTACATATGGAACTCATGGATATCCTGAAGCAGGTTGTTGTGTATACGAGCAATATCGCAAAGACATTCCTGACAAAGTGCTACCCTGATCAGGTAAAGGAAAAGGGCTAATTATGGGTAAACTAAAAGGATTTCAAAAAAAATATCTAAGGGGTCTGGCGCACAGCCTTAAGCCTGTTGT
>CAZCMD010000337.1:0-2173 GCA_964499695.1 uncultured Desulfatiglans sp.
CCCCCCCGCACCCCCCGTTTTCTTTATATTTATTTTTTGTCTTTAACCATACAAGAGCACAGAGGACACGGAAAATAATATTTACTATATATCTATGCGTATTCAGTGCTCTCTAAGTCAAAAACCATCAATTTTAAAATTGCTTAATAGATTTAAGGAGAATAACAATTGCAGGAGCGCCCTAATAACAGATGTGATCATATCCTGTTACTGACAGTACTCATTTTATGCAGTATTGGTCTTCTGATAGTTTATAGTTCAAGTGTACACCTTGCCGGTTTAACCAAGGAGGGGAATCATTTCTTTTATTTTTTCAGGCAAGGTTCATTTATATCCATTGGAATAGTGCTTATGGTAGTTATGAAAAGTATTCCATGCGAGTATTTAAAAAAAATCGTTTATCTGCTGATGTTGTTAAACCTTGTGTTAATGATCCTGGTATTGATTCCCGGTATCGGTCACAGGGCTGGCGGCGCCAGACGATGGTTAGTATTTATGGGGTTTACTTTTCAGCCTTCAGAATTTTTAAAGTTTACACTGGCGATATACCTGGCATACTCCATGTCTAAAAAAGAAACACATATGTCCACCTTCTGGAAAGGTATGTTCCCTCACCTTATCATCATTGGGATATTCATGGTGCTGCTTAAAAAACAGCCTGATTTAGGTACAGCAGTTTTTATCGGGCTCTGGATGTTTATACTTTTATTTATTTCCGGCACTAAATTGAGACATTTTTTTTTAGTTACTGCTCTTGCAATTTTTGCTTTGTTTAAATTTAATTTGCTGAAGGACTACCAGCTTAAACGTCTTCATGCATTCCTGCACCCTACCAGTGACCCGCAAGGAATTAATTATCAGACCATTCATTCCCTTTTTGCATGGGCAAGTGGAGGTATTTTCGGAACCGGCATTGGCAGCAGTGAACAGGTCCATCGGTTTTTGCCTGCCGCTCATACCGATTTCCCGCTTTCAATACTGGCAAAGGAAATGGGATTAATAGGTGTTACAAGTGTTATTATCCTTTTTGGCATATTTATATGGAGAGGGATTCAAATATCCCTTACAGCAACGGATATGTACAAAACATATCTGGCCATGGGCATAACCGTTATGATAGGTCTTCAGGCAATAATTAATATGTGTGTTGTAATATCCTTACTGCCAAATAAAGGGTTACCCCTGCCATTTATCAGTTATGGTGGGTCATCGGTTATCTTTACTCTTATGAGCGTAGGCGTCCTGCTTAATATCTCAAAAGAAAAGGCAGTAAAAAATTGAATGAGGCATCAGCAATGGATTACTGCGACAAAGAGCTGGTAAGGATTTGGGTGGAGTCCACTAAAGAGTTTGGGCAATACTGATAAAGCAGGTCTACGGTCTTAGGTCTTCGGTTTTAGGTATTAGCTTTTCCTGAGACCGTAAACCCAACACCTAAGACCTGCCTGCATTCAGCAATAATTTTTTATACTGCCAAATGTTGAACCACTGATTTTGTTATTTTTAGGTATAGAGCTTTTTCATCATCCATGCCATGTTTTCGCCCAGGACACGCATTGTCCTTAAACCCTCTTCGTCCTTTTCCACCTCACCCTTTTCACGGCCAATACCCATATTCCAGTAACTTGAGCCTGGCACCATCATCTCGGTGATAAAAAAGAAGTGATTCAGGGTATCAAATACATGTGTGCTCCCTGCCCTTCTTACAGCAACAACAGCGGCACCTGTTTTTCGCCTGAAACACCTGTTGTTTGCGAATGAGACAAAACCCGCCCTGTCTATCAAACCTTTCATCTCTGATGTCACATCGGTAAAATAGGTTGGGGAACCCAGGATAATGCCATCTGCCTCAGCCATTTTTGCAAAGACTTCATTAAAATTATCATCATTAAAGGCGCAGCGCATATCTTTATTCTTAAAGCAGCCCATGCACGCCTTGCAGCCATGTATTGATTTACCTGAAAACTGATACAGTTCCGTCTCTATCCCCTCTTTCTCAAGGACATCAAGGACCGTCCTGAGCATTATTGCAGTATTACCATCCTTCCTTGGACTTCCGTTTACAGCAAGAACCTTCATGTGTAACCCTCCTTAGAAATTAATGAATGTTCACCCAAAAACTGGTGTTTTTGTGTGAAAGCGGTCAGCCATCAGCATTCAGCTTTCAGCAAAA
>CAZCMD010000338.1:0-2160 GCA_964499695.1 uncultured Desulfatiglans sp.
CAGATGTTTTTGAGGCGGTCTTAAAAAGCAATGAACTGGCAATGGAGGTGCTCAATAGGTATGACTATTTTATAATGATGGGGGTAAACAATTCAAGCAGAATCAATATAGCAAAGTCTATTGCTGGAAAAATCAATGTGGCCAAAACCAAGACAGATCCTTCTATAACAGTATCAATGCAATCCCCTGATCCCATTTTTGTAGCAGATATAGCCAATTCATATGTAAAGGCTCTTGATAATTATAATCTTACCAATTCATATACCTCGGCCAGGCGGTTGAAAGAATACATAGAAAACCGGTTAAGGGTGGCAGATGAGGAGCTTGATGTTGCGCAGAAGGATCTCCGTGCGTTCCAGGAAAAAAACAGGGCTATATCAATAAGCAAACAGACAGAGGCAACACTTGAGGTACTTGCTATGATGGAAAGCAAGAAAGTTGAGCTTGAGGTGGAGAAGGCTGCAAAAGAGAGGTTTTATAAAGGACCTCATATAGAAGTTGAACAGCTTGATGCACAGATAGGGGCAATCAATAAGAATATTACAAGGTTGACCGATTCAACTGAAGCCAGCATACCTGTAGAAATTGAAAACGGTAAGGTGGAGTTCTACATCCCCCTCACGAGGATACCAGCCCTTAACTATGATGAGAGCAAACTGTTACTCAAAGTAAAGGCAAAGACAGGTGTAATAACCATGCTGACCACTCAGCTAGAACAGGCAAAACTGGATGAGGCAAAGGACATGCCTACCTTAAACACACTTGAAATTGCCGAACCACCCCAAAAGAAAATTAAACCAAAGGTAGTACTGAATGTAATCCTGGGATTTGTGGTGAGTCTGTTCTTAGGCATATTTATCATCTTTTTTATGGAGTTTACCCAAAGGCTGGATCAGGACCCAGAGTCAGCCCCTAAATGGCTGGAGATAAAAAGAGGGATATCGCGTCTGAATCCATTCAAAAGGGATTAATTGTAAACCAGGTCATCAGTCAACATCAATAAAATAAACAAACTTTCGTGCTTTTCGCGTATTTCGTGGTCATGTGTTTTTTAAGCAGTCAACCGGTGAACAAGTGAACCAGTCAACTCCTTGACAGAGATATTGAAAAGTATATACTAACAGTGTGTACAATAAAATAATGAGGCGGGAGTCATGAATACAGCAAAAATCTTTAAAAATGGAAATTCTCAGGCCGTTCGTTTGCCGAAAGAATTTCAATTTGATGTCCCTGAGGTGCAGATTTTCAGGAGAGGAGACGAAGTTATTCTGAAGAAAAGCCCTAAAAACCTGGAGCGTGTATTTGGTCTCTTAACAGAATTATCCGATGACTTTATGGAAGAGGGCAGAGAGCAGCCCCCTGTGCAGGAACGCGAAGAATTCTAATGTACATGCTGGACACTGATATATGCATCTATATTATCAAACAGAAACCGGAAAGTGTTCTGAAGCATTTTAATAAATTACAGGTCGGAGAGCTTTTAATATCCTCCATAACCTTTGCTGAACTTATGAATGGGGCAAAGAAGAGTAGCAGGATTGAATATAATATTTCAAAGTTAAATGAACTGGCCGATCTTTTAGTTGTCAGTCCTTTTGATAAAGAGGCTGCTATTGTCTACGGGGATGTTCGTTCAGCGCTGGAGAAAAAGGGGAATATAATTGGAGGAAATGATTTATTGATAGCCGCTCATGCCCTGAGCCTAGATTTAATACTGGTTACAAATAATGTAAAAGAATTCATCAGGATTGATGGATTAAAAATAGAAAACTGGGTAGACAGTTAATTTGTGAACCAATCAACCCGTCAACATTAAAAGAATAAACAAACTTTTGTGCTTTTCGTGTGTTTCGCGGTAAAATTGTTTTCAAACAGTAAACCAATTACCCATTACCAGTTGACCATTGTTTCAATAATTTTGCCCCGCAGGTAATTGTATATCCCGTTGACATATCCCGCGATTAGGTTTATATTATTATAAAAATAAAGGTGGAATAACATGACATCTATTCAAACAAGAATATTTAAGAGTAATCGCAGTCAGGCTGTTAGAATACCAAAAGAAATTGCCTATCCAGACTCGGTAAGTGACATTGAAATTACAGCGATTGGTAACAAGCGTGTAATATTGCCTGCCGGACACTCATGGGATGACTGGTT
>CAZCMD010000339.1:0-2040 GCA_964499695.1 uncultured Desulfatiglans sp.
TTTGTATCCGGTGAGGTATCGGGCTATAATTTTGGTGCGATCTATCTGCTCGGGGCCCACCAGGTAAAACCTGTTCGATAAAGGAGGTAAATTATGAAATCAGATAATAAGAGGAACATAACCAGAAGAACCTTTATTCAGGGCGCTGCCGCAGGAGTGGTGGGTATGGGTGCAGGGGCTGCGCTAAGTTGTGCTGATGTAAAAAAGGAAGCCGGTACAGAGATGGTCACCCTGGAGATACTGGAGCCTCACGGAGAGCTTGCCTTTCCTGAAAGAAAGGGGTTATCTGCGCCGCGCCTCAGCGACCTGAATGGAAAGAAGATCGCGATAATGGCAATGGGCCAGGATTCCATGACCTTTTTCGATACAATAAAAGCCATGTTTAAAGAGAAATATCCTTCAGTTGAGTTTATACACTTCAGTTATGGCATCCCGAACGCGCCTGACATATCCGGTGAGATAGCAGAGAAGTGCGATGGGTGGATAGACGGGGTAAAGGCATCGGAGACCGGCTCCAGGCATGATACCGGAGCCAGGCTTGAAAAGCGGGGTCGCCCCGGTGTGGCCATTGTATCCGATGCAGTAATAAAGGCGAAAAAACTACTGGTGGATATAAATGGCATGCCTACCTGCCGTGTTATAGCTGTACCCGCAGTGGATTATCTTGTGGCCAAAACTGATCCCGGATTAATGAAACAGGTTGCAGCAGCGGCCTTTAATGAAATACATGATGCGCTGATAAGGCCGCTATCAAAAGAGGAAATAGAGGTTAATAATTTCACCTATGACTATTCCCCCAAAAAATTCACAGGGGCTGATTATTCAGAGGTAAACGAAAAGTTTCAACAGTACTGCGCGGATAACTTTTTGACCGACGGCATGCCTGTAGTACCTCCTACCAGAGAGGCGGTGGCAAGGATGCTTAAGGGGACATCCTATCCGCCTGATAAAGAGATAGGGCTCATGTATCCCAAGCAGGGTAAAGCAACTGTAGAAAAGATCGCCATAAGCGCGGTTATGGCAGGGGCAAAGCCGGAATATCTCCCTGTCATCATAACCATGATAGAGACTATTACAGCCAAGGACTTTAACCAGTATCATATTGTTAATGAGATACTGCCGATAACCTTTATCAGCGGGCCTATTATTGAAGAGATCGGGCTTAATAATGAGACAGGTTACCTGGCCCCCGGCCACAGGGCCAACGCAACTATCGGCAGGGCAATGCTCATGTGCATGATAAATATAGGCTGGCGACGCATGGATGTTTATTCGTCACCGGGTGGCCCCGGCCAGCCGGCAGCATATGCAAACTACATAATACCTGAAAATCAGAAGATGAGCCCCTGGGAACCATATGGGGTTTCAATTGGTTTTACACCTGAAGAAAATACAGTAACCATATGCGAAGGGATCTTTATATCGCGCGGACCGTCCGAGACCCTCAGCATGGAGAGTTTTGAAAACAGACTTGAACAGGTGAGTGCCATATTCGCCCCTTCTGCGGGGGTATTCGGATTTTTTGGTATGCCGCAGAACGGTGTGGACATGCGGCACATGATCGCTATTCATCCGACATTTGCACAGCAGCTTAAAAATGCAGGTTTTACAAGGGAGTCTTTTATCAAATGGCTGCACGATAAAAACGCCATTGACTGGGACAAAATGAGTGAAGAGGAACGTAAGGCCCTTAAAGAGCAGGTGGGTGAGGGCAAGGTTATCGGTATAAGGCCGGAAGATTTAAAACCTGGGCTATACAGGGAGCCCTTTAAAGATCTTAAAGACGTGGCTGTGATCGTATCCGGTACAGGCGCAGGCGGCGTGGTTGTGTTTCAGACCCCATGCGGTTCTACCGCCAATGTTGAGGATGTGACAGTCACAAGGCCATACATGCACAAGGTAATTCATGGGGCAACACAAACTAAGGCAGGAAAATGACAATATGTATATTCGTGACCCATTAGAAAAACATTATTATATGCAGAGGTAGGGAGGATTTGATTACTGCAATTGAGTGTTATTATTGTAGGGGCGGACCTG
>CAZCMD010000340.1:0-2027 GCA_964499695.1 uncultured Desulfatiglans sp.
GTGAAGATGGTTATTACAGGGTGCCAAAGATAATGGAGGGGAACTGATTATGGAACTATGTGACAAAAAAGCAATTGAGCTGGCCGGCCTTCTTAAGAAAAAGGAAATAAGTTCAAGGGAGCTGACAGAATCTGTTTTAAAAAGGATGGATGAAAAAGAGCCATCTATTAATGCCTATATCTCAAAGACGAGGGAGATTGCCCTTAAGCAGGCTGATGAGGCAGACAGGCGTATCAGGGCCGGAGAATCAGTATCACCCCTTAATGGCATTCCTGTTGCTGTAAAGGACAACCTGTGTACTCAGGGTATAAAGACGACATGCGCCTCAAGGATACTTGAAAATTTTATCCCGACATATAATGCAACTGCCGTTCAGAAGGCCATAAACGATGGTGCTGTTATAATCGGCAAGACCAACCTTGATGAATTCGGCATGGGTTCATCCACGGAAAACAGTATTATAGGCCCTACCCATAACCCAATAAACACAGGCTATGTAGCAGGTGGATCAAGCGGGGGTTCAGCAGCAGCAGTGGCATCAGGTGAGGCAATTATCGCCCTTGGCACAGATACAGGCGGCTCAATACGGCAGCCATCCGCCTTTTGCGGTATCACAGGCATAAAACCCACATACGGCAGGGTATCAAGGTACGGGCTCATCTCATATGCCTCATCCCTTGATCAGATAGGGGTGCTGGGTAAAAGTGCAGATGACTGTGCAATTATGCTGAACTCCATATGCGGCCATGACGAAAGGGACACCACATCAGCAGATGTGGCAAAACCTGACTTCACATCATCGCTTGAAAAGGGAGTTAAGGGTCTAAGGGCAGGTCTTCCAAAGGAGTATTTTGTAGAGGGGCTTGATAAGAGGATCAAAGATTCTGTTATGGATGCGGTAAAGCTTCTTGAAAAAGAGGGTATGGAGATTGAAGAGATATCGCTGCCCCATGCCGCTTCTTCAATCAGCAGCTATTATCTAATTGCAACCGCTGAGGCAAGCAGTAACCTTGCAAGGTATGATGGTGTGAAATACGGGTACAGGGCAGATACTGACACAGATGATTCTATAATGATGTATGAGAGTACACGCAGCAGGGGATTCAGCAGTGAGGTTAAAAGAAGGATCATGCTCGGTACATATGTGCTCTCGGCAGGATACTATGATGCCTATTACCTGAAGGCCCAGAAGGTGAGGAACCTTATTAAGAGAGACTTTGATCATGCGTTTAACAGGGTTGACTGCATTATCACGCCTACCACACCGTGCCTGCCCTTCAGGATCGGTGAAAAGATGGCTGACCCTTTGCAGATGTACCTTGTAGATATCTATACTGTTTCACTCAATCTTTCAGGGCTCCCGGGGATAAGTGTCAAATGCGGCGACATCAACGGCTTCCCGGTTGGCATGCAGATAATAGGAAGGGCTTTTGATGAGGAGATGATCTTAAGGGTGGCGAGCGGGTACGAAAAAATAGCGGTATAAGGTTTACGGTATGCGGTTTACGGTTTGTCTTTTCACCGTATACCTCAGACCTCAGACCGTAAACCATTTTTATAAGGTAAAATAATGGAATACGAACTAATCATATGTTTTGAAACACATGTAGAGCTGGACACAAAATCAAAACTTTTTTGTGACTGCCCGGTTATATATAATGCATCTTCAAACAGCGCCATATGCCCGGTCTGCACAGGACAGCCAGGTGCATTACCTGTGCTTAACAAAAAGGCTGTTGAATATGCTGTAAAGGCAGGGCTTGCATTGAACTGCCGCGTAAACAGGCTTTCAAGGTTTGCACGCAAAAACTATTTTTACCCTGATCTTCCAAAGGGCTACCAGATATCCCAGTATGAAAGGCCATTCTGTGAAAACGGTTATCTTGAGATAGAAGCTGATGATGGAGAGCCCTACAGGGTGGGTATAAAACGCATTCATCTTGAGGAGGATGCAGGCAAGCTTGTCCATTCATCAGATTCCTTTGATGAGGCGGATTACAGCCTTGTGGATTACAACCGCTCAAGCG
>CAZCMD010000341.1:0-2021 GCA_964499695.1 uncultured Desulfatiglans sp.
CCTTTCATGGCAGTGCGGTTAATGACCTTTTTAGGGGCCTGCCGCTCCATCTCAAGCGCAAGTGCGGAGTTGCCATCCCAGTTTTTGCCCATTAATGAAAGCTCCGGGGAATTTTTAAGCAGGGGATGCAAAGCAACTTTGGGAGCAGCCAAAGAGGCGGGGCTTCCGGAGGTCTGGGCCAGAGAGTTTGTGCAGGTGCTGATCAGTACAAATACAAATATGGAAAAATATCCCATGATAATTTTTTTAGAATTCAAGTTATCCTCCTGTGCATATAAGGTTTATTCAATGGGTTAAAAATATTATCCTGCTGATTATCTGTAGATTTACCTATATTATTCGGAAACGAAACATTTTTTAATAAATATATCAACACATAAAAATAAAATATTGATTGGCCTCAGGTATGACATATTGTATTATCAATCATTAAAATAAATTCATCCTTCTTTTTACACCAGGCATAAATAATGGAGGCATAAAATGGCAAACAATCTGATTTCAAACGTTATAAACCCGGAAATTGGCCGCGTGGGCGGATTACCTGAAACCGCTTTTCTTGCGAAGTCCGAATACACCATGGCCAGGCGCCCCGGTTCTCTTGATAATAAAACCGTCTACCTTGTTGATACCGGTTTTGGCGGAAGCGCAAGGTTCATGATACAGCTTCAGCAGTGGTTTGCCAAAAATATGCCTGAGGTCAAGACAGTACGCAGGAGAAAGCCCGGTATCCCATTTATGGGAAGCGCGCCTGAGCTGTATAAAGAGATCAAGGAAAAGGGTGATGCGGCAATCCTGGGCGTTGCAGGGTGACCAGGCTGTGTCGGAGGGGTCGCCTCCGGATGCAGGGAACTGGAAGCAATGGGTATACCCACAGCACCGCTATCAACCATTGCGTTTAAAGAGGCCGCAGAAGGCGGCTTTGGCGGTGACACACCATTTATTTATACCTCTCACCCGGTTGTTGGTGCTCATGATGATGCACTCATGGGATACATCACCGGCAAAGACCCTGAAACAGGCAGGATCGTATCTGATGAGATCATTGATGCCCTTACAAAGCCGCCAAAAAAAAGGGCCGAATTTAAAAAAGCACAGGATAAAAATGCAAAGGGTTTTCTAACCCCTGATATGGAAGATAATCTTCAGCGCCTTTTCTATGAGAAAGGCTGGACAGACGGTCTGCCTGTAATCCTCCCGACGCAGGAACGTGTTGACCGGATGCTCAAAGGTACATCCGCATCACCTGATGATGTTGTGGCAGAACCCAATCCATACAACCCTGTAAAGGTCACAGTAGCAGATGTGGCCGTCGTTGCAGTAATGGCAGGCGCAAGACCGGAGTTCTTCCCGGTGATCCTTGCGGTCGCAGCCACAGGTGAAAGGGCCATAATGGGATCAACCACACCCTTTGCCGCCATGATAGTGGTAAACGGCCCCATACGTAATGAGATCAACATGAACTCAGGCATTGGCGCATTCAGCCCCATTAATATCGCAAACTCCACTATCGGGAGGGCATGGACACTGCTAGGTCATGTAACAGGCGGGAACAGGAAAAAGGGCACATTATGGTCATCACAGGGGAACACCATCGCCTACAACAACCTCTGTATCGCAGAGAATGAGGAAAAGAGCGTGTGGCAGCCTTTCCATGTACAGAAAGGGTTTAAGCCCGAAGAGAGCGTTGTAAGCATATTCCGCGGCTGGACAATGAGCCATAGCATGGGAGGGGCCGCATTCAGGAGACACGCAGAGGAAGCGGCAATACTTATGCAAGCCTTTTCCGCATATAACGCCTCCGCAACAGTAATCATTGATCCTTCTGCTGCTAAAATTGTGAAAGATTCAGAGGGATACATAACAAAAGAGGATTTCAGCAAAGTCGTATCCGAAACAGCTCAAATGACAGCAGACCGTTTCTGGCGGACAGATTATGTGGATTTTCTGACCGGCCCGCTTGCGGATCAGGGTGTTGAGCCCTATGTCTCCTGGAAAAAACTGCCCGGTGATGCGGTTAT
>CAZCMD010000342.1:0-2018 GCA_964499695.1 uncultured Desulfatiglans sp.
TTTATGGTGCGCCCAGCAAGATTCGAACTTGCGACCTGCGGATTCGTAGTCCGTCACTCTATCCATCTGAGCTATGGGCGCACGGAAGAAAGGTTTTTAGCATATCATCTTACAATTTTCAATGATCAATTATCAATAATCATCCAAAAAATAAAGGTACCAATAAAAAAGGCCGCACTGGTTTGAACCAGCGCGGCCATAATATTAACCAGCAGGTTAATTACTTTACTTTTTTAAGGACTATTGGAGGCATGTCACCCATGGGAGGTCCGCCGGCCGGTGCGCCTTCCTGTGCAGGGGGCATATCCATCTTCATTTCAATGGTTTCGCCCTTTACTTCGCCCTTAAATACCATTGGCTGGCCCATACCGAAATCAAGAGCAAATGAAAATTTATTGCCATCGATCTTGCCATCTTTGATGGCCAGGTCGTTTCCGTCCATACCCTTTGTGTTACCGGTAAGGGTATTTCCATCGGCCTTGAATGTATAGTTGACCTTCATAGGCTCGCCGCCGCCCATTCCTGCGACCTCTCCCTGCCAGTTGCCATCGATGTCAGCGGCAAAGGTCATACCTGCTACAAGCATTAACAATACTGATAAAATAAAAGCTCTCATTTACGTTCCTCCTCTTTGATTTTTTATTTAATAAAAAAGAAATGCCATGTTGAGGCCAAGCATAAGGTTGATATCATCCTGTGTCAAGAAAATAAAATCCAGAAATTCAGCTCATATGATCATATAATTTAAAAAAAGCGGTTTTATAGGCATTATACCTTAAATCAAGGCTTAAATTGTCCATGTTAATGGATTCAGGTTAACTTTCCTCCATTTCTTCCTGCTCATTTTCATCATCTTCAGGGTATTTACCCAATAGTTCAAGGTAAGTATCCTCAAGCTCCTTCATCTCTCTCAAGATATCCATTGCGTGCCTTGTGCCCACCTCTGCGGCCTTTTCAGAGTCTCTCTGCCTGAATGCCTCCAGGATATTTTCATGGTCGACATCATTGTGGATAATGGTGGTTACGGGCTTCATGGTTTTTATAAAGCTCTCAGTAAAATCCATGATATTTTCCATTATGATGGAATAGATCGGGTTTCCGCATGCACGGCCAACAAGCCTGTGGAACAGGGCGTAAAGGTTATCAAGTTTGTCCCGCTCCTTTATAAGGGCATATGAGGCCAGGAGATCCTGCATCTCCTTGAGCATTTTTGGTGTTGCATTCTGGGCTGTAAGCCTGCACACCTCAGGCTCAAGAAGCAGCCTTGCCTTTGCAAGGTGATCTACCTTTACCCTCCTGTACCTGATAAGGTCTGCAAAGTCCTCCATGAAAGGCAACTGATACGTCTCCCGCACAAATGCGCCGCCGGTTATGCCCCTTCTTATCTCCAGAAAACCCCTTGACTGCAATACCCTTATACCTTCCCTTATCACAGGCCTGCTTACACCTAACAACCTTGCAAGCTCGGTTTCACTCGGAAGGGCCTCTCCTGTCTTGTATTTACCAGAGAGTATGGCCTTTTTTATCTCGTTTACCACATCCTCATAGAGGTTGGTTGCCCTTTTAATCTTCTTAAATTCCTGCAATTTTTTCTCCAATAGACCCCGGCCTCTAAAACATTCTGCACAGGGCAGGTTATATATGCAAAATATTCAATAAGTTGTATATATTGATTACCTGCATATATATCATGGATTAAGGCCCCTTTTCCACTTCTTTTTATTACCTGAGTCCTTTATATTTTTATAAAGATGTGTTAAGGCAGATGTATTAACATGGAGACCATCGTGAAGAGATATTCCCTGATCATTTCTGCTCTCTTTTACTCATAATAAATAAGGGGTTAAACTATGCAGGTAAAACCGATTGGGATGGTTAAAGAGATAATTCAGGCAGCCGGGTTAAGGGTTTCATACACCTATGATGACCTCATATTTACGGAGGATAACTCGACTATTTTTCAGTTTGACAGCAAGGTTAAAAAAGCCCTCAGGTTTTATGTCAATACTGCATGTGAG
>CAZCMD010000343.1:0-1344 GCA_964499695.1 uncultured Desulfatiglans sp.
AAAAAACAGTTTTAAGTAATGGTATAAGGATAGTTACCGAAAAGATTGACCATTATAAGTCTGTATCCCTTGGCATCTGGGTCGGTACAGGTTCAAGGGATGAAAACGCTATCAATAACGGGGTTTCTCATTTTATAGAGCATATGCTTTTTAAGGGGACCCCGTCCCGTGATACACTCCTCATAGCCAAAGAACTTGATGCGATTGGCGGACTGGCAAATGCCTTTACAGGCAAGGAATACACCTGTTTTCATTCAAAGGTGCTTGACAAGGATTTCAATAAACTTGTTGAAATCCTCTCTGATATATTTCTGAATTCAAGTTTTGACCCTGCTGAAATAGAAAAGGAAAAACAGGTTGTCCTTCAGGAGATAAGCATGGTTGAAGACTCTCCTGAAGAGCAGGTGCATGAGTTGTTCAATGCACAGTTTTTTAACAGCCACCCGCTGGGATTGCCGGTTCTTGGCACCCCTGAAACGGTTTCATCCTTTACCAGGGATGGAGTCCTCGAATATATGATGGGTTATTACAACTCTGACCGGATAATCATATCAGCCGCAGGAAACATCGAACATCAGGATGTTGTGAAGGCCTTTGAGGGAAATTTTAAAAGGCTGGAACCGGTAAAGCGAGAGAGCAGAAAATATTCCCATGCCCCTGCATCAAGCATAATCTGCTCATACAAAGAACTGGAGCAGATAAATATTATCATGGGGGGCAAGGCCCCGACCATTACAAGTAAAATGCGGTTTGCAGGCGCCATACTGAACACCATACTCGGCGGAAACATGAGTTCAAGGCTGTTTCAGGAGATCAGGGAGAAAAGGGGGCTGGCCTATTCTATATATTCCTTTATTTCATCATATATTGATTCAGGTATCCTCGGCATCTGTGTCGGGAGTGACCCTGACGAGGTTAATAATGTCATTGATGTAATCAATAAAGAGATAATGAAGATTGAAGAGGGTGACCTATCTGATGCGGATATAAATGAGGCAAGAGAGCACCTTATAGGCGGCATACTCCTTGGCTCTGAAAACACTGATTCTAGGATGATGCGTATCGCAAAAAATGAATTTATTTTCGGCAGGTATATAGAATACGAAGAGGTCATCGATTACCTCAAAAAGGTTACCCTTGATGATATCGTGGAATGCATGACACAGTCATTTTTGCCAGGAGGTGTAGCAATAACCACCTTGGGCTCAGTAAACCGTGATGATCTTGATCTGAGCAGTAATATCTTTTTTTAATGATTATTTTAAAACCGGAATGTGGGTTTTGCTGGGTATGTATTGGCGTAAATATAGTTGGTTTAATTTTCACCACGGAGAGCACGGAGAG
>CAZCMD010000343.1:1354-2004 GCA_964499695.1 uncultured Desulfatiglans sp.
TTCGGATAGTCAAAATAAATCTCTGTGACCTCCGTGTCCTCCTTGGTTACTAATAAATGTATATGCCATATATCACCGGGTCTTTAAAATACAACACGAAGGTGTTCCATTGGATACAATCATTCTAAAAATAAAAAAACCTGATAATTATGACCTTCCCCTTCCTGCCTATGAGACAAAGGGCTCATCAGGTATGGATATCAGGGCATGGGCAGATGGAGATATTGTCTTAAACCCCGGTGAGATAAGGCTTGTTCCCACAGGTCTATCCATTTCAATTCCAGCCGGGTATGAGGCACAGATAAGGCCAAGGAGCGGTCTTGCACTTAAGCACGGCATAGGGATGGTAAACAGCCCTGGCACCATAGATTCGGACTACCGCGGTGAGATAGGTATAATAATGATAAACCATGGGGATAAACCATTTACTGTAAGAAGGGGTGACAGGATAGCCCAGATGATAATAGCAAGAGTCTGTCATGCCGAGATACTTGTGGTTGATGATCTTGATTCAACAACAAGGGGAGATGGCGGGTTCGGCCACAGCGGTGTGGAATAATACTTGAAGCAAAAAGGTCATAGATGAGATTTTCAGTTCTTGCCTCTGGCAGCAAAGGCAATGCCTGCTACATAGAAACAGATAATACAGG
>CAZCMD010000344.1:0-1969 GCA_964499695.1 uncultured Desulfatiglans sp.
AGGTTGTCAATCTTTTCAGGAACAAGGCACCTGTATGGAACGTATATATGCGGCTTTTCCATAACCGTTGCCGTGAAGGAAGGGGCCTCAAGTATTGTGTCCTTGTGGATCACACCTGAATCTATATCTTCCATGGTAACCGTATATTCGCCGGTTAACCGTCTTGTACATCTAACCCCCGGCTGGGTGGCTGTATCCATCAGAAAACAGTTTTCAAATCCTGGTACATATTTATTAAAAAAATCATATGTTATCCTCATTCTTTTCCTGCCCGAAATTTCTACGTGAGTCAGATCCTTAACATCGAGCCCGTCAAGGCCGGAGAGCTGATTATTAAACCACATGACGTCATCCGGCGTACATGATATGACATGTGTGAATCCGCCCTTTTCAGTGCATTCCCTCATTAATTCGGAATATTTTTTCTTTTCAGTCTCTTTAAATTCATGGAATCTTCTGCTGTCGATTCTGGAAAATCTGAAGGTGAAAGAGAGTTTTGCGGCCCTCTGATCGGATTTCGGCATTCCACCAAAGGCCGCTCCTGCCGATGCGTAGATATCACCATCCCCTGTGGTATCTATAACGGTTTTAGCCAGTATCGCCTGCCTTCCGGATTTGCTTTCAAAGAACACACCCTTTATCCGGTTTCCGTCAACTATTGCCTTACACCCCAGTGAATGAAGAAGAAGCTCAACCCCGGCCTCCTCCATCATATCGTTTAATATGCATTTCAGTATCTCGGGATCAACCTGGGCGCTGAGCACAATCCTGTTTCCTATGACTGTAAAGGGATATCTGCGCCAGTAATCCAACAACTTCTTGTCGCCTGAACCAAGATCCTCCTTCCCGGGATGAACAGCACCGCCCGTATCATCGAGCCTGTCAATAATTTCCTGGCATATCCCGGCGATCTGCTGTTCATATGTACCGTCACTCATTGGCATGATACATAAAACAAATCCTCCGGTTGCGAGCCCACCCAGGTAACCGAACCTTTCAAGCAGTATGGTTCTGGCACCGTTTCTGGCAGATGCAAGTGCTGCGCCGATCCCTGCAGGCCCACCGCCTACTACAAGGACATCGGTATCTTTGTAAATATCTATCCTGCGGGTCTCTTCTTTTATAGAGGCATTAACTGAATCATTTTTTGCCGGCAATATAACTCTCCATGTAAATTTTAAATACGAATGTGTATTGATTTTAACTATTAATTACGGGGGCCATAATGGGGTATCTCCTGCCCGAACTCATAAGCCCCCAGATCAGGCAGTGTCCCGGTATAACCATCGTTCACGTTAGGCAATATCATCCCTGCATCAATAGCTTTAGTACCTTTTTTTAAACTGAAGTCATAGTCCGACGCCTTATAAAGCCTGCCGGGATTTTCAGTATTAAGTGCAGGTACATTTTTAAAAATATCATAGTCAATCACGACACTGTGGGAATCCTGCCCTGTGGAGCTGCTGTATTCTGACAGTGTGCGGAAACGCCTGTCGACAAGTTTTCCCTTGTAGTCAAACGCTTTGTTATAATCCGGGGATTTCCATATAAAGGAGAATTCCTTATCGGGATTTGGACGGAAACCATTATAATCGGAGCTGGAATAATTGGTAGCTGTTTCCATACTGAACACTTCGGGTGCAGCCCCCTGCCCGAGTATAAGATTGTTTCGATAATGCAGATTGGATGCCTGCCCCATGGAGAGGACTTCAGCGGTAAGGGTATTGTGGTAGGCAAGTATTCCTGCACTGTTGGCTGTAAATTTAACGGAGCCTCCTTCAGGGGCATGGTAGACAATATTGCGTATAAAATATGCGGGCCCGCCAAAGACAGGCTGGGTACTGAGTGAACGATGGGCCTGATTGAAGCATCTGTTGCGAAGAACACGGATATTGTATATGGCCCCATCCGCCTCAATGCAATTATCATCCACATTGGTAATATCATTATTGTAAATGTCTATTGATAC
>CAZCMD010000345.1:0-1945 GCA_964499695.1 uncultured Desulfatiglans sp.
GGCATTCTGCCCGGTTGTGGCATCCAGCACCAGCCAGACCTGATGGGGCGCGCCCGGAAGTTTTTTGTCCGCCACCCTGTAGATCTTGGCCAGTTCCTCCATCAGATTTACCTTTGTATGCAACCGGCCTGCTGTATCTACCAGGAGCACATCAATCTTTCTGTTCATGGCAGCGCTAACCGCATCATACACTACGGCAGATGGGTCTGCCCCCTCATTCTGCCTTATTACATCCGCACCAACCCTTTCACCCCATATGGCAAGCTGTTCGGCTGCTGCTGCCCTGAAGGTGTCTCCTGCTGCCAGCATCACCTTTTTACCCTCATTTTTGTAGAGAGCTGCCACCTTGCCGATGGTAGTGGTTTTACCTACACCGTTAACACCTATCATCATGATAACCAGGGGTTCTCCGGGTTTTGGCTGTTTTGTTTCAGGTTCAACAATGGTCAGAAACTCTATGATCTTTTCTTTGAGTGCGCTCTTTAGTTGTGCGGGGTTATCAAGGTTTCTTCTTTCCACCCCTTCTCTTATAAGCTCTATAAGTTCCTGTGATGCATCTACTCCAAGGTCAGAGGTAAAAAGTATCTCTTCAAGTTCGTCAAGGAGCTCTGCGTCTATCTCCTTTTTACCCAGGAAGAGCCGGTCAAGCCTGCCGGTCAGCCCTTCCCTTGTCTTTTTTAATCCCTGTTTGAGGCGACCTAAAAAGCCTGTCTTGTCTTCCTGCTTTTCTGCGATTTTATCTTTGTTTTTTGATCTGAATCCGAACATTCCCCATTCTCTTTCTGTTTTTTCAGAGGGCCATTATAATATGCCCCCAATATTATTTCTGCAAAGGATATGGGGATATCACATTTCCTGCCTTTGTGTACAGGTAAAATAACTGCGGTTTAGATTGGAAACTTTCATTGGGGTTCCGGTATGGTGATTACCGGGCGGGTTGAAAGCCGTACGACTCTTTCAGCAACCGAACCAAACATGAACCTGCGCCAGCCTGTCCAGCCATGGGTGGCGATTACAATGAGATCAACCTCTTCCTTTTCCGAGGTCTTTATTATTTCATCGGGGGCATTGCCCTCCTTTATCAATATCCTTACATTTAATTCTTTGGGGATCTGCCTCTTTATATGCTCTTCGAGATTGTTCCTGGCGATCTCCTTCATCTCATCATAGTACTCCCTTGCGTCAAAACCTAAAGGAATAAGGGTAGAGCTGCCATGATAAACAGGGATTACAACATGTATCAGTATCAATTCTGCCATCTGGTTTTCTGCGATTGCTACCGCAGCGGATATGCCTGCATATGAGGGTTCGCTTAAATCTGTTGGGCACAGTATCCTCTTTACCGGGAATAACGTTTTTTCAGGTATCTTCTTTTTTTTCAAGATAATCCCTCCGTTATCAGTTGTTAATGTTCCCGTTCAGGTTAACCGCAACCATCTTTGAAACGCCGGCGTTTTCCATTGTTACCCCGAAGAGGCTGTCCACTATCTCCATGGAGCGGCGGTTATGGGTTATCATCAGTACCTGGGAGTATTTTCTTATCTCTTTTAGCAGGTCATTGAACCTGTCAACATTAGCCTCATCGAGCGGCGCATCCACCTCATCCAACAGGCAGAATGGGCTTGGCTTGATAAGATAGATAGCAAAGAGAAGGGCCATGGCAACCAGCGCCTTTTCACCGCCCGACAAAAGCCCCATATGGCTTACCTTTTTCCCGGGAGGCCGCACCTCAACCAGGACGCCGCTCTCAAGGGGGTTTGCTTCATCGGTCAGGGTCAGCCATGCCTGCCCGCCATTAAACAGGATGGGAAAAACATTTTTAAGCTGCTCATTGATCTCTGCAAATGTGGTGGTAAACCTTTCAAGGCAGGTCCTGTTAATCTTTCTGATGGCCTGCATGATAGATTCAATGGATGTTACAAGATCCTCTTTCTGTTTCAGGATA
>CAZCMD010000346.1:0-1919 GCA_964499695.1 uncultured Desulfatiglans sp.
TAGCAGCCTAATGTTGGATACTTTATCCTTCCTTTGCCTATCATACCAAAGGGGAGCTGGACCTTATGGCGGTAGTACCAGCATTCCGGGCTTGGAATAACGGGTGGAATAGAAATATTGATAGGCTCAAACAGTTCAATAAGCATGTGCCTTTTATCAGAGAGCTGCTCATCGTAGGGTATATCAAGATGACTGCATCCGCCACAGACCGGAAAATGCAGACAATTTTCAATTTTACCTTTAATTGTTTGGTTTGCCATTGGTTCAGATTTACCCATATATACCTGCATCAGCCCAGTATAATGAACTATACCAGAGGCCAGGCATGCAACTTCGTATATACAGAGCCGCCTTGCCTGAGTTCGCTTTTAAATAGTATGAGTTCATCAAGCCTTCCATCTGGCCCTGTAATATCACTGTATTTTTCTCTCAACTTTTTAAGTAATATGGCATCCTTCACAGGTCTCCTGAATCTTGCAAGGGTAAGATGGGGGGCAAATGCCCTTTTTTCCTGTTCAACACCAAACAGCTCAAGGGGTGCCTGGAGCCTGTCCCTCAAGGCAGAAAGCCTTTCTATGTCACCATTAAGCCCGAGCCACATGACCCTTGGCCTTCTGATGTCAGGAAATACCCCCATGCCGGAGAGACGGATTTCAAAAGGGGCTGTATCTTTAAGGGCATTATCAATAGATGAGATAATATCAGGCATATCCTTTTCCGCCATATCACCCAGAAAGACCATTGTAAGATGGATGTTATCGGGTTTAGCCCACCCTGCATCGAGCCCGGTATTCTTTGCCGCGACAGAGATCCGGGCGACCTTCTTCTTTATATCCTCCGGTAGTTCAAATGCCAGGAATGAACGTATCCCCATTAAGATACCTCCTGATATTTTCTATGGCCCTCTCCGCTGTCTGCTGCTTTATTTGTTCTCTTGTACCTTTAAACAGATATTTCAGAGAGATAAGTTCTTTATCAAATGAAAGGCCCATATAAACCGTGCCAACAGGTTTTTCTTTTGTTCCCCCATCAGGCCCTGCTATGCCTGTTACAGAAAGGCCAATATCTGTGTTGAATCTTTCTCTTACCCCCTTTGCCATTTCCCTTGCGGTCTCACCACTTACTGCCCCGTATTGTTTCAGCATGTCAGGTGATATAGAAAGCAGGTCGGATTTGGCCTGGTTGCTGTAACTGATTATCCCGCCCATAAAATAGGCTGAACTGCCTGGTACGCTGGTGATCATGTGGCCAATCAATCCCCCAGTGCATGATTCGGCTACTGAGATGGTGAGTGATTTCTGTATTAAAAGTTTTCCAATAATGTCTTTCATAGAGAGAGTCCAAATAAAAAGGGTTCATGTGTTTTTCCCTGCGCCCTGTGCTTTGTGCCTCCTGTCCGCCATAGCCGGTAGGCGACGGCGGATGAGCCAATCTTAATTCGTAAGAATTAAGATTACTCTTACCCCCACATTCGCATATATCCCGGCCATCACATCATCAAGCACAATACCTGTCCCGCCAGGGACCTTTTTATCTATCAGACCTACGGGATAGGGTTTTAATATGTCAAATATCCTGAAGAGTACAAAACCTGAGATCACGCTCATCCAGGATACAGGGATTAAAAAGAGGGTGACAAATATACCTGCCACCTCATCAATGACCACTGATGAGGGGTCATCCATCCGCATGATTTTAGCAGCCATTCCTGAAACAGGTATTGAGATGATCAATATCAATGCAATGGATATACAGGATGTAAAAAAACCAAAATTGTATGCAAGGGCAGCAAAGGGTAATGCCGCAATGCTTCCCCATGTACCCGGGGCAAATGGTAAAAGCCCGGTATAAAACCAGGTTGCAAAAAATAGGATAATCCTCCCCTTTGTATCCGCATCCTTAAGATACCCCTGATCAAC
>CAZCMD010000347.1:0-1894 GCA_964499695.1 uncultured Desulfatiglans sp.
CAATGCAATTATCATCCACATTGGTAATATCATTATTGTAAATGTCTATTGATACAGGCATACGCTCTCGGATGGGTGTTGGGTTACCGTCAGGCGCACCGTAGGTCGCATGATCTATCCCGTCGTGAAAGTTGGCCACATAGTTATAGGCAATAACGTGGCCTGAACCATAGACCTTTACTGCAAGTTCTGAGAAGACAGGGGTGGGATAGCCTGGTGTATCGCGCCATACATTTCCTATCCATCCCTCTAAACGCTCCGGATGACTCTTACCGATAAAGGTATTATCTGCGATATAAAAATCCTTTGACCCTGACCAGTCTGTATAGATGCCACGACCTATATTTTCCAAACGGCAGTTCTTGACCGTTAACCCGACAGCCCCGGCCAGATCCTTATAACCTGCCTGGAAGGCCACCTCAGTATTTCGGATTGTGAGACCTTCAAAATAAAGATAATCCGATGCCATCACATCAAAAAGGATATGATTTCCATCGCCATCAAAAATAACCTCACCATCACCAGCCGCTATGATGGATATGGGTTTTTCTGCTGTCCCGCTCTGACGAAACCGGTAGGTTCCGTCAAAAAGCAGCCCCAGCCGGTTTGCATAGCGGTAGCGGTCATCTTTATATATGCCTGCATGAACCAGTATGGTATCACCGGGCTTTACCCTGGGTGGGTAGGCGTTAAACCAGTCAGCACCGTTTGCGCTGGTATAAAAGGCACCTAAGAGCCCTGTAAATGAAGGCTCCTGTTTTTTACCTTCAAACCCAGGGGGATAAACGTGAAACAGGCGGCCAGAGTTGGAGGGTCGCGGTTCAGGCCGTGTGCGGATAACGAATTGTTGTTGTCCGGTCTTTTCTGCGCCATCCGGATCAGTGAGTATAAGATTTGCCTCATATTCGGTGTCCGGCTCCAGGTCCATGATGCTGCCTGCAAACATGTTGGGCACGGTGTAGTCAAATGCATTGTAGGTGTTTATCAGTTCCTCATTCTGCAGCCGTAAAAGCGGAAGGGCGTAATGCCAGTCCTTTTCACCCCTGACCCGGTATTGTACGGACACAGAGGCATTGCGATTATCATCGCCGTCAATGTACCACTCAAAGCCAAGAGATGTAAGTGTCGGAGGTTCTATTACGAATTCACCGGAATATACCTTATTGCTCCGGGCCATCCTTTCCTCTATGACAGGCAGTGTGAGATACGACCTGTATTTTGAATTGCGATATATTGTCACTTTTGGTGCAGGATCAAACTTAGGTGTTGACTCATCTGCAAAATTTAATAACAGGCGTATGCGATGGCCCGCTTTGAAAATCATTGATACAGGTAAAATATCAAATTCAAGCTCTACAGGTTCATTCGGCACCAGTTGAGACACATCTTCTTCATAAGATCGGTGCCATGGTAACCCAAGATTGTTATAGGGCGGATCATTAAGACTCCTTAGGGATGCCCTTAGTCTTCCATGAACATTATAGGATTTGACTGTATTATCTGGCCCCACATCCTGGATAGTAGCGATAAAGTCTCCGTCAGTAGCTGTTGACGATACCCACAGGTTGATCGAGGGGTGACCCGTGATCCGGGTATCTTTACTTAAGGGGAGAGTTTCGTAAACAAGGTCGCCAACCGGTAATTGTCCGCGTGGAGCAGGTTTATAGGAGACGGTTATCTCGTCTTTTTGATCAACACCGGCAGGTTCTGCCGTACTTAAGCCCCCTTCACCAAGATAATATCTGATCCGTTTTTCTTCAGGTAGAGGCCACCTCTTTGCTGAACGCCACTCGGAACCGGCCGGGGCATTATAGGTGTAATAATATACCCTGTCTTCATCCATAATGCCGTTTTTAATGCCCTTGAGCCAGTAATCAAAGAAACGGCGCTCCTC
>CAZCMD010000348.1:0-1855 GCA_964499695.1 uncultured Desulfatiglans sp.
TACTTTGGATTCTTAACGCGACTTTTTGCGTGTTCCCGGAATGTGATGCATATATTATCAAACATCTCTTACCCATCTTATCCTCCTCGACAATTATTTTAACTCATCTCTTTACTAAAAACGAAATGGAAACAGGTCTCAACGTCTTACGTTTTTATACAAAAAGCTGGACGCTCAACTTCATACTGACTTCTGACATCCGACCTCTCACCTCTGTTTTGTTTCCCCTAACAGTTTTCAGCTTCTACATGTTTTAATAATCTTGAATCTTGAATTTTGAATCTTGAATTTTGAATCTTGAATTTGTAATTTCAGCCTACAGACTAAAACGCTTCGCATCAAACACCTTCGTGATTGATTTCTGTTTATTCCGGGACAGAAGAAAAGGTCTTACCATCTGTACTGGCTTTATATGTGGGGCTGAACATTATATGTCCAAACATGATTGGTTTATCCACTCTCTTAAAAACCAGGGGACAATGCATAAGACCGGCAGGTACATACACCCATGTAGTATTCTTGATTATGTATGTTTCTTTTTCATCCCCTTCTCCCATTACAAACTCAACTTCTGCCCCGAATTCCTCAAAATTCATAGGGTCACCACCGATAAAATACAATATCTCGGAACAGTCATGCATATGCGGTTTGTCTAACATTGTGAAGGGCTTGTATATCGGACGCAGGACCTGTGTAAGTGGTTCATCCCATCCTTCTACCGGTGCTTCCTGCCCGATACCTATATATGTTGGAGCATCAGGGCCAAAAAATGGCAGTTCTTTCCCCCATGGTTTTTCTAAAAAGTACTTTCTAAATTTTGACTGGGTCATTGCTCTTGCTCCTCCCCTGATATCTCAGGTATTTTTAATCATTTTCAATTAAACATAATATCGTACATAATTCAAAAGGTCTGACTCCATATATTTCCTGGTTTTATAAATGTCCTGATCACACCCTTAAAAATGTCACGTGTCAACGGCAGACCCCGTTGGTTTTCTAATTGAGCTACCAACACAAACAAAAGCTTATCGGCGATCTTTCCCTTTGATATCTTGAAGTACGACCTCTATTCACATTATATCGCCAGATATTCGGCATATTCATAAGAAATAAATTCTTTATCAGCCGTTTCTTGATATGCTTTTTCTTTATGCGAATAATCACTTATGGATTTTGCAGTGAAATCTTTAAAATATTGTTTAACTGTCGAGAGTATCAGGATTTCACTATCAGAAAAGTCAGATAATAAGCCTTTTTCTATTGATATATATTTCTCACCAACAATATTGGGGTCAGGGTAAAAAACCTCTTCAATTTCCAGATAACCATTTCTTAAAAAGGTTGATAGATAGATATCATAATTATTAGGGACCGGGCCATGGGGAAGGTGAACATAGTTTGATCCGGTAATACCAATTTTATATTCCTTAAAATGCTTAAAGTCTGCATAAAATAGGTATTTATTTATTTTAGTTTTTAGCAGACCGTCTTTGCAGAAATACAGGATGCTATTCAATATTTTATCGATATTTAAAGCTTGATAACCGGTGTATATGGATCTTTCATCACTTCCAAATAACTCCTCCATACACCGCTCCAGAGGATATTCATCCTTTGCGACCTTTTCTAGTTGAGATATCAATGAACTTGCCCTTTTCTCACCAAAAAGTTCAGAATTATCCCTGACGATCCTGAGCATATTACGTGGATCACTTATTAACTTTAGCTGACTATCATATGCTTTATCCTGAAGCCCTCCATTCTCATAACGGCTTAATGTTGTGCCTCCCAGTCCCATAACGCGTGCCAACTCACTTTGAGTAATCCCATATTTCCTTCTAATATCCCTTATCTC
>CAZCMD010000349.1:0-1847 GCA_964499695.1 uncultured Desulfatiglans sp.
GTCAAACCAGTTAAAGGGTTTACTGGGTGCAAGGTGTATATTCCTTTTTTTTACTGCCGGGATCATGTTCCATGTTTCATCCTTGTAAACCTGTTCTTTAAATTCCCGGCTTGTGGTGACGATAACATCCGGTCTCCACATCAGTATTGATTCCATGGTTACCTGGGTCATCCCTGAACCTGTGATCTCACATTCGGCAACATTGTATCCGCCACACACATCAATAAGCTGGGAGTGCGGCGACCCGCTGGGGTCTGTTGAGAGCCCGTTGTTCCCCTCCGCATAGTAGATCCTGGTCTTTTTATCCTGCGGTATGCCTGCTACTTTATCCTGAACCTCCTTAAGCACCCCGAGGTAATAATCATTCAGTATTCTGGCCCTGTCAGGCACGCCTAATACATCCCCCATGAATGTAATTGTTTTTGCATAACCAGTGGCGTTTCGGCTGTTTTCTATACACACCACCGGTATCTTACCAAATTTCTCCTGGACTTTTTCTGCTCGTGAAGCGTCAAACCCCGCCTCTATCCCGGTAAAAACAATGTCGGGTCGGGCCGCAATATATGCCTCATAGTTTGTTTCACTCCTTTCCCATCCCATATTAGGAATACTATTGTATTCCTTTGGGAATATTTTACCGGCATCCTTTGGCGCCCCACCGACCCAGCCGCCAAGTTTTTCAGGTGCAAGCATATAGATAAATGTTGTGGGTGGCGGAGATGTGCTTAACACCTTGGTAATCTTGGTCGGGATTTTCACCTTTCTCCCGGCCATATCGGTTATTGTCCTGAATTGCGGGTCAGGGGATGTCACGGTTGATGCATCTTTATCAATGCCATGAGCTGACAGAGCAAATGCCAGAAACAGGAAAATAAGAAATAATTTTTTAAATATATTTTTTTTATAATGTTTTGTTTTCATAGTATTTCCTTTTGGTTTTAATCATAACAATCATCTGGTCTAGTATTTATTATGCCCTTGCGGCAATCCTTGTCATGGGGATAATAAAAGGGATATCCTCTGTAAATCTTATATTGGCCTTTATGCCATAGACAGCCTCGAGATTTTGCCCTGTCATCACATCGTTTGGCGCACCACTTACTATGATTTTACCTTTCTTCATCATCATGATTTTATCAGAAAACCTTGCTGCCATATTAAGGTCATGTATGGCAATGATTGCAGTAAGCCGCTCTCTTCTTACCAGTGAACGCAGTATCTCCATGACATCAATCTGGTGCCATACATCAAGGTTGCTTGTGGGCTCATCAAGGAGTATCAGCCCTGTCTCCTGTGCGAGCGCTCTGGCTATCAACACCTTCTGCTGCTGCCCTCCGGACAGCTCAGTAAAGTAGTTCATTGCCAGATCTTCTATGCCAAGGAGGTTCAGCACCTCCCATACCTTTTCCTCATCCCTTTTATCACCCCTCCATGAAAAGTATGGCCTCCTGCCCATGAGCACCACATCAAATACCGTATTCGGAAAACCCCTTAACGAACCCTGTGGCACATAGGCGATCTTTTTTGCTATATCGACCCTGTTCATCTTCCCTATATTGTCACGGTCAACCGTAACATCGCCTGATGAGGGCTTAAGGATGCTGTCAATGCACTTGATAAGCGTGGATTTGCCTGACCCGTTTGGCCCCACAATGCTTACTATCTGGCCGTCACTCACATCCATGAAAAAATCCTTAAGTATCCTGGTGTTGTGGTAACCGAAATTGAGGTTTTTGATTGAAAGCTTGTTTATCATGACCAGAACTCCTTTCGTTTTCCTTTTAAGATAAGGGATAAAAACAGGGGGACGCCTATCATGGACATTATGATCCCTGTGGGCAGCACAA
>CAZCMD010000350.1:0-1833 GCA_964499695.1 uncultured Desulfatiglans sp.
CAAACCCTATAAGTGCATCATCCCATGCAGGTTCACCGGTTCCATCTTCCATTGTGTTGAGAGGAGAAGAGGATATAAAATCCTTAATGATTCCCTTTATTCTCTCTTTAGTTAAGCTGAGTTTTTTTCCATATGGTATTCCGCCTATATGTGTCTGTAAAATTTAATTGCGTTTTTATTCTTTTAAAACATATATGATGACATAGCATATCAAAAAAAAATTATCAGGCATTAAAACGGATCAATTAATGTGTTGAATTATACTGATAATATTCAGCTATAATTAAAACACAATTTAATTATTGCTTGACAATAAATAAATTGAAGATATATTATTGCACACATAAATAGAGGGCACGAAATGAATATTATCCCAAGAATATTCGATAGTTATTTAGAAAAATACCTCAAATCTCCACTTATTACTATTATTATAGGACCAAGGCAGTCAGGCAAAACCACAACCATAATCAGATTCCTTGAAGATGTACCGCAAAACCGGAAATTTTACCTGAATCTTGATTCTCTGTTTGATAGAGACAGGGTTACAGTGAAAGAAAATTATCTTCAGGATAGAATCGAAGAGACATTAGGCCACACCCTGGACCGGTTGAAAGAGCAATTTTTTCTTTTCATAGATGAGGCACAGAAACTCCCTGCTATTTTTGAGAATCTTAAGATCCTTTATGATCTCTATTCTCCACACCTTAAGATTATTATCAGTGGCTCATCAAGTCTTGAACTCCTTGACAGAACCTCCGAGACACTGGCTGGCCGTGTTCAGATCCTGAGGATTTATCCATTTACCATGAGCGAGGCATCACTCTATGAAGGGCTCGGAGATACTGAATGCGCAAGGAATGTGTACGACAGCATCTTTACAGGGACAATTAATAAGGATAGCCTGACTGCGCTGATCCGTGAATATAAACCAAAGAGCAATAAAATGATCCGGCTGATAGATAGCCTCATTACACGAAGCCTTTTCCCTCCGACTTTTTCAAGGATAACCGAGGATGCTATACCCAGATGGCTCATGGATTATATTGATACCTACCTTGAAAAGGATATGCGAAGCCTGAAGGAGATAGGCAACATTGACGGATACCGAAGGGTTGTTGCCCAGCTCTCAACAAGGGCGGGCAGTCTCCTGGAGTATAATAAACTTGGGGCTGATGCAGGTGTAAATCAGATCACCACTAAAAAATATGTGGCTATCTGGCAGGAGAGCCTGCTGGGATTCCTTCTTTCTCCTTTTTTTATTAATCTCTCAACCCGCATAAAGAAATCAAAAAAGGTTTACTTTGTTGATAATGCCCTTATATGGGCCTTATCAGGCTTTCGTGATCGAAGATTGATAGATGCAGCAGGTGATACAGGTCATTTTTTTGAAAACCTCATAATCAGCGATTTTTTAAAATGGGGGATCAACCTTGAAACGCCAGCAAGCTTTTCATTCTGGGAAAAAAGCCAGGTTACAGAGGTGGATCTGGTAATAAGTACACGCGGCATGACCATACCTGTTGAGATAAAATATTCAGATAAATGGGATAATAAAAATCTAAGGTCAATTGAGATATTCAGGGATATCCATAAGGAAAAAGGCATTACTATCCCATTTTCACTGATTATTTACCGCGGTGAATTCAAGATTCTTGATAACAATATCTTCTGTATTCCGGCTTGGGCATTCTGCTGATACAGCGCTCTTTGGCTCCACCCGCTTTGTAATAAACCACTGATTGTAAAGGTTTCCGCATTACACCTTGCTTCTTGTCCTTTGAATATAACTATTGTATAGAAAGACATAATTTCATAAGGAGTTTTTAGATG
>CAZCMD010000351.1:0-1778 GCA_964499695.1 uncultured Desulfatiglans sp.
GGTTCTTCCTTATCCATATCCCTGGAAAAGTATCTGCCCGAAAGAAGAGGTATCTGGTAGGTGTTAAAAAAATTATAATCTATCCTCATGACTTGGTATAAAAAAAATTCCTGATCTTGCTGTGAGTGGGAATTTTTTGGTCTAAATGCCGACTGTGAATATGAACCTATTTCAGACGACGGTTGGATACCTGATAACGCAGCATTGGTTATCTCCGGAAGTTTCAGCAGTTCTTCCTGAAGTGTATTTTTGTGACCGCTTACATCCGGATTGTTTATATTATGCACAACAAGAAGATTATCCGGATTGAATCCCGGATCATGTGTATTCGCGTACAGCAACTGAAAAAAGGCAACTGCAGTAGCAATAATTAAACCGATAGATGCTGTAAATTGAAAAATAACCAGAATATTTCTTAATTTAAAGGAACCGTTTGCTTCTGTTGTTTGGTTGGCCTTTAGCGCCCGTGTAGGAGAAAACCTGGATAATACAAAGGCCGGATAAAGCCCTCCTGATAATCCAACCATTGTTACCAGAAATAATGCAAATATATAACCTGCCGGAGACGTATAGGGGATTGCCAATTCCAAATCCATTAATGTTTCAAAAAACGGTAATGCCACTTCTGTAATCGCTACTGCAATGAGAAATGCCATAAAAGTAATCAGCAGGGATTCGCCAAGAAACTGGATAAACAGTTGTTTAAAACGGGCGCCAACTACCTTTCTCATAGCTACTTCACGGGCACGCTGGGTTGCTTTAGCAGTTGTTAAAATAACAAAATTGAAACAGCCTATAATAAGCACTAATACTGAGATAATTATATATACAGCTATAACTGTTCTATTTCCGAATCTACCTTGCACGATGATAGGATTAAAATATATGTCACTCATTTTTTGAAGCGGGTATTGTATTACATCGCTTAGTTTTTTACCGGGTTCAGGAGGCCCGTTCCATGGAATTTTATCGATAAAGTTCGGCAACCTGGAAACAAACTTATCAATATCTGCTGTTTCACTCAGGCGGACATAGTTGTTAGACGGGTAGGTGGACCATATACGCATCGTTTCCGGGATCCGGGACTCATCCAGTAATGAAAAACAGGGTATATTCAAAACGGTTTTTGGAGAGATAAAACGATAAACCGCGGTTACATGATACTGTTCTTCATTGTCGTTACCCAGATTGAAAGTTATCACTTCTCCAATTGGATCTTTATCCCCAAAGTATTGAATAGCAGATTTTTCACTTAAGGCGATATTGCCAGTGCTTTGTAAAGTGCTTTTCAAACTGCCTTTAAGCACTTCAGCCTTGAATATATTGACAAAATCTTCATCAACTTTCGCAAAGGATGCCCTATAGCGCATATCGCCAATTTGTATTTCTCCATAATAGTTCATAATGCGAGTACCGAATTCAATATCCTCAGGGAAATATTTTTTAAGGGCTGGTAAAAACAGAACAGAAGTGGTTGGATGCGTACCTATACCAGGGGTCCTCTGGTTTATACGATAAATAAGATCAGCCTTTTCCCAGTGTTTGTCGTAGGAGAGTTCATCCTGAACATAGAGTGTTATTAAAAAGAAAGCTGTAAGTCCAACAGCTAAACCGATGATATTGATTACACTGTAGAGTTTGTTTTTGAGCAAATTGTTTATTGCTGTGGTGAAATAATTTTTTAGCATAATGATCTCCTAACGGATCGATTCAAGATTCTAATTTTAAGGTTTAAAGGTTTTTACTCAGTTTAATTTTGAATTTTCAATCTTGAATTT
>CAZCMD010000352.1:0-1743 GCA_964499695.1 uncultured Desulfatiglans sp.
AGTGGCCTTTTTTATAAAATCTGTCTTTGCATCTGTATAGCCATCCCGGTCAAATTCATATCTTTTTGCCAATGCCTTTTTCAGGGTTGCATATTCCTCTGCAACCTTTGGATTACTGATCAGATAGTCCCTGAAATATATCCTGTCCCATATACTTTCCGCTCCTTCAGGCTCCATATGGATATGATAACACTGCCCTTTGAAACCCTCAGGGGCATAGCCTTTGACAAACATCAAGTGGTTTACCTGCTCTTTCATGTGGATATACCCGGCAGAGACCATAATTTCTTTTATCTCATTCTGCCTTCTTTTATAATCAGAAATTTCTATAAGGATATCTATTGTCGGTTTTGACAAAAGGCCAGGGACAGCGGTACTCCCAATGTGCTCGACTCGTATTGCCCCCATTTTTTTAAGAAGCCTGAGCAGCTCTATCTTCTCCTGGTTGAATAGATCTTTCCATTCCTCTTTGTGTTCAGATAGAATAATCGGGAAAAGCCTGCCCAACTCTTCCCGGTTTAATGTGTCCAGATTTTTGTGCATGATCTACTTATTTTCCATGAACCATGGTTATCTCATTGGCCCAGTCTATTGAATCCTGGAATGCCTTTCTGATCTTTACCGGGTCAAGGCTCAGGTTCCTGATCATTGCGTTTGCTTCATCCCATCCTGATTCCTCCATGCGCATTGCAAGCTGGAGCAGTGGCAGATACTCGTTATTGGGGTCATGGCAGAGGGCCGCTTTTAGTTTGTCATCAAGGGGCAGGTACTTTACAACCTCCTTCATCTCCATATTGAGCATGGTATCAAGGAGTGAGAATGTGCCCAGTAAAAAGAGGCTGTCAGGGTTAAACCCCCAGAAGTCATGCTCCCTGGTTATTATTTCCAAAAATTTTCCTCTCTGGGCTGAAACAAACATAAGCTCAGGGGCATTGGGGCTCTGATTCATATCCGATAATATTACCACCCTGAGCCATGTCTTCATCTGCTTCCATCCGAGTAAAGTAATGGCCTTTTGAATGGACTGTATCTTCTGGGTAAAACCGAATGCCGCTGAATTGAGGTATGATAAGAGCCTGAAACTTATTGAGACATCAGACTGTATCAGTTTTGCAAGCTCATTGTAGTCAGGGTCTTCCTGCTCGATTATCTTTAAAAGATTAAACCTTGATATCTCGTTTGATGAGATCTTTCTGACTGAGAGCTTTTCAGGGATCTTAAAGAAGGGGCCATGGAAGAGAGAACAGCCCGCTTCAAGACACATATCAAACCTGTCCCCGTTTTTTATGTTCTCGGCAAGTATCATTGCATCATATTCATTGCCCTTCTGTACAAGTTCCTTCAGATCATCCTTTTTAATCTCAGAGGTATCCACGCACAGGAGGTCTGTTTCTGAAAAGAGTTTTTCATAGCCTGATACACCTGCATAACCCCCGATGGCAATATGGTATCCGTCCTTTTTGAACCTGAGCAGCGAATCCACCACCCCGCTATTAACAAGCAGTCTTTCAGGCACCCTGACTACAGCAAGCTTGGGGGGAAGTGCATAGGGTGAATCATCAAGCACATTCTTCTCATTGAAATTAACGATTATCTTCTTACCCCTCTCAACCACCTGCTGTATCCCGATATAGTTGCTTGAGGCTACGTTTACAGCAACATTATCCTCTATCGAGATGGTTTCGCCTATATCCGTGGAATTACAAACGCAGACAAGCTCATAACCCCACAGGTCTTTTTTTG
>CAZCMD010000353.1:0-1741 GCA_964499695.1 uncultured Desulfatiglans sp.
AGTTCACAATGGATCAGCTTGAAAAGGTCGGCCTTATCAAGTTTGACTTCCTTGGTCTTAAAACCCTCACTGTTATCAAACATGCTGTAACGCTTATAAAGGAATCCACAGGTGTGGAGCTTGATATAGACAATATCTCCCTCACTGATGAAGAGACCTTCAGGCTCTGCCAGGAGGGAAAGACCACGGGTGTGTTCCAGCTTGAAAGTGACGGCATGAAAGACCTCCTGCGAAGGCTTAAGCCAGAGGACTTTGAAGACCTTGTAGCCCTTGTTGCACTCTACAGGCCCGGGCCAATGGACTGGATACCGGACTATATAGACGGAAAACACGGGAGGAGAAAACCTGTATACCTGCACCCAAAGCTTCAGCCCATACTGGGGAAGACCCACGGTGTTGCTGTTTACCAGGAGCAGGTAATGCAGATTGCACGCGATCTGGCAGGGTTCTCCATGGGAGAGGCAGATGTGCTCAGAAAGGCAATGGGTAAAAAAAAGGCTGACCTCCTGGCTGAACAAAAGGAAAAATTTGTAAAAGGGTGTGTCCAAAACGGTATAGATGTATCCCTGGCAGAAAAGATATTCGCATTTATAGAACCATTTGCAGGCTACGGTTTCAACCGCTCCCATGCGGCATGCTATGCCCTTATTGGTTATCAGACCGCTTACTTAAAAGCCCATTATCCAGTCCAGTTTATGGCAGCCCTTTTAACCAATGACATGGGTAGCCCTGACAAGACCATTAAAAACATTGCCGAATGCCGTGAAATGGGTATCAGGATACTTCCGCCCGAAGTGAATGAAAGCCGCGCGGATTTTACTGTTGTAAATGACGCCATCAGGTTCGGCCTTGCTGCCGTAAAGAATGTCGGGGTCAAGGCAGTTGAATCCATCCTGGAAACCCGTGACAAGGAGGGCAGATTCACCGATCTTTTTAATTTCTGCGAAAGGGTTGACGGCTCAAAGGTAAATAAAAGGGTGCTTGAGGGGCTGGTACAGTGCGGGGCAATGGATTTTACATCTGTTTACCGGTCACGGCTCTTTGCATCGGTAGATGATGTAATAAGGATGTCAGGGGCAAACCATAACCCTAACCAGCTTACTATCTTCGGCGCCATGAAGGGCGATAACAAAGGTATGGCTGCCCTTTTTGAATTCCCTGAACTTAACGAGTGGAACGACAAAGAAAAGCTTAAACGCGAAAAGGAGTCCCTCGGTTTTTATATTACAGGGCACCCGCTTAATGAATATCAGAAAACGGCTGAACGACATGCAACCTCAACCATATCAGGCCTTACAAAGGTAGAGGATCGTTCACAGGTCAAGGTGGCAGGTGTGATAGCGGATATAAAACTGAAAAGGACAAAAAAGGGAGACCGAATGGCAGTGATCTCCCTTGAAGACCAGACCGATTCTGTTGAGGCGGTCTTTTTCCCGGACGCATTTAACAACGCTTCACACCTCTTAAAGGGAGATGACCCGATACTGCTGACAGGTGTTGTAGAGATAAACGAAAACATGGCCAAGATTATAGCAAAAGAGGTAGAATCGTTAGAGACCCTGAGACAGCAGGCCATTAAGGTTATCAAGTTTAATCTTGATGAAAAGAAAATCACAAAGGCGTATCTTGAGGAACTCAGGGATATATTTTTCAAATACCCAGGAGAGAGCAGCGTTGAATTCATGCTAGAGGATGATAAGGGAAAGGTTTTCTGTGTAAGCGCAAATAACCATTACAGGGT
>CAZCMD010000354.1:0-1701 GCA_964499695.1 uncultured Desulfatiglans sp.
GCACCGCCTTTGCCCAGAGTGGGGCAAATGTGGCTATCCTTTGCCGTAATAAAGAAAAGGGCACGCAGGTTGCAGCCGGTTTTAAACAGTATGGAGGCAGATATACCTGCATAGTATGTGATATTGCAGATAAAAAGAGTGTGGATGCAGCAACCGTAGAGATATATAAATTTTTTAACCATGTTGATGTCCTTGTGAATAATGCCGGGGTTGCAACCAATGTAGAATTTTTAAAGGACAAGGATATGAAGGAGTGGCACAGAGTCATAGATACCAACCTCCACGGTGTCGCCAATTTGGTATATGCCATTGCACCGAAAATGAGGGAAGCAGGACTTGGAGGGAGGATCATAAATATCTCATCAATAGGCGCCCAGCTAATTGGTGATGTTTTTAATCACCCTAATTCCCCTTATAACACATCAAAGGCAGCCATTGACCACTTTACACGATACCTTGCAGTGGAGCTTGGCAACGATGGTATACGGGTAAACAGTATTGAACCAGGTCCGTTCCATTCTGATCTGGATAAAGACCTTCCTGAAAGCGCACATGAATTTATTAGAAATGAAACACCCTGTCACCGGTTTGGTGAACCGATCGAGATAGGTGCATACTGCGTGTTTCTGGCGTCACCGGCAGGAAACCATATCACAGGGTCAATATGTGTACAGGACGGTGGGCTCATCTGCAGGGCTGGATAGTTGATATAAAAGGAGAATATAATGTCCAACAAAAAATATTTTGCGTTTCCAGGCCAAGGGAACCCTATTCTGCCTCATGTTGAACCGAAAGAAGCCCGTGTTAACACTGTCTGGATGGATGAAAAGGTAATAAAGAACTGCATGTTCAATGAGGCAGCATGGTATAAAAAACCGTGTAGGGAACCGGGCCTTTTCAAAGCCAATTCAGATAAAATGATATTTATGATAGGCGGTGACCCGGAAAAGCCGGATAGCCTAAATGCGACCGTGGACCTGTGGATTGAAAATGACAGACTCACACTCACCAACTCATGCGCCGTGTTTATCCCTGAAGGTGCAGCACATGGAAACTTAGAGGTGAGGGATCTTACAACACCATTTTTCTTCTATACATGTCACTTGAATACAGACAGGTTTGAGGCTATCCCTGCAAAAGCAACCGCAGCAAAGGGTACCTATGCACATAATTATGTAGAAAGATATGAACGACCTGACGGAACAATCCCTGAAGCGCCAGAGGGCTTCATCAAGTTTCTGGTCTACATGTGCGGTAAAAGGCTAAAGGGTGCACCCTATGCCGAGATAATATGGTTCTGCACCACAAATGATACTGGCCCTGCGCCACACAGCCATGATGATTTTGATGAGTTCATAGGCTTTATGGGCACTGATCCAGAGCACCCTGAAGAGCTGAATGCAGAGGTCAGCTTTTATATCGAGGATGAAAAGATATCCATAACCAAAAGCTGTCTGATCTACATACCAAGGGGTCTTACACACAGCCCCATATTTGTACCAAGACTTGATAAACCCATACTCCACTTTTCAGGGGGTAATGGCGGCGATTATGCAAGAAAGGGTAATGAACACAGGAATGATAATATGTTTAAGGTAAGTCAGTTATAGACATAACCCTGCTTAAGACTTGAAAGGTATTCTATTTTCCGCAGGTTGTTTTAGATTTTATTATGATTCTGTAGGGGCGAATAATTATTCG
>CAZCMD010000355.1:0-1694 GCA_964499695.1 uncultured Desulfatiglans sp.
GCAGGCATCCTGAATTTGCTGAAGGCATTCAGGAAATCAGGGCTCATAAATCTTAAGGATAATTTCAGCATGTTGTAGAGCGTGGTTGATTTTATGACATTGGGGCTGTCAAGGCCTTTCACATCAGGATATGCGGGGACAGCACCAACAGCAACAACCACTGCATCCGGATTTTCCCTGAGGACCATGTCAGGGGTAACCTCCTTGACCATATTCACTTTAACGTTGAGCTTCTGGAGCTGAGTCTTGAAGAAGGTAATTATTGAGGGAATATCTTCAAGCTCTGTGCTCTTTATTGTAGATGCCATGGGGAGATTTCCGCCAAGGTAATGTCCTGCTTCATAGAGTGTCACATCATGGCCTCTAGTAGCTGTAACCCGTGCGGCCTGCATTCCGGCAGGGCCACCGCCCACTACCACAACCTTTTTCTTTTTGGGTGCCTTGTCGATTTCATACTGTGTAGTACCAAAGGCTGCATTTATACGGCACTGTCTGATCTCATTGTAGCGTTTTGCGCAGTTGTTGCAGTGTGTACATGGCTGAATGTCTTCAGGACGACCCTCCCTGATCTTGGTCGGGTAGAACGGGTCTGCAAAGAGCCTTCTGTTGAAACCGATGATATTTGCATCGCCCCTCTGGAGAACCATCTCTGCATAATCAGCAGTGAATCCTGATGGTACCATGATTGTGGGCTTGGTAACCTGTCTTCTAATCCGGGCTGCTGACGGGACATTGATAAGGTCACCTTTTTTGCTCCAGTCCATTTCAGGCGCCAAAGGCCCTTCAATGCAGAATTCAGGATACCAGAGAAGGTTATGCAGGTAAGAACCCTGGTGGTGTCCGTGCAGATGGTTTCTTACATGGAGACAGTCAACACCGGCTGCCTCATATCCCTTAGCAATCTGGATACCCTCTTCAGCGGTAATTCCCTCAGGGCCTGCACCGAATTCATAGGCATTCATGAGTATCTGAACAGGAAAGTCTTCGCCGCAGCGTTTCTTGATCTCTCTAATAACATTAATAACAAATCTCATCCTGTTTTCCATTGTCTGGGGGCCGTATTCGTCATCACGCTTGTTCCAGAACTTTGACAGGAATGAGTGGAAAAGGTGGTCAGCGCCTGCATTGATCTCAAGCCCGTCATAACCTGCCTTCTGTACCCTGACAGCGCAGCCAGCAAAGTGATCAACCCACCACTCAATCTCCTCTTTTGTGAGTGAATGCGGCGGATCATCCGGGTGCACGTCATAGGGTGATGTGAAATGTACTGCTGAAGCGGCAATACGCTGAGCTATAAACTGGTATTCTTTACCCCATGGGCCGCGATGATAGAACTGGGTAAATATCTTTGCGCCGTAGCTGTGAACCAGGTCGGTTAATTCCTTCATCTGTGGGATGTATTTGTCATTATCGACCCTGAACCTGCGGTCGCCATCTTCAAGCAGGGGCCATTCCATTGCAGGTGTTTCTGTGACAATAAGGCCAACGCCACCCTTTGCTACTGCGCCATAAAATGCCTTTGCTGTATCACCGACGCGTTTTTCACCTGAGTCGAAAAAATAGGTCTGAGCCGCTGTCTTTACAAACCTGTTTCTTAATTGAACCTTACCTATATGATAAGGTGAAAATAGTATTTCATATTTGTTTTCTGCCACGATTGACCTCCAAAATATTGTTTTTCAATAATATATTTT
>CAZCMD010000356.1:0-1684 GCA_964499695.1 uncultured Desulfatiglans sp.
GGTAGTTAACTACCCTGTTGTCAAAATCCTCTCCGCCAAGGTGGGTATCGCCATTTGTGGATTTTACCTCAAACACACCCTCCCCTATTTCAAGGATCGATATATCAAATGTACCGCCGCCAAGGTCAAATACCGCTATCTTTTTATCACCCTTTTTGTCCACCCCGAAGGCCAGAGATGCGGCAGTAGGTTCATTTATTATCCTTAATACGTTTAAGCCCGCAATTTTACCTGCATCCTTTGTTGCCTGTCTCTGGCTGTCATTAAAATATGCAGGCACGGTAATTACTGCCTCAGTAACAGGCTCGCCAAGGTAATCCTCTGCGGTCTGTTTCATCTTTACCAGGATCATGGATGATATTTCAGCAGGGCTGTAATCTTTGCCGCGACAGGTCACCTGTGCATCGCCGTTTGATGCCTGGGTTATCTTGTATGGCAGGATGCCAACATCCTTCTGCACATCAGGAGAGGCGTACTTTCTTCCGATAAGCCTCTTTACGGCAAATATAGTATTGTCAGGGTTTGTAACGGCCTGACGTTTTGCTATCTGCCCCACAAGCCTCTCGCCCTTGTCATTAAAGGCTACGATTGATGGTGTGGTTCTGCTTCCCTCCTGGTTTGCGATAACAACGGGATCACCGCCTTCCATAACAGCAACGCATGAATTTGTAGTACCAAGATCAATTCCTATAATTTTTCCCATTTTTACTCCTTATCCCCCTTTACTCTATATTATTTTCTTCACATGCCCCCTGGAAGGTTTCGTCAGGGATGTTATCATCAGATACCCCCTTGCTGATAACAACCATGGCAGGTCTTATTAATCTCTGGTTAAGAAGATAGCCCTTCTGGAACACCTTTAGTATCTTGCCTTTTTCCACGCTGTCGCTCATCTCCTGCATAACAGCATGATGAAGGCACGGGTCAAAATCTTCATCAACGGTTTTTACCTCGGAAAGGCCTGCCTTTGTAAGTATGTCCTTCAGGCCCTTGAGTGTAAGCTCTACCCCTTCTATGTGGGCATTATATGATTCTTCATTACAGGAATGGTTAAGTGCTCTTTCAAGGTTATCAATAACCTGAAGCAGCTCTTTTATGAGCCCCTCATTTGCGTACTTATACCATTCCTCTTTATCCTTTTTATTCCTCTTTAGAATATTCTCTATTTCCGCCTGTGAGCGGAGATATTTATCATAATTATTCTTTGATTCTTCTTTGAGCTCTTCTATCTTTTTTAAAAGATCATCTGTTGAGGTCTCTTCAGGGGTTATTTCTATAGAGCCTGCTTCACTCTTTGCTGATGTAACACCCTCTTTTGTTTCCGTTTCATCTGCCTTGACATCAATCTTTTTACTCTTGTCCGTGAAAATTCCACTCATAATCCTAAAAACAACTCCTTAATTTGATCTGATAAAAGGCCTGTAAAAAACCTCTGTTACCTTAAGCATCTGGTTTTGCTTTGTCAAGGCAGGGGAAGGAGGCTATTTTAATTATTTTTAAATTCTTTCCAGCAGGTTATCAGATTTTTCAGGTATGTGCCTGTCTGGCCCAGATTACTGATAAAGTGATCACTGTGGGGCATAATATTTTCTATCTTTGTCTTTACTGTTTTGACCAGCGAATCAATCAGGCATGGCGCAAATTCCCTTGTAAGGATACGGGTTTCATGGTCATTTTTACCTGT
>CAZCMD010000357.1:0-1655 GCA_964499695.1 uncultured Desulfatiglans sp.
TAGGGGCACGGTGCACCGTGCCCGTTTTTTCATGGTGCAGGATACCCGAAGTATTATCTCGGACCGTACCATCCTCATGGGCACGCTGCAGCGTGCCCCTACAGGTAATCTCGATGATACCGTGTAGATGGTTTGGCATGATTACAAATTCAGGCAGATTGATATCGGGTCGTATTTCCCCGGTTTTATACCACTCTTTTTTTGCTATCTCTCCATATTTATTCAGATTCATCTTGTCATCTTTTATTTCACCCAATAGATTCATATATCCATGGGTGCATATAGTTACAAAGTATAACCCCAGACTGGAATAATCATAATTCTTCAGACGAATTGACCTTCTATGTTTTAAAGACTGAGTATTTTCTGTTTTGCTGTCCATTTATATAAGATATGAAAATTTATATTCATACGTTATTGGTGTTGTAGGGGCACGGCGCACCGTGCCCGAATCATTACCGCATACCTTCCCCTCCTCACGGGCACGCTGCAGCGTGCCCCTACATCAAAACCCTTAACCTCTTCTCAACCCTTCGGTTGAATTTTAACATCACATTTTCCACTACATTTTTATATGCCTCAAGCCTGGTCATCACACCTGCCACTGCGCTGTGTTCATCAAGCTCCAGTATAAGAGCGGGCTTTTCTCCCATCACATGTTTGTAAAAATGCTCGATAAATGAGTCAGCGCCGCAACTGAAGTTGGTAATGTGCAGACCGAAAAGGTTTGGTGTTGCCTTTATATACTTCGCTGCCCTCAATATTCGCCCCCCAAGGCCCCAGTACATGTTGGGAAAATCCGAGAGATCAATGCCTGACAGCTCTATATAGTCCATGGGCAGGGCCTTTATGCCGCACTTTGAGAGGTTCTGTCCGAGCTTAAGATTAAGTCTTTCATCATACAGGTTATATGGTCTGCCTGTCACTATAACAAGGGGTTCATCCTGATCGTGGGTTTTTAATATCTCTTTGCCTGCATTGTGGATCTCTTCTGTAAACGTCCTCTGGCGTTTTAATGCATAGAACAGGGCCTCCCTTATTTCCGAAGGGGATTTACCAAGCTTCGCTGATATCTGATCACTTAATTCAACAGCCAGTGTTGAGGGGTCATTCTTAAGATGCAGAACCGGGCCTATCACTTTATTTTTATCAATACTGAGGGCGGCATTGACCATAAATTTATTGGCCTGGACGAGCGGGCAGAAATAGCCCTTTTCATTAACGGACATTGTTTCCATATTGATGAGCACCGGCAGAAACAGATATCTTGTTTTCCCGGTAAGTGCCTTCACATGACCGTGTGAAACCTTTATCGGAAAGCATGTCTCAGCGGTCATCGCCTCTATGCCTGCCTCTGCTATATGGTTACTGGTTGCAGGTGTAAATACCGGCCTGAATCCGAGGCGATCAAAGAAATGTACCCACATGATAGCTGTCTGCATGGAGTAGATTGACCTCTGTATCCCTATGGTTGGCCTTCCATCAACCTCATACAGGGGTTCATCCTTAATAACATCATACAGCCCGGCAACGTACTTTTCCCATATATCATCCCTCTGCCTGAAAAAATTAAGCTCTTTCTTTTCAACGCTTCTTGATATTTCATACCTGCCGCACTCCCCGCCCCAGACACTCCTCCTGCCGTCAAAGTCATA
>CAZCMD010000358.1:0-1649 GCA_964499695.1 uncultured Desulfatiglans sp.
CTGGAAGGGACATGGCCATGAAAAATGAAAAAGAGTTGATCAGCGAGATCAGAGAACACCTGGATCAGGCGGTAAATAATATTGATTCAAAAACCCTTGCCAAAATCAGAGTTGCAAGGATTGAGGCGATGGGACAGAAGCAGGCAAAAAGGATATTGTTAGCTGTACCATTGGCAGGGGTTGCCGTTTCAATTTTTGCATTACTCTTTTTAATAAATCTTCTGACCGGGCCGGACAACTATCAGAATATTCAATCGACTCAAATCACAGAAAAAGGAGCTGAAATATCCAAGCCCGGTATCAATCTTAAAGAAAGTGACCTGGAGAGCATGATCCCTCAAGTAATTTCAGGAGAAAATGAAATAAGCCCTGAACAGCTCTCGCTTATAGAGCTGCTCTCAGAAGAACAGGATTTTGATCTGATTGAAAACCTGGAATTTTATAACTGGTTGGCGGAAAGTGAAAATACAACCGGTTAATTTTTTGGAGGAGGGCTATTATGGATAAAATTAAAAAAAGCAAAAGCCATATGATTCAATTAATATTTTCTGTTTTTATATATCTATGTATCTCTTCAACGCTATATGCTGATGATAGTGGTATCACATGGGAAACACTTACAGAAAAACAACAGCAGATATTAAAACCGCTTAAGGATAGGTGGCAATCACTGCCTTCCAAGAAGCAGAAGGCATTGTTTAATGGGTCTAAAAAGTGGGTAAGCATGTCTCCTGAAGACCGGAAGGCCTTGAAAAGCAGGTTAAAGGTATGGGAAAAACTGTCTGAAGAAAAAAGGGCTCAGATACAGAAAAGTTTTGAGACCTATCGTGATCTTTCAAAGGAACAAAAAGAAAACCTTAAAGCAGTAAGAGAGAAGTTGAACAAAGCATCTGTTCAAAGACGAAAAATGCTCGCTGAAAAATTTAAAAACCTCACACCTGACCAAAGAAAACGAATCAGAGAGATCATCCGGGAAAAATCCCCTGAGCAGAGGCAAAGGATATTCAATAAACTCAGAGAGATGCCTCTTGAAAAACGCAAGGAGATCAGGGAGACAATCAGACAGAAACGCCTGAACCGCCAGGAAAGCAGTGAGCAGAACCCGGGTAATACCCCGTAGGCAAAGCTATAATATAGAGATATTCAGAAACCCTCCTTAAGTATTAAACAATATTAATATTCTTTCCTGTTGCATTTCCTGCTGGTTAATTTAAAGTCTAATAAATTGTTTAACAGTTGATGACCATGTTTTTAAAGCAGTCAATGAAGTGTAACCTATTAATAAATGGGGGAGATATTTATGGAACGTAAAAATTCATTTATGCGCATATTTACATTGACCGCGGTTATAGTGTTTTTATCCCTGTCTGCAAACATCTATGCCCAGGCAAAAAAGCCTGCTTTTCCACAGGCGCCGGTAGTCACTTCACCTGAAGTGCTTGCAGACAGGGGCATAATATTCAGGATACTGGCCCCTGAGGCAAATAAGGTTGGCTTACAGAGTTCTGATATCTTTGGAATGACCCCTGGAAATGTAGAGTTTACTAAAAACAGCGAAGGCATATGGGAAGGTAAGGTCGCCCCTCTTGTACCAGGGGCCTACAGGTACACATTTACTGTAGATGGCGCCTCGGTTGTTGACCCAAATA
>CAZCMD010000359.1:0-1561 GCA_964499695.1 uncultured Desulfatiglans sp.
GCAAGAATCCGGTAAAACTCCTTAAGCGCCGTGACAGGTTCTTTCCAGAATGGTATTGAACCACGGCTTATGACCAGATCAACGGATTCGTCTGTTAATGGTATTTTGTGGACATCAGCATGGAGGGTCCTTGCCCTTTTATTTAGTCCAGCATTTGTGATATTGAGTTCTGCCCTTTCAATCATCTTTTCTGATTGATCCAGAAATATGAAGGCAAGGTCGGTTATTTTTGCGAGGGCAAGGCCAAGGTATCCGCCTCCTGAACCTGCATCTACGCAAAGGCCACTTGTAATGCCGGTCTTTTCAATAATCTTTTGGGCATAATAGTCATACATGGGGCTGTCCACTCCAAGGGCGCGCCGGTCATAACCTGTTACATCCATCCCTTTTTTCTTTTCTTCGTTCAATTTCCATCTCCTGAAAAATATTCAGTCTCTTTATTTCATCTTCCAGGCCATCATCCCTGAATATACAGAGCGGTTTTCTTTATATATCCCGTGCACCGCTGATGATTTATAATATTCCCGTATCCTTCTCTTTACTGTGGCGGTGCAGGGTTCAAAATGATTAAGAGAGCTGATTGTATGATCCGCGGCCTCTTCCCATGGCATTGATATCTTTCTCTTATTATCATGGATATGCAACACGGGCCGGCACCCTTTAAGGTACAGGTATAAAAATGCATTGGTAAAAAGAGAGCCCTTTTTTGATGTGTTTTTAGGGCCGGCGCCTTTAAGTACCTTCTGAACAACATCGCTCCCTATCATGGGGCCATATCCATGATTCTGTATAAAAAAGCCGTAAAAACCGAAACCCTTTGAGCATGCAAGCATGCGTTCAAAACCATCTACATCCTTTACAGCAGGGCTATTGGTAACACATACCAGATCAAATTGGTTTCTGAGGTTGAGCCTGTCAATATCAGCCGTCCACCAGGAGGCAGTAATGGTTTTCACATCAAGCCCCTTTTTATCTGTGTATGCCTTAAGGCGTTCCAGGGCGGCTTCCGAGATATCAAGTGCAGTAACCTTTGCCCCTGCCTCGGCAAAGGGTATGGCCGCAGCCCCGGGGCCGGAGCCGATATCAAGTATCCTTGACCCCTTGATTTTGAACCCTATTTCTTCCAGCATCTCGAATATCTCGCCCATACTTATCTTTTTTTTGCGCGGTTTATGCTGTTTTGATATGCCTGTATCTGTTATACCCCACCTTGTGTCCCAGAATTCCGCCTGTTCGCTGTCTGATTTATTGTCAAAAACCCCCTTTGACGATCGCCAGAAATCTACCCAGTTCTGTATATTTTTGTCTTTCTCTTTAATTTTCATTTTGTAAGACCTTTCATTTCTCAAGTATTGATGTCAGTTCCTCATCTGAAAGTTCATAATGATAAAATAATGAATAAAACCTCTTTGCCTTTTCCCTGAACCAGTCTTCAGTAAAGATATCCGGGTAGAGCAGATGCGCCGTCCAGGGGATACCCACGATACGGTTTACTCCCGGTGGCCTGTCAAACCAGTTAAAGGGTTTACTGGGTGCAAGGTGTATATTCCTTTTTTTTACT
>CAZCMD010000360.1:0-1538 GCA_964499695.1 uncultured Desulfatiglans sp.
TATAAGGACAATATCCTTACGCTTATTAGAAAAAGCAGTTAAACTGTCTTTAAGAATTCCATCAACATATTGTTTTAACTGACCTATTTCATCTTCTAGCGGAGGATCGTGTTTGAGATATTGTTCAGTGAGTAAAAATGCCCCGACAGGTAATGAAAATATCTCTTTGCAGTCTCCTCTCTTAATAATGATCTCTGTTGTTGAACCTCCAAGGTCAAAAAAGGCATCAGGAGCCTCTTCTAACTTCAAGGCATGGGACATCCCCTGCAATGTAAGCGATGCCTCTTTCTCACCTGAAACCACATTTATTTCAATACCAGTAACGGCCAATATCTTTTTTAAAAGATCATGGCCGTTTTCTGCCCGTCTCATAATCCCTGTTGCAGCACCTGCTATGCATTCAACAGAATATTCTCCGGCAATGGCGGAAAAATCAGAAATAGCGCGTATAGCCCTCTCCTCTGCTTTTCCATTAATAACACCCGGACCTTTTTTATTAAAACCCTCTGCCAGATTGGTGTAAACCCTTTTTCTTATAACAGGCCGGAATAGTGTCGGTGGGGCACAGATTTCACCTAAAAGAAACCTTGCTGTATGGCTCCCGAAATCTATTGATGCTATATATTTCCCCTTTAAAGAAGGTTCAAAACCAGCCCTGCTTTTCAATATTTTGACCTTTCAAAATAAAATTGTGTAACATATCAGAAGAACCTGATTTTTACAATATCATTAAATAATTAATAGTAATAAAAGAGGGGCTCTTGATAAAATGGTGTAACTTTATTCTGTGCAACAGGATGGTCCTCTTCCAGAACTGGATGCGAAAAAGGATGGGATCGGATCGTTTCAGGGAATTCGCCAGGGAACTTTTTTCACCCTCCACATGCTTCTATGCAAATTTACGCAGATTGGTAATAAAATACATTCCTGATGGCTGAGAAAATTTTATCATCCGGATGGAAACAAATGAATACCCGGAGATGTTGATAATTATTTTTCACTTTGAGGAGAGATTACAGTATTGTTCCCCATTATTACATGCTATAAAGAGGCATCCTCTTTTTCCTTTTTAAATTTTTCAATCTCTTCCTTTGCCTTACTTAACTCATCACTTGTTATTCTTAAGCGGTTCGCCAGGATCTGGGAAAAGACCCTGTAAAGGATACTTGAAAAAACAAACCTCTCTTTGCCCCTTAACCTGTCAAGATAGGAGGCATCTGTTGTCATGCAGACTGTCCTGTCAATTGCATATACTGATGCAGAGCGGGGAGAGGCGTCAATTATGCTCATTTCACCAAATACATCTCCTGTGCGTTTTAGAATACCAAGACTTTCATCGTTCTTGACCACTTTTACCTTTCCGCTGATAAGAAAAAATATGCAGGAATCAAAACTACCCTCTTTCATAATCGCCTCGTCTGGCTCATATTGCCTTAGCTTACTCATTTCAAGGATACCTTTGAGGTCTTTCTCAGAAAAATCTTCAAAGCTCGGTATCTTTTTTAATTTTTCAACAAATTTAAGATTGTCTTTTAAAA
>CAZCMD010000361.1:0-1525 GCA_964499695.1 uncultured Desulfatiglans sp.
AGGCGGAAAATATAAAACCGGAAAACATGGCAGGTAAAAGCGCGAAAGATATAAAAGATATCCCAATACTTGTCGGTAAATCCTGGGAACCTGCCGGGGAGTGGTTTGATGTTGATCTGGCTGAAGTTAAGAATGATAGCGCTGAGAGGCTTCCTCCTGACCTTATCGTTAACGGGGATCTAACCAGGTTCAAAAGACTGGGTGAAGGTATGTCTCAGGGTAAAATGCAGATAAATGGCCCTGTTGGTTTTCATACCGGTGCAAAGATGAGCGGAGGCGAGCTTGTAATAAACGGCGATACCGGAGATTACCTTGGCGCACATATGAGGTCTGGTCTGATTGTAGTTAATGGTAATGCAGGTCATTACACTGCGGCGGCATATCGGGGTCACACAAAAGGTATGGCCGGCGGTACAATCATTATAAATGGCAGTGCGGGCCAGATGCTGGGAGCAAGAATGAGATGCGGCCTGATCTATGTGACCGGGAATAGCGGAGATGTGCCTGGCTTTAACATGAAGGCCGGGACTATAATCATATGCGGTACACCCGGTGCCAGGGTTGGGGCAAGGATGGTAAGGGGGACCATAATGCTTCTTAATAAGGATAACCTGCCTGACCTGCTCCCCACCTTTACATATAACTGCACATATACGTCTTCCATCCTGGGAATTCTCAGAAAAGAGCTGTCCCGATCTGGCATCATGCCGCAGATTGAATCTGATACCCTTTTTAGACGGTATAGCGGTGATACAAATGAAGGCGGCAGGGGTGAGGTTTTAATATCTTCTTAGGTGGGCATATTACTGTAGGGGCGAAAAATTTTTCGCCCCTGCAAAGATGTGAATTGCAGGTAATAATTCAAATGAGTACCGCCAAACACAGGAAATCTATCCGGTTGAAGGGATATGATTATTCCAATGCAGGGGCCTATTTTGTTACTGTATGTGCTTGGAATAAAATATGCCTGTTTGGTGATATTGCCTCTGGCGAAATACAATTAAACAGTTTTGGAAAAATAATACAAATATGCTGGGAAGAAATTAATATGCATTTTCCACACATCATAACAGATGAATATATAATTATGCCGAATCATATCCATGGTATACTGGTCATTCAAGATGAGACAGTAGGGGCGAATAATTATTCGCCCCTACTACACGGTGGTAAACCAAGAGGCACATCAAAAACCATAGGATCAGCTATACGAGGATTTAAAATTGGTGTTACAAAATTAGTTAAGTCAAATATGACCCTGGAGAATATCTGGCAGCGAAATTATTATGAGCATGTTATCCGGGATGATGAGGAATTGAACGTTGTCAGAGAATACATTTTAAATAATCCAAAAAGATGGGAAATGGACAGGGAAAATCCTGAGGCTGTTAGTTCTCCGGATTTAAATACATTGTAAATTGATTGCATGGGTTTAAAATAAGGTGCATCATTTAAAATATTTTAAAACCATTCATCTTTTTATTATCTGGAGAATGTCTCGATTGTAGGGGCGAATAATTATTCG